>JAFWYO010000064.1 GCA_017517715.1 Bacteroidales bacterium
ACGCCTACTCCCTTAGCAGGGGAGCCCCTTCGGCCTCTTGGGTACTTCTGCACATTGCTAAAGGATGATATCACAAATCAAGGTCCGTGTCAAGCCGTTTTTGCTCAGTACTTGGCCCAAAAGGGCTGTTTTGTCATTTGCCGACACAAAAACGCTGAAAAATACGGTTTGTTACATCCTCTCGCACAGTGCGTCCGCTCAACTCGCCCAGGGCGTTCATTGCTCCCTCGGTTTCCGTGAGCACGATGTCCGGTGTCATTCCTGCGCCCATAGCCTCAAACGCCGCGTCCATATACTCAAGAGCGCGGCTGACAGCCTCGGCCTGCCTGGTATTGGTCAGTATCTCCCCGGCAGGAACCTGCGGCAGAGGGAAAAGCTCATTTATAAGCTTTTCAAGTCTGTCAAGTCCGTCACCCGTATGAGCGCTGAGAGAAACTGTAGGCAGCGCGGTTTCTATCTTTGTACCCGGTGCATCTATGTCGTTTTTGGATATCACAAGCACCGCTTTCGGGGCCTTTTCCGCCGCACGTATGATGGCGGCATCCTCCGCGTCCGCCTCAGCGCTGCCGTCCACCACGGCTATTACCAGCATGGCGTTTTCCATGGCCTGACGGCTGCGTTCAACGCCAATACGCTCCACCTCATCCTCGGTGTTGCGGATACCGGCCGTGTCGGTGAGCCGAAGACTCACACTGCCAAGCCTCAGTTTCTCCTCAATTCGACGCAACGCTGCGGCTCGACACGCTGCAGGCAGCCGACGAACTGACGCTGCTGCGCGCCTACAGAGCCACCGTGCACTGCCCCGTGCTCATCAGCAACAACACCAAGGTCCGGAACGATATCAATAGCTTCGGTTCGCTCTACCAAACCGACGTCGCCCGCAACCTAAGCGTCAAGAACGTCAATCGTAGCTGGACGGAACACTATGAGGGTACGTCGATCAGCGTTGGACTCACTTCGCCGGTTCCGCTCTATATGAACAACAAAAGCGGTTCGCCCTACAACCGCGGCGAGAATTACCGCATCACGATGGCTGCCTCTTTCCTTAAGCCGTTCCGTCTGGCCGAAAACTTCACGTTCAAACCGTGGCTCATTTTTGATATAGACTGGAGCCGTCTGCTGAACAGCGTCAGCTATAATGGCAACGCGTTGCAGCTCAACACTCCAACTTCGGGCGAAATACCGCAGCAGCATCTCTATTCCGAGCATCTGGGCGTGAAGCTGCAGTTCTACTACAGTTTTGGGCAGCGGAACCCCGAAACGGGCAAGAAACCGTTCTACTTGAGCTTCGGTGTCGATGCAATGTGCAGTCTCGGCGAGCGCCTCGAGACCCGCACTATGGGCACCGACAACCGCTGGAACCGTACTCGCGAAAAGACCGATGTGCTGAATCCCTGGCAGCTGCGCGCATTCGTAAGCTTGGGTAGTCCGGCCACCCTCGGCGGCTCGCTAGGTCTGACCTACGACCTGCTGCCCACCTTCCGCACGGGTACCGACGCCGACAAGATCCACACTCTGGGTGTCACTCTAAGCTTCTGACGGCCTCTTCATAGTTGCGCAGGCTAGTCGTCTTCATCAGCCGCTTGTAGACTTTCTTGTCCACAAGCGGTTTCTGGTATTCCCAGAAGGCCTGCATCCGCGCCAGCACCTGCTGGTCGCCCTGCAATGTCCGGCAGGCATATTCGTACAGTCGGCGGTGCATCTCGAGGCTCGTCGCCAGCCGCTCGCCTTCGCTGCGTTCACACCCTTCGCGCCATTCGCGTGCCAGCGTGGGACGTGCCAGCAGTCCGCGGCCTATCATTATGGCATCGAGGTCGGGGAAAAGGCTGGCGATGCGGTCGATGCCGTCGGTCGACGTGATGTCGCCGTTGTAGACGATGGGGTGGTGGGAGGCCTCCTTCAGCCTGGCGAAGGCCTCGAGGTCGGGCTGGCCTTTGTATTGCTGCACGCCCAGCCGCGGATGGATGGTGATGTGTTGCAGGTCGAAGTTGTTGAGAATCACGATTGTCGTTAGTCCTTCGTCGGTCGATGTGAAGCCCGTGCGCATCTTAATGCTGGTTTTTAGCGTGTCGTGTCTTTTTAGCTCCTGCATCATCTGTTCGACCTTGTCGGGGTTGGCCAGCGCGGCCGCTCCGCGGCCGCGTGCAGTCTGCAAAGGAAAAGGACATCCCAAGTTCAGGTCGATGCGTCCGTATCCAGCCTGTTCGACGACGGCAAGCAGCGGCGCCAGCTCTTCGACACCGGCGGCAATAACCTGAGGCACAAAGTTTACACCGCAGTTGTTTTCAGGAGCGATGTCACGCAAGTCCTTGTTTCTCACCGCTCCGCCGTCGCAGCGCACGAAAGGGGAGAAGTATTCATCGATGCCGCCCACCACCTCGTTGTGGATGCTGCGGTATATATGGTCGGTGTAGCCTTGCAGGGGTGCAAAAAAGAGCTTCATTTTTGTCGTTTTTTTCGTTTGTTGGCGGTTTTTTGCCGTCGCGTTTTGAGAGTAACGCAAAAAATGAGAAAAAATTTTGTTGTCGTTACTGTTTTGAAAATAAACGCTGTAGTGTGATGTGGGATGAAAATTTTCTTCAAAAATGAAAAATTTTTTCGCCAGTTTGAAAAATCTTCGTACTTTTGCACTCGCTTTCGACAAGAAAAATGATCTGCTAGCTCAGTTGGTTTAGAGCGCTTGCTTGACAGGCAAGAGGTCACAAGTTCAAATCTTGTGCAGATCACCAGGACCACCCAATCGGGTGGTCTTTTCTTTTGTATATCATTGCATACTGCCAGTGATTATGGCCAACGTTTGATGTGGGTGCCGGGCATTTGACTGTATTCCTTGATGGCCTTCTGCCAGGATTTCAACTTTGTGCCGAAAACCATATAATATTCAAGATCCACAGTGTAAGTTTTATCGTGAGCGTTGACATCTATATAGCCATGTCTGAGTACATACAATTCCACATCTCTGACATATCGCCACTCGATGTCCACGTGGTCAAGCCTCTCGGTTTTCTTGCCATATTCAACAACCCTTACGTGGTCGAGGCCGATGCCCTTCTCGGTCAGCGTAATGCAGTCGTTGCGGTGCCTGAACGTGGGGTAAGCCAACATCAAAAAAAGCACACTGGCCACCACGCATAGGATGCTTGGGCCAAGGAGCAACCAAATGGAAACAGTAAGTGCACCGGCAATTGCGATGTTCACCCAGCATATGGGACGGGCCCTGTAGACCAATGGCTCCAGGTGCTCTCGTGCCGTTTTTTTCTTTTGCTTCTTTTTCATTCTACCAGTTTGAATCGCATACGCCACGTGCCGGTTTCCTCGTTCCAGTCGTGGCTGATAATCTTGAAATGGCCTATCTCGGCAGTGTTTTGCACGTGCGTGCCGACGCAGGCGCATAGGTCGTAGTCGCCGATTCGTACCAGTCGCAGCGTCTCGCTGGCGTCGTCGGGCAGCTTGCCGAGGTCCACCTCGGGCGGCACCTCGTCGCGTTTCACAAATTCGTAGCTGACCGTAAGGCCTTGCGCAATCACCTCGTTGACGCGGCGCTCGATTTCCTGCACCTGCTCCTCGGTGGGGCAGGACGCCAGCTGGTAGTCACACTTGCTCTTTTTGCGCTCGATGTGCGCGTTTCTCGACCGCGGGCAGCCGAACATCCGAACCATCGTCTGGTTCAAAATATGCTCAGCCGTGTGCATCGGCGGGTATTCCTGCTTGTTGTGCTCGTTAAGAATAGGTTCTTGTTCCATATTGTGTTTAGTTGTTGTTCATTAGATTTTGCTGCAAAATATAGAATGCACTGATTCAGATTCTCTCAATGATATTCCTGTAGCCGATTTCGGCGAGGAAATCGAAGGCGCCTTCCCATCGGTCCAGGTCCGAGGGCTGATGTGCGTCGGTGCTGACGAGGAGAGGGATGCCGAGGGTGTCCATAAAGCGCACGGCCTCCTTCGAGGGGTAGTAGTCGGTGTGGCGGCCCTTGTAGAGCCCGCGTGTGTTGAGCTCGCAGATGCAGCCCGTTTCGGCTATGAGCTGCAGGGTCTCGAACAGCAGGTCGCGGTACCAGCGGTCGGCGCAGCTGAAGTAGCGTTCGCGGTTGTGCATCACTATTTTGTCGGGGTGGCCGACGATTGTGGGCCTATTTTGCTCAATCATAGCGTTTTGCTGGTGGAAGTAGGCGCGCACGCCGGCGCGGATGTCGTCGCCGAAGATGTGGTGCAGCCCGTTGTCGTAGGTCTCCTGGCGCGGCCCGTCGATGAACCAGAGGTGATAGGGTATCTGCTGCCGCTCGTCGCCCTTGGCGGTGGCCGAAAGGTGGCGCAACTCGCTGACGTCGTTGGGGTTGGGGATGAGGTGGACGCTGCCGATGGTGTAGTCGAGGCCGCCCTGTTCGACGAGAGGGGTGAAATCCTCGAGCAGGCCGGGGATATAGTCGATTTCGAGTCCCAGGCGGATGTCGATGCGGCCGGCATATTCGGCCTTGAGGGCGCGCACCTCGTTGCAGTAGTTCAGGTAGTCGTCGTCCTTGATCGAGAAGTTGTTGGGGAATGGGACGGGAGCGTGGCCGCTGAAGCCCAGGGCTTTAAAGCCTTTCGAGAGGGCGTATTCGACGTATTCGCGCAGCTCGCCGCGGCCGTCGCAGTGGCGCGAGTGGGTGTGGTAGTTAGAAATCATATTGCATAGTTAATGACAGTCGCAGATTGCTGACGGGGGTGTTGTAGCCGGCTTTGGTGTATTCCGCTTCGGCGGTGAAACTGAGGGCTTTGCCGCTTCGGTAGGTCAGGCGGGGCTGGATGCGCCACAGGTATTCGATGTCGTGGCCGCGGCCGAAGCAGTTGGCATAGCCGGTGTTGCCGAAGTCCTTGTTTTGGGCGTAGCCGAGGAAAAGGCCTGGCCGCCAATGGCCTGCGTTGCGCGAAAGATCGACCCACACGGTGTTGAAGTGCCAGTCGCTGAATGTCGAGTCGGCCAGCATCAGGTATCCGCCCAGCGAGCAGCCCTCGTAGAGGCTGTTGTTGAGCAGCGTCTGCGCCTTGATGTCGAGCTGTCCGACTCTCGCCTTGCCGAAAATGGTATAGCTTGGCGACGAGTGCAGGCGCTGTTCGGCGTCGGGCACGATGGGCTGGATGGTTTTGAGGTTGGCGGCGCCGCCAAACAGCAGTGACGGAGTGCAGTACATCACGCGGAGATTCAGTTCGGGAACCAGGCTGTTGCGCGCAAAGAGGGTGCTGGTCGCCGCTGCGCCGTTCAGCAGGCCCTGGCTGGCGTTGTCGAGCTGCCACATCGCCGTGGCGGCGATTTCGACGGGACCCAGCGGGATGCGGTAGCGCACCTGGTTGTAGCGGGCGTAGGGGTGGAACGGTGCGCCCATATTGAGCGGGTTGGTCATCGGCATAATTTCGGGGACGACCATAGCGTACCAGTACTGTCCGACCAGCAGCGCGCCGCCGCGTTCCCAGTCGAGGCTGATGTAGGCGTGGCGCAGGCGCAGGTCGTTGTTGCTGGCGTTGGTGCTGCCGGTGAAGTCGCCTTCGACTGAGGCAAACGTCTTGGCACCCAGTACGTCAGGGCCGCTGATGCCCAGGTTCAGGCGCGTGGTGATGCTCATCATATTGGCCTGCCAGCCGTCGTTGAGGTCGCGTCCGTTGGCGTCGAGGGCGATGGGCTTGGGGTAGAAGAGCATCATATCCTCGCGGCCGCCGACCACCGAGCGGCTGTCGGCGTAGAAGTGGGGATTGACAAAGCCGTGGAAATCAAAGTGGAACGGCTTCGAATCGGTGTCGCTCTGGGCTTGCACGGCAAAACCCAGCGCAAGCGACAGAATCAGTAAGGCGCTCTTTTTCATACTGTTGTGTGTTCTTTTCTTTATAATCGGTTGATAAATAGACCCTTAAGGTACCTGCTATGCCATTTGTACGCTATATGTACGCTATTTGTACAGTATTTGTACGCTTTTGAAGCGTACAAATACCGTACATATAGCGTACATATAGCGTACAACGGGCATAGAGGGTGCTGTTTTTTAGGGTTTTAGATGGGGTTGAATTATTTGCTTTTTCCGGCGGCGAGGGCCAGGATGAGTCCGAGGGCCACGCCGAGCAGAGCTGCGAAGAGGACCTGGAAGGTGGGCGGCAGGATGAAGGTGATGGTGTGGGCCGGGAACCAGAAGAGGGGTATGGTCTTCTTTATCACGAAGTTCCACTGCACATCCCAGTTGACCTTGGTGGCGAAGATTTCGCGCATCTTCATCGGGCGCAGCAGGCCGCGGACGGTGCCGCCATTGTCGAGGATATGGATGTCGGTGCATTTGTGGAAGGTCATCATCACCGGTGCGAAGATGCTGTTCATCAGTACACTAACGGCGAATGCGACGCCGAGTTTGCCCCACGTCAGTGTGGGCGCGGCAAAGAGGGCTGCGGCCTCTTTCCATCCGAGGCTGCCGAGGAAGGCGGGCACGCCGGTCTTGAAGATGACCATCGCCATAGCGATGCACATACCGAGGAAGCCCCACACCATCATTCGCGGGACGATGCCGAAGCCGGGTTTGTTGTATACGCCTTCGCGGATGCGCAGGGCCAGGCATTCGCCGAGGGTGGCGAGGATGGCGAACTTGAAGAATGCCATAATGTAGGGGTGGTTGGCCGTGGCGCTGTTGAACCAGTCGAAGAAGCCTGTGGCGGGGATGAAAAAGGGCGCCAATACGGCGACGACGCACAAAATGAGTATCCAGTCTTGTTTTTTCATTTTTTTTTAAGTATTTGTTTATGTGATGTTTCGATGTGTGGTTTGTATGTTGTTTCTTCTGCAAAATTAGTAAAAATTAATAAAATACTGGTAATATCCCGAAAAAGTCGTAATTTTGCAGTGTGAATGCGTTAGGTTGCGGGTCGGCCTTCGGCCTCAAAATCAACATAAAATCTTATTTAAAATCTATCAGTGATAATTAATAATTAAAAATTAAAAGGGCGGAGAACCGCGTGAGCACTAACGAATTAACAAATTAACTAATTAACAAATTTGCCTATGCCGTCGCTATTTCTCGATCTTGCAATCATTCTTATAACTGCCGGAGTTATTACGGTGGTGTTCAAATGGTTAAAGCAGCCTTTGGTGCTTGGGTACATTGTCGCTGGTTTTTTCATCGGTCCCTATTTTCCGTGGTTCCCGGCCATTAAGGATGCGACGAATGTGCACGTGTGGAGCGACATCGGCATTGTGTTCCTGATGTTCGCTTTGGGCCTGGAATTCAGCATCAAAAAGCTGAAAAAGGTTGGCGCGACGGGTGCCATAACGGCGCTGACCGAACTGGCGATTATGTTCCTGATAGGCTCCAGTGTGGGGCGTATGCTTGGTTGGAAATCAATGGATTGCATCTTCGTGGGCTGTATGCTGTCGATTTCGTCGACGTCGATTATCATTAAGTCGTTCGAGGATTTGAAGCTGAAGCAGCAGAAATTCACGTCGTCGGTGACGGCGGTGCTGATTGTGGAGGACCTGATTGCGGTGCTGCTATTGGTCATCCTGTCGACGGTGTCGGTCAGCAAGAGCTTCGACGGCGGCGAGTTGGTGATGAGCCTTGTCAAGCTGGTCTTCTCGCTCATCGTCTGGTTTGTCTTCGGTATATTCCTGATTCCTACCTTTTTGCGCTGGATGCGCCGCTATATGACCGAGGAGACGCTCTGCATTGTGGCTGTGGGTCTGTGCTTCGGTATGGTCGTGATGGCTTCGTATGCTGGTTTTTCGACGGCTTTGGGCGCGTTTGTGATGGGTGCCATTTTGGCCGAAACGATTGAGGCTGACGCCATTCACGTTATCATTACGCCTATCAAGAACCTTTTCTGCGCGGTGTTTTTCGTGTCGGTTGGTATGCTGGTCGACCCGCACATTTTGGTTAAATATATTGTTCCGATACTGATTATAGCGGCGACGGTTATTGTCTTCAAATCGTCAGCAGCCACGCTGGGTTTCGTGCTGTCGGGCAAGAATCTGAAGACGGCTGTCCAGTCGGGCTTCTGCTTCTGCCAGATTGGCGAATTTTCGTTTATCATTGCCGGCTTGGGCCTTTCGTTCGGGGTCATCAATCCCGATCTGTACCCGATCATCGTTTCGGTGTCGATAGTGACGACGTTTGTTACGCCGTATATGATAAAAGGCTCTGTACCAATTTATAATCGTCTCGAACCTCGTTTGCCGCAGAGGCTGAAGGACGCCCTGGAGCGCTACAGCAATTCGGCCAAGCAGACCAACCAGACCAGTTCGGTGAGGCAGTTCTTGAAGAAGCAGTTTTCGTCGATTCTGCTGTATGGCGCCATCAATGCGGCTATCTGCCTGCTGTCGTTCACACTGCTGAAACCGTTCATTAACAGTGTGATAGTGAACGGTAACGGCGAGCCGTCGTTTTGGGGCAACCTGATAGGTATGCTGGTGACGTTGGGCGTTATGCTGCCGTTTGTATGGGCGATTGCGGTGCGCAATGTCAATCGGCAGAAAATCAAGGAAATGCTTGATTCGAAGGACTATAGCCAGGCGATAGTGATACCGGTGCTGCTGTTGCGCTACTTCTTGGCGCTGCTGTTCATCGGGTTGGTGATTGGCCGCTACATCCACCTTGCCGTTGGTTTTCTGGTGATTCTGGCGGTGTTTGTCGTTTTGATGGTGCTGTTTTCGAAACGGACTATCAATTTCTATCAACGCATTGAGAACCAGTTTATAGAGAACTTCAATTCGCGCCAGTCGCAGCAGTCGTTCAAGATACCGACGCTCTTGGAAAACAATTTTTACCTGGAGCGCATACCGGTGACGCCCTATTCGCCATATTCTGGTAAACGCCTGATGGACACCAATTTCAGGGAGGATTACGGTATCAATGTGGTGTCGATAGAACGCGCCGGGGTGGTTTATGATTTGCCGCGGAAGGAGATGCTGATACTGCCGGGCGACCGCCTGTCGGTGATGGGCAGTGAGGACCAGATAGCGCATCTGCGCAGCGTGCTGAGCGTTGAGCCCGATATGCTGATACACGACCATAGTGATAATGAGCTGAATATCTATCGTCTGACGGTGCACGAGAACAATCCTTTCATCGGCCATTCGATATCGGAGTCGAAATTCTCGCAGCACTACCACGCTATGATTATTGCTATCGAAAGAGATGGGCAACAGATACTTAACCCTCGTTCGTATACGGTTTTCCAGGAAGGCGATGTCGTGTGGTTTGTGTCGCCCGAGGAATTGGATATCCACAAGTTTACGAGAGACTAGGAGAGTTGAAAGTTTAAAGTTTAAAGTTTAAAGTTGAAATCAGCGGAAACCAATTTCCGACGAATGTCGGAAAAAGATTTCCAAGATTCGCTCGCTTGCGAGCATATTTCCAAGATTTGCACTTTGCGCCAAAAAAAGATTTCCAAGATTTCCAAGATTTCGCTCGCTTGCGAGCGGGAGAAATTCTCAAATTTCAACTCAAAATAGGCTTTGCCAAAATTAATTTTATATGGCCGCAATAAAATGCGGCCATAATCGTTTATTGAAACACTAAATAATATTTATATGTCGAAAAGATTTGTAGCTATATTTGTTTTGTCCCTGATGTGGATGCGTCTGGGCGTGGTGTGTTCGCAGACGGTCCAAAGCAGCGACCGCAGTTTCGAACTGTCTAAAAATCTGGAGATTTTCAGCCGTCTCTATCAGACGCTCTATATCAACTATGTCGACGATGTGGACCCTGGCGCGACGATGAAGAAGGCCATCGATGCTATGCTGTCGTCGCTGGACCCCTATACGGTGTACTATCCCGAGTCGGATATGGAGGACGTCAAGCTGCAACTGCTGGGCCAGTATGGCGGCATCGGATCGCTGATTCACCAACAGGGTGACAAGATCTATATTTCAGAGCCTTACAAGGACCTGCCGGCCGACAAGGCTGGTCTGCGTGCCGGCGACCGTATCCTGGCTGTCAATGGCGAATCGACCGAAGGCAAGAACAATGCCGATGTCAGTTCGGCTATGCGTGGTCAGGCTGGTACAGAATTGACACTCAAGCTAGAACGCGACGGTAAGACGTTCGAGAAGACAATCACTCGCGCCGAAATCAAGCTGCCCAACGTGCCCTACAGCGGGATGCTGCCTGGCAACATCGGCTACGTGAAGCTGGACGAGTACACGCAGGATGCTGCCAAGAATGTCCGCGAGGCTTTCGCTCGCCTCAAACGCGAGAACCCCAAAATGGAGGGCTTTATCCTCGACCTGCGCAACAACGGCGGCGGATTGATGAACGAGGCTGTCGATCTGGTGAACATTTTCTTGCCCAAGGGCAAGCTGATAGTGGAAACCAAAGGCAAGATAGCGTCCAAAAACACAAAGAGTTACACGCGAATGAACCCCGAAGACACCGAGATGCTGGTGGCGGTGCTGATCAACGGCTATAGCGCATCGGCTTCCGAGATTACGGCCGGCAGTCTTCAGGACCTGGACCGCGCAGTGATTGTCGGGTCGCGTTCGTTTGGCAAAGGATTGGTACAGAACGTTCTGCCGCTGGTGTACAACAGCCAGATGAAGGTGACGGTGTCGAAATACTACATCCCCAGCGGACGCTGCATTCAGGCGCTGGACTACAGTCACCGTGACGAGAACGGACGCGCCACGAAGGTGCCCGATTCGCTGAAGACTGCCTTCAAGACCGCCAACGGCCGAACGGTTTATGACGGATTTGGCATAGAACCCGACATTGCGGTCGAACCCGAGTATATGTCGGCATTGGCGACGACGTTGGTTGCCAAGTTCCACATATTCAACTATGTTACCGAGTTTGTGAAGAAGCACCCCACGGTGGCTCCGCCGTCCGAGTTCAAGGTTACCGACGAGATTTACAAGGATTTCGAACGCTACCTGTCGGACAAGGACTACTCCTATTCCACTAATACGGAGCAGATATTGAAGGAGTTGCGCGAGGTGTCGAAGGAAGAAAAGTATTACGAGACGCTGTCGAAGAACATCGAGGAGCTGGAACAGCAGCTGAAGCGCGAAAAATCGGAGGACCTGACCAAGTATCGTGACGAAATCAGCGAGATGCTGAAGGCCGAAATCCTTGTGCGCTACTGCTATGCCGCCGGTCGCCTCGAAGGTTCGCTTGTCACTGATCCCGAGGTACTTAAGGCCTGCGAGATGCTGCACGACAAGGAGTTGTACAACAAGACGTTAAAGAGGAGTTAAAGGGGAGTTAAAGGGAAGTTAAAGGGACAATACGTATTATTGCGTTAGTGGCTGGCGCGGACGATTCGCTATTCACAGTTCACAATTCACTAGTAATTTAAA
>JAFWYO010000065.1 GCA_017517715.1 Bacteroidales bacterium
GTGGAAAAGTAGGTCGCCGCCAATCTTTTTAAAGGGAATCACATTTGTGGTTCCCTTTTTTTTTGTTGGCTAGAACTGCTGGGGTACCAGTTCTACTATTTATACTAGCATTATGGTATCATTTCAAATTATAGAAAAAGGCTTGTCCATCGGACAAGCCTTTTTTATTTTTATTGATGATAATCAGCTGCATTTGCTCCATCCGCAGTTGGTGCAGTGCTTGCAACCGCCGCTGTATACGACGGTCTTCTGGCCGCAGTCGGGACAAACTTCGTCGGTGGCGGTGCCGTCCTTGATGTAGCGGCGCAGGGCGCGGGCCACACCGTTTTTCCACGTCGTGATGGTGTCCTCGTCGAAGGTCAGCTTCGTGATAAGGTCCACAACGTTTTGGATTGGCATTCCGTGGCGCAGGATGCCGGAAATCAGTTTGGCGTAGTTCCAATACTCCTTTTTGAAGGTGCGTGAAAGTCCTTCGATGGTGACTTTGTATCCGTCGGGGTCGAGGAATTGGAAGTCGTAGCGGGCGTGTTCGTCGCCTTGTTCTTTGACACGGATAACCCAGCCTTTTTCGACCGTTGCAGGAAGCAGGAAGTTGGATGCGCGGCCTGTGAATATCTCGTAGGGACGGCCTTCATACATACCGACGACGGCAATCCAATCCTCCTTGTTGTTCTTGAAACGGACGATTTCGGCATCGAGTTTTTTAGGACGCTTGGGTGCCTTTGTCTCGCCGAATTGCGGGTGGTTTTGTTCGTCGTTGCTCACAAGCACGCCGTGTCGGCTTCCGTCGCGATAGATTGTGCAGCCTTTGCAGCCTGACTTCCAGGCTGTCTCATAGATTTCGCGCACTATCTCTTTGCTGGTTTCCTTGGGGATGTTGACGGTGACACTGATCGAGTGGTCGACCCATTTCTGGATGGCGCCCTGCATCTTGACCTTGGCAACCCAGTCGATATCGGCAGAAGTAGCTTTGTGGTAAGGCGATTTTTCGATTATCTTGTTGAGGTCGGCATCTTTCATCGCCATAACCTCGTCGGCATCGTACCCGTTGATTTTCAGCCAATCGATGAACTTGGGATGGAAGACATTGTATTCTTCAAAATAGTCGCCGCTCTGGTCCTGGACGATTTTGTGCTTCGATGTGTCTTTGTCGTTGGGATTGATTTTTTTGCGTCGCTTGTACGACACCAGAAATACGGGCTCAATGCCCGAAGTGGTTTGTGTGCAGATGCTGACTGTGCCGGTAGGTGCGATGGTGAGCAGAGCGATGTTGCGTCGGCCGTAGGTCAGCATTTCGGTGTAGAGTTGTGGGTCGGCCTCGGCAAGACGCTGGATGAAAGGATTGAGTTTCTCGCGGTTGGCGTCATAGATTGGGAAACAGCCGCGCTCTTTGGCCATCGTCACTGACGACCGATATGCGCTGCAGGCCAGCGTACTCTGTACTTTGACAGCGAAATCGGTAGCCTCGTCGCTGCCGTAGCGGAGGCCCAAAGCGGCCAGCATATCGCCTTCGGCAGTTATGCCAAAGCCGGTGCGGCGACCTTCGAGGCATTTCATTTTGATGTTGAGCCACAGGTTTTTCTCGACAGATTTGATTTCGTCGCTTTCCGGATCTGCTTCAATCTTGGCGATGATTTTCTCGACTTTCTCAAGTTCGAGGTCGATGAGGTCGTCCATAAGACGCTGTCCCATAGTGACGTGTTTCTTGAACAGGTCAAAGTCGAACTCGGCTTGAGGGGTGAAGGGATTTTTGACGTAGCTGAAGAGGTTGATGGCCTGCAGGCGGCAGCTGTCGTAAGGGCAGAGAGGAATTTCGCCGCAGGGATTAGTGCTGACGGTGCGATAGCCGAAGTCGGAATAGCAATCGGGTATCGATTCGCGAATGATTGTGTCCCAGAACAATACACCCGGCTCGGCGCTTGACCAGGCATTGGCAATGATTTTGTTCCAAAGAGCAGTGGCATCGATTTCCTTTTTTACGATAGGTTTGTCCGAGTCGATGGGGTATTGCTGGACAAAAGGCTTGCCCTCCATAGCACAGCGCATAAATTCGTCGGTAATTTTGACCGAAACGTTGGCGCCGGTGATTTTGCCTTGTTCCAGTTTTGCATCGATAAACTTCTCAGCATCAGGATGTTTGATGGAGATAGAAAGCATCAGCGCACCTCGGCGCCCGCCCTGAGCCACCTCGCGGGTGGTGTTCGAGTAGCGTTCCATAAAAGGCACAATGCCAGTCGAAGTCAAGGCACTGTTTTTCACCGGACTACCGCCGGGACGGATGTGGCTGAGGTCGTGTCCCACGCCGCCGCGGCGTTTCATCAGCTGCACCTGCTCCTGGTCGATTTTCATAATGCCGCCATACGAGTCGCTGTTGCCGCTGTTGCCAATAACAAAACAGTTCGACAGCGAAACGACCTGAAAATCATTGCCGATACCCGACATAGGGCTGCCCTGGGGGATGATGTAGCGGAAATCTTTGAGCAGACCGTATATCTCCTCCTCGCTCATCGGATTGGGGTATTTGCTTTCTATGCGCGCAAATTCCGATGCGATGCGACGGTGCATCATATCGGGGTTTAGTTCGAAAATGACGTTGCCGTCGCGCAGTGCGTATTTGTTCATCCATACGTTGGCTGCCAGTTCGTCACCGTGAAAGTATTCCACCGACGATTTCATAATGTCTTCCGGCAAATACTGTTTGTAGCTGTTTTTTACTGTTTTGCTCATAGTTGCTGTGCTGACTGTGTTTTCTTTCGATGCTTTTTTATTTGATGTATTTTTAGCGGGTTGCAAGGGGTCGATAGAATTGCCGTTGTTGCGTAACGATTTGGCAGACTGTGCTTTGTCTGCTTTTTTAGTATGTGTGTTGCTGTTGCTGGCGACAGGTTCTTCCGGCGCCGAGTCGCCAAAATCCAGAAAAAGATTACTGCCTTTCATACTGAAAAGTTTTTTTGTTACACAAATACAAAATGTTATGCTCTATCGCATCCTTGTCAATCAGAGTGCTAAATTACAGATAAGATTTCTTAAAACTGTTACAAGTCTATATATACTTATCAACATAAATTTAAACATCTGGCAAAAGTGACTGATATTCAGTGTTTGCCAGATGCTTAAACTTTGTTTTGCGCTTGCGCGCGAATGTCAACTGAAGGGGACGCCCTCGACGATGTTGCTGTAGTCGTACAATCCGACCCCCATCAGGCGAGCCACTTGTCGCAAACGCCCGTCGTTGTCGCGTATCAGGCTGAAAATGTAGCTTTTGCTCGTCGTTCCAAGAAGCACTTCGCGAAGGGCGCAGACTTTGTAGACGATTTCGTTGAACATACGGTTGCTGTCAACACCTGTTTTGCATTCAATGACAAACAGTTGGTTGTTTTTTGAATAGACCACGTCAAGCTCGTTGTTGTGCGCCGTGCCCTTGTGCGAGATGTGGACGCCGATCGAAATGTCGTCGGGCTTCACACGCTCCTTAATAATATTGTATACATATTCTTCGAACCATCCGCCTGTGATGTAGTCCACTTCGGCCGGCGAGAGTTCGTCGGCGTTTTGCGGCGCAAAATGCAAATGCGCCAGCATCGCCTCCAGATGGTCGACACGCGGCCGGTCGGACAATCCGGTGGTTGCCAGGGCTTTGATTTTCATTGCTCTATGTCTGCTGCGATAGTGCAGGCGCAGTTGGGTGATGGCGTCATAGTCGCTGGCGGGTAGGGTCTTGGAAATGAATTTCTTGAAAAAAGACAGAGTGTACTCCACGCTTCTTATCGGAGAACGCGACGGAGAATTGGCATCGTTAGTCAAACCGTTGACAGCCAGCAACTCACCAACCGTCATACGGTGTTTTATGGGGATGACCACATCGTCGTCGTCGTAAATGCTGTCGTTGTATATTGTATTGACAATCACGTTTTCGCGCGTCTTGGTGTAGTAAAAGTCGGCATTGAAACGAGCGAACGAGCGCTGCACGGCGAGGGTCATATAGCGGCTCCCGCCAGCCAGGTTGACGAGGTAGTGCTGGTTGGGGTCGAGGTGACCGATGACGGTGCGGCAGATAAGCTCGTACGACAGCTCGTCCGATTTTCGGTTCATTACAATACTGTCTACCAGTTTCTTATCCAGTTTCATCAGGTTGACGAAAAACGGAATGCGGTCGGCGTCGCCCTTGGCGGAGACAAACATAACCCGGTCGCCATCGTGGCGCATTTCGCGAATGAAAAGATATAGCGGCAGGGGGTCCTCGCGATCTATTATGTTGACAATGGTATTGCTCATTGTATTTCTTTGGAAATTAAAATTTTAAACTGTTCGGTGGATGTCGTGGCGCAGTCCTCGCACCCGACTGTCAACCACAAAACGCAACTTGCCCTCTTTTATTGCGCAACAGAATCCGCACAAACAAAAAAACGCCACAAACTCGACGTGCACCGACGAAAAAAGGACCTGACAAATTGTCAGTTCTTACCAATGCCTAACTTAAGTCTGATCATCTTCTACTGTCGTAAAAGATGGTAAAAATTTGGTAAGAATTTGGGTAGAATTTGATAAGAAGATAGTCTTGGTTTTGTGGAGGTTATGAAAGGGCATTTTGGGGCCTTTTTTGGGGTTTTTGAAACTTTTTTTTGAAGGCGAAAAACTGCCAATTTGTCAGTTTTTTTTCTTTTGCGCTTCCGCAATAAAGCGGAGCCGCGCGCGTTAATAAAATATGGATGACCTGAAATATAACGGCAAGGCCGTCGGCCTTTTTACGCTTTGCAACGATGCCGGAATCGAGGTGAAAATCACCAATTTCGGCGCCCGAATCATCTCGTTTGTTGTGCCCGACCGCGACGGCAATCGACGCGACGTGGTGCAAGGATTTGATGATGTGGCGGGCTATTTTCCTGAAAATCATCTGTCTGACTTCGGTGCTGTGATTGGACGCTATGCCAACCGCCTGGCTGGAGGGCGCATCACGGTCGACGGTATCGAATATCGGCTGCCGCAAAACAATGGGCCCAACTGTCTTCACGGTGGGCCCAATGGTTGGCAATATGCTGTGTATGATGTGGTTGACGCGTCGCGGTGCCGTCTGGAACTGTCGCTGCTCAGTCCTGACGGCGACAACGGTTTTCCT
Organism: Bacteroidales bacterium; assembly: GCA_017517715.1. Lineage (GTDB taxonomy): Bacteria > Bacteroidota > Bacteroidia > Bacteroidales > P3 > Colimorpha. Next base: position 5,117 of record JAFWYO010000065.1, read on the forward strand.
GGAAATGTGAGCGTTACGGTTGTGTATACGCTTGATAATGAGAACCGTTTGCGTATCGACTATCGCGCGACGACCGACCGGGCGACGGTGCTCAATATGACCAACCACACCTACTGGAACCTTAACGGCGACCTGGGCAGCTCGGCGCTGAACCATCTGCGTCGGCTCGATGCTGACCACTACCTGCCTGTCGATGAAACGCTTATCCCGACGGGAGGCTATGAGCCTGTTGCGAATACGCCGATGGATTTTCGCGAGTTGAAGCCGATTGGGCGCGACATTGAGGCCGACTATGAGCAGCTGCGCATCGGCAGCGGCTACGACCATTGCTGGGTGCTGAACGTGCCGCGTGATTTGCTGTGCCCGGCGGCGTGCCTCAGCAGCCCGACGAGTGGCATAGTTCTCGAAGTGTTCTCGGATGCGCCTGGCGTTCAGCTTTATACGGGGAATTTTCTCGATGGTATTGTCGGCAAGGGCGGTGTCGGTTATCCGCGCCGCAGCGCCGTATGCCTTGAAACTCAGCAGTATCCCGATTCGCCCAACCATAGCTGGCCCGAATCGACCGGCCGCTTGGAACCCGGCAAACCATTCCACAGTACAACAATCTTTAAACTTTATTCCAAATGATTGATACAGAATTATTGAAAGCCCAATTTCAACATCGTTTCGGCCGTTCGGGGGTTGCATTTGCCGCCCCGGGCCGCATCAACCTCATTGGCGAGCATACCGACTACAACGGCGGTTTTGTCTTTCCGGGTGCTGTGGAACAGTCGATTACGGCTGTGGTCAGCCTTAACGGCAGCGACAATATCAATGTCTTTGCCGTCGACCTTGGTCAGGAATGCTCGTTCCGCATCGACGACCCGCAGGGGCCGGAGTCGGTCCATTTCCGTTATGTCTATGGCGTTGTGCGCGAGTTGATTGCTGCCGGTGTTGAAGTTCGGGGCTTCGATGCCGTCTATGGTGGCGACATTCCGTTGGGTGCCGGTATGAGTTCGTCGGCGGCGTTGGAATGCTGCTTTGCATACGCTTTGAACGACCTGTTCGGCGGTGGCCGTTTGGACCGAATGACGTTGGCCCGAATCGGACAAGCCACTGAACACAAGTATGTTGGCGTGATGTGTGGCATTATGGACCAGTTTGCCTCGATGCACGGCCGTCAGGGCTCGCTGATGCGGTTGGACTGCCGTAGTGGTCAATATGAGTATTATCCTTGGAATCCAGAAGGTTACAAGCTTGTTTTGGTCAACAGCTGCGTGAAGCACGAGCTGGTCGGGTCGCCCTACAACGACCGTCGGCGCAGCTGCGAGCGCGTGGCCCAGCTGGTTGGCGTCGAGACGCTTAGGGACTGCAGCTGGCAGCAGCTGGAGTCGGTAAAAAGCAGTTTGAGCGACGACGACTATCGCCGCGCACGCTATGTGCTTGGCGAAAAGGACCGTGTGCTGGCGGTGTGCGATGCACTGCAAAAAGGTGACTATGAAACGGTAGGGCTGCAGATGTATCTGACCCACATAGGCTTGGCCGAGGATTATGAGGTGAGCTGCGAGGAGATTGACTTCCTGGTTGACGAGGCGCGCCGCCTTGGCGTAACCGGCAGCCGCATAATGGGCGGCGGCTTTGGTGGCTGCACTATCAACTTGGTGAAAGAGAGTCTGTTTGATAGTTGTGTTAATTCTGTGCGTCAAAGTTTTAAGTCCCGTTTCGGCATTGATTGTCAGATTATCCCGGTCGTGATTGGCGACGGGGCAAGAAAACTATAAAATTTTGCACTCGCTGTAAAAATTGAGCCGTTTTTGCTACATATATAGGCAGAAGAACCAAAATTTTTGCTTTATGAAGAACCGTTTCGTTTTGTTTTCGGCACTGTTTGCATTGGTGTCGTCGGCTTTCGCCAACGGCGACCCTGTGGCCTACCGTTCGGCGCTGACGTTGTCGCGCACCCCGGTGGCGGTACACGTGCCTCAAGTTCAACTGCTGGACGAACAATGCCGTTTTGTGCTCGGCGACGGCTATACCGATGTCGAGGTACGCTATCTGTTGTACAACAAGTCGGACAGCAGTTTTCACCGCCTGCCGTACGGTTTCCCCATCGACTGGTACGGCGAGGGCGAGCAGCGCTGGGAAAGCTATGATTTTATCACCGAGAGTATTATCGAACGTGGATGGCGCGACAGTTACGTGCGCGATGTGATGTTCAGTCTCAATGGGCAGAGCCTGCAATGGCGCAAGTCGGCCGACACGGTGCTGCAGGCGTCGGAACCGTATGTCGACTGGACAGTTTCGGAGATGGTTGACGAAGTTGACGCCGACGATCCTCTGCTTGTCTGCGACAGCGCGGAGTGGTACTATTCGGCCAAACGTACACGCCAGCTGGTGGCAAAGTACGGCGAACGTATTCTGTTCCACACCCCTGCCTTGTGCCGCCGCTGGTACTATGTCGAACTCGATTTGCCGGCTGGCAAGGTGACTGAGCTCGTGGTTCGCTATCGGGTTGAGAACAACGTGGAGGCTTCGCTGTATGAATCCAATATGGTGTTTCAGCGCGGTTTACGGCAAGTCAACACTTTTCAGTACGATTTTTCGCCGGCTGCCTACTGGGGCAACGGTAAGGTCGACAGGTTCAATGTGGTTATCGACACCAGCAATATCGCCAAAGTTTCGCAATACGGTCTATTTAGCATAGAAGGTCTTGATGTCCATCGTGTTGCGGGCGGCTATGGGTATAGGTCGAATGGGTTTGATTTGGCGAAAGCCAAGCCGCTAAAGGTTGGATATTACAGCGTATGTCGGCACGAGGACTTGGCCGAACTGCTGAATCAACGCGTCAGTCCTGACAGATACGTTGTCGCCTTGTCGGGTGGCGTTAAGAACTATCCTGTCGGTAATTTGAGTGATTTTGACTTGTCTACCACGACTGTCGTGAAACCCGACGAACACGGATTTTACACCATTACAATCCGATTTAAGGACTCGACATTCGTGACTGGCTTGATGCTGTACAATGGCTACACGAAGGATGCGACCTCGTGGCGCAACAACAGCTGCATCGACAGTATTTCCTGTACGGTTGGCGGGTATGTTATGTATGGTGAATATTATGCAGATAACGGTGTCGGCAACAAAGAGCCGGCCGATTACGGGTGGCAGGGACTGACCGATGCGGCCCTGCATATTCCCATTTCTGAACGCGATTTGAACTATGATTTTCCGTGGGAGTCTCACTACGAAAAGCCTCTTTTCAAGGAGATTACCATCAAGGTCAAAAGTAGGGTCAAAGGCAGGAAATACGACGACCTGTGCGTGTCGGAGATTATTGTCTTGCAGTGATTTGTAATAATTGTTGCCTCCCTTGGCAATAAATGTGCCTTGTGCGACGTTATATATCGTTATGTCGGTTATGTGCCGTTGTAGCGCTTGGCCGAACTATGTTTGCACACAATGAAAAAAGAGGAAGACAACTATATCATAATCAAGGGCGCACGCGTCAATAATCTTAAGAATATCGACGTCCGCATACCGCGCAACAAGCTGGTGGTCATCACCGGATTGAGCGGCAGCGGCAAGTCGTCGCTGGCGTTCGACACGCTCTATGCCGAAGGGCAGCGCCGCTATGTGGAAAGCCTGAGCAGCTATGCGCGCCAGTTTATGGGCCGAATGAGCAAGCCCGATGTGGACTACATTCTCGGCGTGGCGCCGGCAATCGCTATCGAACAGAAAGTCAACACGTCCAATCCGCGTTCGACGGTCGGCACGTCGACCGAAATCTATGAATATCTCAAGCTTCTTTTTGCCCGCATCGGGCGCACTTTTTCGCCTATTTCCGGCGTCGAGGTTAAGCGCCACAGCGTTAGCGATGTGGTCGATTTTGTCTACTCGTTGCCTGAAGGACAGAAGATTATGCTGCTGGCTCCGCTCGAGGTCACCAAAGAGCGTCCGCTGAAGGCACAGCTCGAAATTCTTCATCAGGAGGGTTTTATGCGTGTGCTGATTGCCGGCACGGTGCTTCGCATCGAGGATTTCATCCCTGTCTGCAACGACAAGGAAAGCTATGCCGACCCGATGTTGCTAGTTGACCGCATCGCCATTCGCCACGGCGACGACGACCAGCTGGCGCGCATCTCGGAGTCGGTGCAGACGGCGTTCTTCGAAGGACGTGGCAGTTGCCGCATTCAGACGGTGGAGGACGACCCTGCGGCGTCGACAATGCACAGCTTCTCGAATCGCTTCGAGGCCGACGGCATCACCTTCGAAAAGCCCAACCCCAACTTCTTCAGTTTCAACAATCCGTACGGCGCCTGTCCTCGCTGCCAGGGCTACGGCAACGTCATCGGCATCGACGAGGATATTGTCGTTCCGAACAAGCAACTGTCGGTGTATGAGGATGCTGTGGTCTGCTGGAAGGGCGAGAAGATGTCGGAATGGAAGCAGCATTTTGTCCGCCTTTCGCCCAAGCTGAATTTCCCGATCCACAAGCCTTATTGTGACCTCACCGAAAAAGAACGTCGCATTTTGTGGAAAGGCGAGGGGAGTTGGGAAGGTATTGATGGTTTCTTTAAATGGGTTGAATCTCAGAGCTATAAGATACAATATCGTGTTATGCTGGCCCGCTATCGCGGCAAGACGACTTGTCCCGACTGCCACGGCTCACGCCTGCGTCCCGATGCGCAGTATGTCAAAGTTTGCGGCAAGTCCATCACCGAGCTGACCGATATGCCGGTCAAGGAACTGGCTGAATTCCTGCGTACGATGGACTTGACCGATTACGAGCGCAAGCTGACCGAGCGCATCACCAAGGAACTGCACAACCGCGTGGGCTACCTGTTGGAAGTGGGCCTTGGATATTTGACTCTCAGTCGTTTGTCCAACACTTTGAGTGGCGGCGAAAGCCAGCGCATCAATCTTGCCACTTCGCTCGGAAGTTCGCTGGTTGGTTCGATGTATATCCTTGACGAGCCGTCGATTGGCCTGCATTCGCGCGACACCGACCAGCTTATAGCTGTGCTGAAAAGCCTGCGCGACCTCGGCAACACTGTTATCGTCGTAGAGCACGACGAGGAGATAATGCGCGCCGCTGACTGCATCATCGACATCGGTCCCGGAGCTGGACGCCTTGGCGGCGAGGTGGTTATGGAGCTCATCAACGACGGACACGGCATCGACAACAACTGCATCCGTAATTCGAAATTCAAGATAGAAAATTCATATACAGCTCAATACCTGTTGGGTCAGCGCACAATCGAAATCCCCAAGACGCGTCGTCCGTGGCGCGACAAGATCGAGCTGAAAGGCGCCTATTGCAACAATTTGAAGAATGTCGATGTCGATTTCCCGCTCGGCGTCCTCACCGTTGTGACAGGTGTGTCGGGTTCGGGCAAGACCAGCCTGGTCAAGCACGTGCTCTATGACATTCTTTTCAAGCGCTTTGACGGCAATACCGAATATGTAGGCAAGTGCCGCGCCGTGGGTGGCGACATCAACCGCATCAGCGGCGTCGAGCTGGTGGACCAGAACCCCATAGGCCGCTCAACGCGCAGCAATCCAGCCACATATATGAAGGCCTACGACGAAATTCGTCAGCTGTATGCTATGCAGCCGCTGGCCAAGACGCGCGGCTACAAGGCGGGCTATTTCTCGTTCAATGTCGAAGGCGGCCGCTGCGAGACCTGCCAGGGCGAGGGCTATGTCTCTATAGGTATGCAGTTTATGGCCGATGTGCACCTGGTTTGCGAAGAGTGCCACGGCACGCGCTTCCAGGCCGAAACGCTCGAAGTGCTCTATCGCGGTAAGAATATCAGCGAGGTGCTCGATATGACTGTCGACCTGGCCGTAGACTTCTTCTCGCCCGACGAGGCAGAGCAGCCCTACAAGCTGGAATGCCAGCAAATTGTCAACCGTTTGCAGCCGCTGCAGGATGTCGGACTTGGCTATCTCAAGCTTGGCCAGAGTTCCAGTTCACTCAGCGGCGGCGAGGCGCAGCGCATCAAGCTGGCTTCGTTCCTCATCCGCGGCACTAACGAACGCCCGCTGCTCTTCATCTTCGACGAGCCCTCGACGGGTCTTCATTTCCACGACATACAGAAGCTGCTCCAGTCGTTCAATACGCTGGTTTCCAACGGCCACAGCATCGTTGTCATCGAGCATCATCCCGACATCATCAAACAGGCCGATTGGATTATCGATATGGGTCCCGAAGGCGGCAAGGAGGGCGGCAATGTCGTCTTTGCCGGTACGCCGGAGCGGCTGCTTGAATGCAAGGATTCTTATACCGCCAAATATTTGAAACCCAAATTCGAGGAGACGGCTGCGGCAACGAAAACCGAAACATCGAAAACGAAAAAGAAAACCAAATAATTCCGAAATATGAACGAAATCAAGAAAATACGCACTGCCGCCAATATCGGTCTCTATGGCTCGCTGCTGCTGTGCATCGCTACCGTGGCCGAACATTATCTATCCAAATATGTGTGGGTCAGGGAAATAACGACCAACGACTATACACGGCGCTTGTTCCTTATGGTCGGTCTCGTACTCGCCGTGGGCGAAATCGCGATGGCCCTTTTCGCGATGCGCAAGCAAACGCCGCGACTGCGCCAGATGGACACCGTCGACGAAAAACTCAGTGCATACCGCCGCCTTGTCGGCACAATCTATTATTCCTCGCTTTTCGTCGTGCTCGTCGTGTCGGCCATCATTGTCATAACGCACGAGAACACAATGATAATGCTGCTGTTGCTGCTTTTCGTCACGCTCGTTCTCAACTACCCCAATATGTACAAGATGAAAGCCGATATGGGGCTGCTCGACGACGAGATGGCCGAACTGTTCGGCAGCAACTATATCCGCGACAAAGGGGAGGGAAGTTCAACTGAAAACACAAACGTCGAGCAATGAACCAGAACGACACTATCTGCGCTATCAGCACGCCCGCCGGCGTAGGCGGCATCGCCGTCGTCCGTCTTTCGGGCAGCGACTCCAAGTCGCTGGTCGAAAGCGTGTTGAGGTCTGTTTCGGACAAAGCGGTAAGCCTGCAGGACCACAAGGCGCATTTCGCCCGTCTTTATGATGGCGATGTGCTGCTCGACGAGGTCGTGGCCCTCTGGTTCGCCGCGCCGCATTCGTATACTGGCGAGGATGTGGTGGAGCTTTCCTGCCACGGGTCGCTGTATGTGCAAAGGCGTGTTCTGCAGATGTTTATCGACAAAGGCGCCCGCCTTGCCGAACCCGGCGAGTTCACCCAGCGTGCTTTCATCAACGGCCGCCTCGACCTGTCGCAGGCCGAAGCCGTCGCTGACCTCATCGACTCGCGTTCGCAGATGTCGCACGCGCTGGCAGTCAGCCAGATGCGAGGCGGATATGCACGTGAACTGGAGTCCCTGCGGCAGGAGCTTATTGATTTTGCCGCTCTGCTCGAACTGGAGCTGGATTTCAGTGACGAAGACCTCGAGTTTGCCAATCGCGAACGCCTGAAGGACACCGTTGCGGCGCTTTCCGACAAGGTCGGCCGCCTGGTCGGCTCGTTCCA
>JAFWYO010000006.1 GCA_017517715.1 Bacteroidales bacterium
ACCTGCTCAAGAAGATGCAGGACAGCAAAGGCACCTTCACCCTCGGCGAAATGTACGACTACGTTTCCAAGAATGTCAAAAAGACATCATACGACGTGAACAACAAAATCCAGACCCCGTCGGTCATCCCGTCGGAAACGATGGGTACAAAATGGAGAAATATAAAACTCTAGTGACCAGTGACCAGTAACACGAACTCGCACAATTCACAATTCACAATTCACTAGTGACACGAACTCGCACAATTCACAATTAACTAGTTATAATTTATGAAAAAAGCGTCATTTGTTTTTGTATTTATGTTATTGTCTTTTATTGGCTTCACACAAGAAGTCGAGGGTCGAATTCCTAATAAATATATAAACGCCCTACAACCTTGCAATGGTGATATTACGAATGGTGACTTAATGTGCGTAAAATATGCCATTGAACAGCTTTGCAATGATGAAGATTTGAGTGACAATCCTTTAGTTTGGTATTCATCAAGCTATGTATATGCACGAATCGGAAGCGAAAATCCAAACATCGACCCTGATTGGCTCGACAAGGCAGCATTCAGCCTGCAAAAATGGGAGGAGTGTAGAAAATTCAATCCAGAATATGATATTGTTTTCGAAGAAGAAGTTGATATGATCAAGTATATATATACTACCATCTTCTATGAAGGCTATTTTTCCCAGATTATGGACAATTTCACCAATGTTGATTTTTTCAGGAACAGGGATTTGTCAGATGATATCAAAGTTATGCAATCTTGTTTATCCATTTTTTCATCTGCTGGGGAAAAAGCTGCTGCTGCAGAAGTGTGCTGGATGATAGCGGAGACGTGGGAAAAAATTGGAATTGTTGCCCTAACATCGTCAAAATACAGTGAATATAAGGAAGATTGGTTCAAGTATACTGACAATTATTTCAAAAAGATAGACAAATATTTGAAGGGTAGGGATGTGGCTGATTGGTGGCACAAAAGATTCGGTGGGAAAAACTGTAATGAAATGTATAAAATAAGGGGAAACTATTACTGTGATTCCATACAGAAGGCAATAGATGAGAACGATTTTAAACAAGCAAAGTATAAAACCATAATAGCAGAAAAGTATTGTCAAGCCAGTGGTGACAAGGTCCTGATTTCAAGATTCGAAAATCTGTCTTTGAAGATAAACAGAAACAGTGTCGATTCATATATTCCAGAATCTTCGTCAATCGACAATAATACATACGCTTTCATAATCGCAAACGAAAACTATCCCAATCGCAATGTGCCATACGCGCTCAATGATGGACGAATCTTTAAAGAATACTGCAACAAAACTTTGGGCATACCTATAAACCATATAAAAATATACGAAAACGCCACTGCTGGTCAGATAACAGCCTGCGTTGCCTCTGTCAGAAAGGCTAGCGAAGCCAACGACGGCGATCTCAACGTCATTTTCTATTACGCCGGGCACGCCTTCCCCGACGAGAACACCAAGGATGCATACCTGATGCCCATCGACGGTGACAGCCGTCTGGTTAGCACGTGCTACAGTCTCAACAGACTTTACAAAGAGCTAGCCATTGCAGGTGCAAAATCGGTCGTCTGCTTCCTAGATGCCTGCTTCAGCGGCGCCACGCGCGAGGACGATATGCTGCTTACGGGCCGTGGCGTGGCCATCAAGCCCAAAGAGGAAACCCCGCAGGGCAACCTGATTGTCTTCACCTCCGCCAGCGGCAACGAGACGGCACACCAATACGAGGAAAAGCAACACGGCCTCTTCACCTACTACCTGCTCAAGAAGATGCAGGACAGCAAAGGCACCTTCACCCTCGGCGAGATGTACGACTACGTGTCCAAGAATGTCAAAAAGACATCATACGACGTGAACAACAAAATCCAGACCCCGTCGGTCATCCCGTCGGAAACAATGGGTACAAAATGGAGAAATATAAAACTCTAGTGAATAGTGAACTGTGACCAGTGACACGAACGCGTCAGCACTAACACATTAACGAATTAACACATTAACGAATTAACATATTCCATATGAAACGATTTATTATTTTGACTTTAGCGGCGTTTTGCATCTTTTCTGCTGCGGCGCAGACTCCGCAAGAGCGGTACAATGCCCTCAAACAGCAGACCCAGCAGAAGTACGACAATGCCAAGCAGAAGGCCATATCGGACTACGAGGCATTCCGCAAGCGCGCCAACGCAGAATACGCTGCAGCTATGGAACGCGCCTGGAACAAAGTGAACGTCCAGCCTGCCGAAGAGAAACCCAAGGAACCGGAACCGCCCAAGCCGCAGGCGCCACCGGCCGAGGATGCCAAACCACAAACCAAGCCGCTGCCCAAACCCGAAGTGGTCGTCCCGCCACCGCCAGCACCGCCAGCGCTGCCCACACCGCCAGTGCGCGAACCGGAACCCACAGTGCCCACAATGAGCTTCGCCATCTACGGAACCGGCTGCAAGGTGCACACCGCCACCGACGGGCTGACCTTCAAGCTCTCGTCGGTCGACGAAAAAGGTGCCGCAGCAGCCTGGAAAACCCTCTCGCAGCAGAAATACGACGCCCTTCTTCAGGGTTGCCTCGCACAGCGCGACGAGCTGCAACTCGGCGACTGGGGCTACATCAAACTGCTGGAGGCCGCAACCGAAAAAATGCTTGGCAAGGGGAGCAATGAGGCTGTAATACTGCAGCACTACCTGCTCACCCAGTCGGGCTACTGCAGCCGCATCGCCAAAGTCGACGGACGCTTCCTGCTCCTCGTCGCCTTCAACCAGCGACTCTTCGGCTACCCCTGCACCTTCATTGGCGACCAGCGTTTCTACTTGACATCGAAGACAAAAGCCAAAAGCATCGACATCTTCAACGTCGGCTTCCCGCGCGAGCAG
>JAFWYO010000066.1 GCA_017517715.1 Bacteroidales bacterium
CTCATGAACGCCCCCGACGGCAGCGGCGTCGTCGTCGACCCCAGCGCCAAGCTCGAGGAAGAGCTCATCGTGCGCCCCACCTCCGAGACCATCATCTGGAGCACCTACAAGAACTGGATCAAGTCCTACCGCGACCTGCCCATCCTCTGCAACCAGTGGGCCAACGTCGTGCGCTGGGAGATGCGCACCCGTATGTTCCTCCGCACCGCCGAGTTCCTCTGGCAGGAAGGCCACACAGCCCACGCCACGCGCGAAGAGGCCGAAGCCGAGACCCGCAAGATGCTCGACGTCTATGCCGACTTTGCCGAAAAATATATGGCTATGCCCGTGCTGCGCGGCCACAAGAGCCCCAACGAGCGCTTCGCCGGCGCCCTCGACACCCTTTGCATCGAGGCTATGATGCAGGACGGCAAGGCATTGCAGGCCGGCACCAGCCACTTCCTCGGCCAGAATTTCGCCAAGGCCTTCGAGGTGCAGTTCCTCAACAAGGAGAACAAGCTCGAATACGTCTGGGCCACCTCGTGGGGCGTCAGCACCCGCCTGATGGGCGCCCTCATTATGACCCACAGCGACGACAACGGCCTCGTCCTGCCGCCGCACCTGGCCCCCATCCACGTCGCCATCGTGCCCATCGCCAAGAGCGACGAGCAGATGCGCCAGCTCGACGAACACATCGCGCCGATAGTCAAGTCGCTCGAAGCCAAAGGCCTGGTGGTCAAGTACGACAACCGCTCGGAATACAAGCCTGGCTGGAAGTTCAACGAGTACGAGTTCAAGGGCGTTCCCGTCCGTCTGGCCATCGGCCCGCGCGACCTCGAGAACGGCACCTGCGAAGTCTGCCGCCGCGACACGCTCGAAAAAATCACTATGCCCATCGAAGGAATCGCCGACCACGTCGCCGACCTTATGGAGCAGATCCAGCAGAACCTCTTCAAGAAGGCTGCCGACTTCCGCGCCTCGATGACCCGCAAGGTCGACACCTGGGACGACTTCAAGGTCGAGATCGAGAAGAGCGGCTTCCTCCTCTGCCACTGGGACGGCACGCAGGAAACCGAAGAGCGCATCAAGGAAGAGACCAAGGCCACCATCCGCTGCATCCCCTTCGACGCACCCGAAGAGGAAGGCCGTTGCATCTACAGCGGCAAACCCAGCCACCGCCGCGTAGTCTTCGCCCGCAGCTATTGATGCGGCCGTTAATTCATTAGTGTTAAAGTCGTTATAACGTTATTCCGATATATCGTTATAACGACTTTACGCATTGACGCACTAAAAAAATCCCTTTTTGCACAATTTATTTTGTTAACTCTCGTTAAAAAGCAAAATCACTAATTTAAAACCTTAATATTATGAAACTTTGTAACAAAATGTTAGCCGAATGTCTTGGTACATTCGTGCTTGTGTTCGGCGGCTGCGGTACAGCCCTGTTCGGACACGTCGGTTTCCTTGGTGTGGCCATCGCCTTTGGTCTCACTGTCATCGCTATGGCTTACGGCATCGGCCACGTCAGTGGCGCCCACCTCAACCCCGCCGTTTCGTTCGGCGTCTGGGTCAACGGCCGTATGAGCCTGAAGGATATGCTTTGCTACTGGGGTGCCCAGATTGTCGGTGCCATCATCGCCGGCGCTGTGCTGCTCTGCGTGTGGAAAGCTGCCGGATTGGGCAACACCGGTGTTTTTGCCGCCAATGGCTATGGCGAGGCCTTCCAGGCCGCTGCCGGCGAGGGCTACCTCAGCGTCAGCTGCGGTGGCGCATTCCTCATCGAGGCTGTGCTGACCTTCGTCTTCCTGATGGTCATCCTCGGCATCACCGACGACCGTCACCAGAACGGCAAGTTCGCCGGTCTGGCCATCGGCCTCACCCTGGTGCTCATCCACCTCATCAGCATCCCGCTGACCAACACCAGCGTCAACCCCGCCCGCTCTATCAGCCAGGCTATCTTCAGCGACTGCGCCACTTGGAGTGCCTGCAGCCAGCTGTGGCTCTTCATCGTCGCTCCGCTCGTAGGTGCTGCCGTTGCAGGCCTGTTCTACAAATGCGTGGCTCCGAAGGAAAAATAAAACGCTGAGCGTTTCCGCTTTCTTGAGAAGGGACCCCTCTCTAGGGGTCCTTTTTTTTGTCGCGGATCCGGCACGGACTTCCCCGCCTTCGGGGTGGCCCCGCTCCGCCCGTTCCTATATCGTTCTTATATCGTTCTTATATCGTTCTTATATTTTTATATAGGAACGATATAAGAACGATATAAGAACGATATAGGAACGGCCCTGCCGGGTGGCTGCCGAGGCGAGCCAGATGCAGTCGGCGTTAACGTTTTTTATTCCGCAATGCACCAGATAATCATACACGTTGATATGGACGCGTTCTACGCTTCGGTCGAGATACGCGACAACCCCGACCTGCGGGGCAAGCCGCTCATTATCGGCTCGTTGCCCCACGAACGCGGCGTGGTGGCCACCTGCAGCTACGAGGCGCGCAAGTTCGGCGTCCGCTCGGGTATGAATATCAAGGATGCCTACCGCCTCTGTCCGCAAGGCATCTTTATGCACCCTAATTTCGACAAGTACAAGTCTGTTTCCGAGCAACTTAACGCTATCTGGAATACCTATGCCTCGGCCTCGCAGCGCATCTCGCTCGACGAGGCCTACCTCGACGTTACGCGCCAGGCCGTCGACTGGGAGGGGGCGCGCCGCATAGGTCACCTCATCAAGCAACGCACCCTCGACGAGGTTCGCCTCACTTGCTCCGTGGGCGTTGCCTACAGCAAGACTGCCGCCAAGATGGCCAGCGAGGAAAAGAAGCCCGACGGCTATTTCGAAATCCCCACGGCCGAGGATTTTGTCCGCCTTATCCTCGACCGCGACGTGGGCGTGCTCTATACCGTAGGTGCGCAGACCGCCAAGAAGTTGCACGATGCGGGCATAATGACTGTACGCGACTTGCGCGAAAATCCCGACACGGTTGTGCGTTTGCTCGGCAAGCACGGCCGCTGGCTTGTGCAGGTGGCGCACGGCGACGACGACCGTCCCGTGCAGCCCTATCGCCCCGAGGATGCCAAGTCGGTGGGCCGCGAGGTGACCTTTCAGGAGAATGTCCGCAATTACGAGCTGCTCAAGGATGTGCTTTTCCTCCTGGCACTCAGCGTCGAACGCCGTGCGGGCCGCTACGGGCTTCGCGGTCGGGGCGTCACGCTCAAGCTCACCTACACCAATATGCGCACCATCAGCCGTTCGAGGGCCCTCAGCTATGCCACCTCGTCGGCAATAACCATCCATCGCGAGGCACTGTCGTTGCTCGACGAGGTCGGGCGCGAGCCTGTCCGGCTGGTCGGCGTCAGCCTCTACAACATTACCGACAATGAGGTGGGCCAGATAGTGATGCGCGACTTTCTGGAGGACCAGACGCAGCAGGACGCCGAGCGGCAGCAGCTCTTTGCCGGGCTTCAGCGTCGCTACGGCCTCGATTTTGCCTCCAATCTGGACAAAATCCATCGTATGGAGACGATGCACAAAACCATTGAATATATGCGCAAACACTTCCGTCTGTGACCGAAGTTTCCGCACGAAGCCGCCGCCGCAACAAATCGTAGGCAATTGAAATTGCCAGTTGCCGATAGGCCACAGCGTCATCTCGCGCAACCGAGCCTCGGACAATCTGCTGCCCCCCGAAGAATCTGCTGCAAAAGAGAACGAAAGTATCGAATAAAAGTAGTATCTTTGCAGCACGAAACAAATAAAAAAAACAATAATAATAACAACATAAAAGTAAGAAACAGAATAGAATAAAGAGAATATAACGACATAAAATAAAGCGTTTTTGCCTATAATTAAGATGGAACAGAAAATTGACAATACTTCCGTTGTTCGACAAGAATTTGTTACCGATATACGCCGGATAATCAATGATGCCCGGGCCAATGCCGTTCGAAGCGTCGACTTTTGTCGGGTGCAAATGTATTGGCATTTGGGCAAGCGGATCTTGGAAGAAGAACAGCAAGGCAAAGCCCGTGCCGACTATGGCACCTATCTGATTCGTAACTTGGCAAAAGCAATTGAGCCAGAGTACGGTAGTGGATTTGGGGTCCGTCAACTCGAACAAGCCCGCCAGTTTTATCGCATTTATCCAATTGCGAACACACTGCGTTCGCAATTGAATTGGTCTCAATATCGGAGACTTATCCAAATCGAAGACCCTGATAAACGAGAGTATTACGAGTTGGAATCGGTCAACAATGCGTGGACTGCTCGTGAAACAGGACGCCAAATTGACTCGTTGCTTTATGAACGTCTTCTCGCGAGCAATGACAAAGATGCGGTTTTGGCAGTGGCACGAAAAGAACGTATCCCTGAAACTCCACAGGAAATAATCAAACAACCTGCGGTCTTGGAATTTCTCGGTCTAAAACGTGAGGCAGCATACTACGAAAAAGACATAGAGCAGGCAATAATAACCCATATTGCCGAATTTATGCTCGAAATGGGGAAAGGATTCTCTTTTGTGGCCAGGCAAAAGCGTATTCTGCTTGAGGACGATGAGTTTTTCGTCGATTTGGTGTTTTACAACCGACTGTTGCGGAGTTTTGTCCTTATTGAACTCAAAACAGGTGAACTTACCCACCAAGACCTCGGGCAATTGCAGATGTATGTCAACTATTACGACCGCTATGAGAGACTTCCTGACGAAAACCATACAATAGGAATACTACTCTGTACTCGCAAGAACGATACTCTTGTACGCACGACTCTTCCCGAAGACAATAAAACCATTTTAGCTTCAGAATATAAACTATACCTTCCCACTGAGCAGCAATTAATCAACGAAGTGAACGAAGTGAAGGAACAACTTCGAAGAAAAGAGAACGAGAGTGTCGAAGAAAATTAGTATCTTTGCAGCACGAAACAAATCATTTAGTCATTAATAAAAACAATAATAATAACAACATAAAAGTAAGAAACAGAATTAGATATAGAGAATAAATAGAATAAAATAGACATAATATAAGGCGTTTCGTCTTTCAACTAATGCTGGAATCTGGACAATTTCAATTATTAGTACCGCAGAAAGGCAGAAACGCTCACGGTGTTATCCGTGAGCTTTCTGTTGGTACTATAGGCAGTCCAGAGCCTCAGCATTAGACAAAAGTTCACGGTTTTTTATTTGTGGCTCTTCGAAAGGCAAAGCGCCAAACACGCCGAGCCTTATGAATGATACAGATAAAAGTCCCATACTTAACAATCCATACGAAGAACCACTGTGGCACTATGACACTGATCTCGATGGCAACCTTGACTATGGACGTGTATTGTCTGGCCGTAGGCCCTACACAGGTCAGATAGGCATACAACCCCGACAACAGGTACAAGAGCAATTGTTCCACGGGTCCGATTTCGAAAACAATGACATCAATGCTGATTTTATCAATCGGTTGCGTCAGTTGGTAGGTCAATGGCGCAATGCCGGCTATGGCCACATCACCCGTGTCACCAACGAGTTGTTGCAGTTTTGGTTCTGCAACTCCGAGCGTCAGAGTTTCCAAAAGCTTTTCTTCTGTCAGCGAGAAGCCGTCGAGACGGCCATATACCTGAACGAGGTGGCTGACAGCGACCCCAATATGGGTCGCCATCTGCTCAATCAACTTTATGCACGTCAAAACTCTGTGAGTGGAGACCCCGATTATGTGCTTCCACGCATCGCTTTCAAAATGGCCACTGGCACAGGCAAGACGGTGGTGATGGCAATGCTCGTTCTCTACCACTATCTCAACAAGCGCGAATACCACAGCGACACCCGATTTGCAGACCATTTCCTCATTGTCGCTCCCGGCATTACCATTCGTGACCGTCTTGGAGTGCTATATGTCGAGGACAAGCGCAACCCCAACGATGCTAACGATTATTATCACCGCCGCGACCTAATACCGCCCAACTACCGCCATCTAATGGGTGGTCTCAATGCCGCTATCACCATTACCAACTATCACGTCTTCGAGCCCAAAGTGTTCAGCGGCAAGAAAAGCAGTCCGCTTGACGGCAAACTGGTCTACAACCCTGCCACCGGCGAGATGGAAAAGCGCGACGACCGTGAGCCATTCAGTAGCGTTCTCTCGCGCTTGCTGGGTCGTAATATGAAAGGTAAACGTATTGTGGTCATCAACGACGAGGCCCACCACTGCTACCTGCCTGCCCGCGACGAAGAGTCATCCTCGAAAGACGAGGAAACACAGGAGGGAGTGGAAGAGAATGCCAAGGCTATGGTATGGTATGAGGGGTTGAGACAGTTGAAACTGCAGGGTTACCGTCTGCAGCAGGTCTACGACCTCTCCGCAACACCTTACTATCTGAAGGGGTCCGGTCATCAGCCATACTCGCTCTTCCCCTGGGTGGTGAGCGACTTCGGTCTGGTCGATTCCATCGAAAGCGGTCTGGTGAAGATTCCATTCCTACCCACCTACGACAACAGCGTAGACCTCGACGAACCCAAGTTGCGAAATATCTACGAACATATCCGCTCCGAGTTGCCTAAGAAAGGACAACGTGGTGCCCGCAAAGCCGCCAAGGAAGCATCCCAAACTGAAGGCAAGGAATCGCCCAAAGTTGAACAACCGCCCCATCTGCCTGAATTGCTGAAGCTGGCATTGACACAGTTCACCGACGACTATCGTCGCTATGACGATGGCCTGCGCGGCAGCGACGAGACCTCGGTCAACCTCTTCACTGCCCCGCCGGTATTCATCGTGGTATGCAACAACACCACCGTGTCGAAAGAGGTGTACAAATACATCGCAGGTTATGAGACTATCGATGCCGAAGGCCACACGATTTACATCGACGGACAATTCCCGATATTTTCAAACTATAAAGACGGCATCCCTAAGCAGAAACCACCCACTCTTATCATCGACAGCGAAGCTGTGGACAGTGCCGCTGCAACAATCGATGACGAGTTCAAGCGTGTCTTCGGCGACGAGATAGCCACTTTCCGCCGCGAGTATGCCCTGTTGCACGGAAGTGGCAGTGCCGACCGGTTGACCGAGGGCGACATACTGCGCGAGGTGGTCAACACCGTAGGCAAGCCAGGCCTGCTGGGAGGCCACGTACGCTGCGTGGTCAGCGTGTCGATGCTCACCGAAGGGTGGGATGCCAATACGGTGACCCACGTCTGTGGTGTGCGCGCTTTTGGTAGTCAGCTGCTCTGCGAGCAGGTAGCAGGCCGTGCGCTGCGACGTGTGAGCTACGAACTGCGCAAATACGATGCCATCACCGGTGAAGAACTACCCGAAGGCAGCAAACGCACCAAGGATGTGGTGGAGAAGTTCCCGCCGGAGTATGCCCACATTATCGGTGTACCCTTCAAGACCTTCCGCGGAGGTGCCACACCACCGCCAGTAGCGCCTAAACCCAAGACAATTATCCGTGCCCTCGCCGAGCGCAAAGACTATGAGATTCGTTTCCCCAACATCGAGGGCTACCGCAGCAGCTCTCCTGACGGGGAACTGAAGGCCGACTACACCGGGCACTATAAGTTTCGCCTCAACTTCAACGATATACCCACCGAGACCACACTTGGCACCGCTGTCGACGAGCAGCGCATTGTGCTCAAGAGCGACTACCGCCAGTTGCGCGACGCACAGGTGGTGTATGAGCTGACGCGACGGCTAATCCACAACAAGTTCACCGATGCCGATGGCGGCCGCCAGTTCCAGCTGTTCGGACCGCTGCGCGATATCGTTCGCCAGTGGTACGACACGCAGATTGAGGTGCTGGGCGGCGACGGCTCGGCAGAGCAGCGGCGACTTGTACTCTTTTGGGACGACAAGGAAACCTCGGAAAATATTTACGAGGGTATCCGCAAAGCCAGCGGTGCCGACGAGCGTATCACCGCCATACTCAACTACTACAACCCCGAGGGCAGCACCGCCCACGTTTTCGGCAGCACCACCAAGGAGGTCTATCCCACGGTAAAGAGCCACGTCAATTTCGTGGTGGCCGACACCGACAGCTGGGAACAGCGTGCCGCCAAGGTGCTGGAGGAAATGCCGCAGGTGCAGAGCTATGTGAAGAACCATTTCCTGGGCTTCGGCATTCCCTATTGGGTGAATGGCAAGGAACACCGCTACGCCCCAGACTTCATCGCCCGCGTGCTGACACCGCAAGGCGATGTAGCCAACCTTGTCATCGAAATCAGCGGTTTCAGCAATGACCGCTTGGGAAACAAGGACGCCAAGCGCTACTACACTGAGCACTACTGGCTGCCCGCCGCCAACAACCTTGCGCAAAGCAGGAGCAGAGCGAACTCGCTCGCTCTGTCGAGCCAGAGCAAGGCCAGCGAAGCTAACCACGGCACCTATGGCCGCTGGCATTTCGTCGAGGTCAGCGACATCGACAACATACGTTCCATCCTCAACAAGAAAATACAGCAACTATGAGCAAGATACACAAACCCGTCGACGCCATCCGTCACGACAATACCACCCGAGCATCCATCCCCACCACCGAGCTGGCAGGCAGCGAAGCCGGTGCCGTAGGCAGCGAGCAGAAGAACAGCTACGACACTTTCCGTCACAACTTCGACCGAGGTCGCGACCCCGAACTCTTCTGGCTGGGCAAATACGGCAACGACGACGAACAGACCCAGCGTGCCGACCTTCGCGTCGATATCCGCAGTCTCTATGTCCACGAACAGATACAGCCCGAACAGCTCATCAACAACCTCTACCGCATCCACGAGCAGAAGCGTGTCGACGAGCAGGTGTCGCTCTTCGACCACGAGGGCTTCGAGGCCACCAATGTGGTGGAGGATGAGCTGGCGCGCGTCACCGAATACTACCGCCACACCGACAAGTGGAAGAATCGCCTCATACAGGGCGATTCGCTGCTGGTGATGAACTCGCTACTGGGACGTGAGGGAATGGCCGGCAAGGTGCAGTGCATCTATATGGATCCGCCCTATGGTATCAAGTACGGCAGCAACTGGCAGATGAAACTCAACAGTCGCGATGTGAAAGACAACGACCAGAATGTCAGTGGTGAGCCAGAAATGATCAAGGCCTTCCGCGACACGTGGGAACTGGGCATCCACAGCTACCTCAGCTATCTGCGCGACCGTCTCGTCCTGGCCCGCGAATTGCTTACCGAAAGCGGCAGCGTCTTCGTGCAGATAAGCGACGAGAACGTTCACCTCGTCCGCTGTATTATGGATGAAGTGTTTGGGAGTGAAAACTTTGTAAATATGATTGTCTGCCAAAAAACAACGGGTGCAGGTAGTCCTGGGGAACTAACAGCTCCAGCAACAGTTGCAGACTACATTGTTTGGTACGCTAAAGACCGTGAGAATTACAAATACAGAAAAGTTTTTTTACAGAAAGCATTTGGTGGTGATGGATCAACTGCGTATAAAAAAATAGAGTTATCAGATGGAACTAGAATGTCTATTTCCGAATGGGAAAAAATAAATAATACCATATTTGATTATGCCCATAAACCCGAGGGTGCTAAAATATTTGGTTTAGATAACCTCACTTCTCAATCAGGAGGAGAAAATGCTCGCTTCCCCATAGAATTCAATGGAAAAATCTATACTATTAAAAATGGAAGTTGGAAGACGTCTAAAACAGGCATAAATAATCTTTTGTCAAAACACAGAATAGACGTGTCCTCAAAGGGAGGACTAGGCTATATTAGATATTTTGAAGATTTTCAGTATATGCCAGTATCGTGTCTGTGGACAGATACTGTTGGCCAAAACCAATTTGGCGGTGATAAACTATATGTAGTTCAAACTGGGAATAAGGTCATCCAGCGCTGCATCTTAATGACTACCGATCCGGGCGACTTGGTCCTTGATCCTACTTGTGGCAGCGGCACTACGGCCTATGTGGCGGAGCAATGGGGACGGCGGTGGATCACCATCGACACCAGCCGCATTGCTCTCAATATCGCCAAAAAACGCCTCACCACGGCGGTGTACCCATACTATGAACTGTTCGACAAGAGCGTAATGCCAGACATACGGCAAGGATTCGTCTACAAGAAGGTGCCCCACATCACCCTCAAGAGTCTGGCAAACAACGAGCCTGCCGAGGAAGAGGTGCTCTACGACCAACCCATTGAAGACAAGAAGCGTCTCCGCGTCAGCGGTCCCTTCACGGTGGAAACGTTGCAGAGCTATGTGGTCACCAACCCTGACGACTTGGGCCACAACGCCGGCGAGGCCGACGAGGATCTGCGCTTCCAACAGCGCATCTTCGACCATCTGCGCTCCAACGGCATCCGCAACGGCGACCGCACCCAGCAGGCCACCTTCACCAGCGTGGAGGCCACCAGTAACCCCTACCTCAACGCCCGTGGCATCTACAAGGACGAAGAAGGTCGCGAGCGGCTGGTCTACTTCCACATCGGTCCCAAGTTCGGCACCGTCAGCCGGCTGGCTGTGAACAAAGCGGTGCAGGAGTTCCGCGAGACAAAGCTGCAGGAAGGTGCCTCGTGGCTTGTACTGTTGGGCTTCTCGTTCGAGGACACTATCAACGACCGCGACTACAACCTCGGCCAGTTCACTGTCAGTAAGGTGCGCATGCACGACGACCTGATGCAGGACGGCCTGCTGAAGAAAGACAGCAAAGCGGGCTCGTTCATCACCATTGGCGAGCCGGACATTGCGCTGGTCAGGGACGGCAACGACAGCTGCCATATAGAGATTCGTGGTCTCGACATCTACGACCCCATCCGCGACGATGTGAAAGCCCGTTCGGTGGAGGACATCGCCTATTGGGAACTGGACAGCGACTACAACGGCCAGATGTTCGTCGTGCGGAGTATGCACTTCTGTGGTGGTGACAAGAAGGACTTCGAGGCCTGGCGCAAGGGCCTCTCCTCAGCAGCCTCGGCGCTGGTGAAGAAGAAAGCCGAGCGCACCCTGCGCATCGAGATGGCTGACGAGCTGTGGGACACCCTATATGGTTTTAGCAGTGAGCCCATTCCCTACGAAAAAGGCCGCAAGGTGGCTGTCCGTGTGGTGAGTCAGTTCGGCGAGGAAAGCACCAAAGTCATCACGATGGAATAGCACAATCGACTATTCCCCGAAGAAATTACAATAATAGAGGGCGCTTGACGCGCCCTCTTGCATTACCAAAAATCGATATCTTCGACATCGTTGATTCATCCTCGATAGAAATCAAAGACTCCAGATAATACAATGCAAGATGCTCAACTATGAATTTTATTTTGCCAGTTTGAAAATTTGTTGTACCTTTGCATTCCAAAAAGTAGCCAAAAATGGCAAAAAAATGAAATTATATGGTTGTAAAAAGAGAGCAATATGTTGATAGTCTTGTTGGTTCAATGCATAATGGACTCATCAAGGTTGTAACAGGGATACGCCGATGCGGCAAGTCCTTTCTGCTGAATGAGTTATTCCGCAAGAGACTGCAAGAGATGGAGATAAAAGAAGACAATATGCTTTTCCTCAAAATGGAGGACTGGCGCAATCGCAGTCTTCGCGATCCGGACACTCTGCTTGGCAAAATCGAAGCATTCGCAAGAAATAACAGCGATATGCACTATGTTGTTATTGACGAAGTCCAAATGGTGGATCATTTTCCCGAAGTACTTAATAGTCTGCTGCTTTTTGACAACGTGGACACATACGTAACCGGCAGCAACTCGCGTTTTCTATCCACAGACATTGCCACGGAATTTCGAGGTCGCAGTTATGAGATTCATCTTGCACCACTCTCTTTTTCAGAGTATATGAGTGTTTGTTCAGGCTCGATACAAGAGGCTTGGGATTCATATTCATTATACGGGGGTATGCCAGGACTTATGTCAATGGACACAGAAGACAAAAAAATGGCCTATTTGCGCCAGCTTTTCAACACAGTTTATTTGCGTGATATTATGGAGCGCAACCGTATTGAGAATGTCCCCGAAATAAAGGAACTGATACGAGTGATGGCTTCTTGCGTTGGGTCGCTCACCAATACCAACAATCTGACAAACACCTTTGCCAGCAAGAAGAATCTATCAATAACAAACAAAACCGTTTCCGCGTACATCAAGTATTTTGAGGAGTCGTTCATTGTTGAACAAGCCTTGCGATACGACATCCGCGGCAAAGGGTACATAGGTGCTCAAGTGAAATACTACTTTCAAGACATCGGACTTCGCAATGCATTATTATCCTTCCGACAACTTGACAGAGGACACATTATGGAGAACATCATATATAATGAACTGCGGCAGCAGGGCTACACTGTAGATGTGGGAGATGTCGAAATTCGCACGTCGAATGGGTCAAGAGCTCACCTTGAGGTCGACTTCGTGGTGGGCAAAGGTCCTAGTCGATACTATATCCAGTCGGCATACCAGCTACAAGATGCCCAGAAAGAAGAGCAAGAGAAACGCCCACTTCTTCAAATCAAGGATTCTTTCAAAAAGATACTCATAGTGTCGGGACATTTTCCTCCTATGTACGACGACAACGGTGTTTTGACAATAGGGCTTTTCCAATTCTTGACTAACCCGAATATCATTGAGCAGATTTGATACGGGAAATGTGTAAATGCTTGAATGTGTGATGTGTTGATATGGGTTCTTTATAAGGTTGGCAGGTCGTCTATCTTTCCCAATTATATATAAGAGTTGTCTCTTGGTTCCAATGCGCAGGGCCGTTGCTCGCTATGCCAAAAATAGAGCGGGCTTGGTTTGGTCATTTGGCTTATTGAAATACAACGCAAAATGCTCAACTATGAATTTTATTTTGCCAGTTTGAAAATTTGTTGTTCCTTTGCATTCCAAAAAGTAGCCCAAAATGGCAAAAAAATGAAGTTTTGAAATTGAAATTTGTTATGAGGCTAATAAACAGGGCGTTGTACATAGATGGGCTTAAACGTATAAAGGAACGCCTGATATAAAGATAGTTACAGGTATTCGGAGGTGCGGAAAGTCTTTTCCTAAGGTGCAAGGTGGATTTTTCTGTCTTTTTTTATTGCAAATCGGAAATTGTTATTATATTTGCAATATAAAAACGATTCGTTTTCTGTACTGTTATATATTTATAATCACTCGATTAACTAGATTTTGTTATGACTACTCACCGCTATATCGTGCGTTTTTTTCCGACTGCAATAATCCGGTTGCTATTCTTTGTGTTCTTTTTTGTGCTTTTGTCGCTGTCTGCTGAGGCTCAGACCACTGTGGTTATGCCGCGTCAGGCTGTCGATACGCTCTGGGTCACATCTACGGGTTGCTATACCATCGTGGATCCGGGTGACGACGGCAAATATCTAAACAACGAGGATTCATATCTTTACATCATCGCCGACGAGCCTTTCTATCTCCTCACGGACTTTGAACTGGGGCACAACGACGACGGGAAGGACTGGGTCCACATATACTACGATACCGTCGACTGGTACGGCTACGACTACCTTGGTGGGGTGGGGCAGAGGCTTACGTATATATGGTCGAACCGCGCACTGGTACATTTCCACTCTAATGCCTACAACACTTTCGACGGCTTTTCGATGCGGCTGCTGCACCAATCTTCGATCTACAACTTCACGTCTACTTCTCTTTCCGATTCGAGTGTGCGCCTTGATTGGATTGACAGCCGTACTGATGTTTCTTCCTGGATTGTGGAATATTCCGACCGCGACGACACTACCTATTCTGTTGTGACGAATACGAACTGGGTTGTCCTCAGTGGTTTGAACGGCAACCGTTACTATAAATACCGTATTCGGAACAATGCTGTGCCTTGCATCCAGACGGATTGGCGCTGGTTTGCGCCTATTGCCGATGAGGGTATCACTATTAAGCATCCTAGCCAAAGTTTCACTGACACGATTGCGGCTTCGGGCTGCAATGTCGTTATGGGTCCTACAGGCGATTCTGTCACCATCGATTTGCCATACGCAAGTTCGAATTATTTTGCCAATAATCGTCACGGGATATACCTGCAGGGCACATTCCGCACCGTCACGGGCGAGGTGGGCATTCTGCGACGCAATGTCTGGAACAACGGGTGGTGGGGTGACTACTACTACCAGAGTGGCGGCACTGGGGAGCGCACGTACTATCAGTGGATACCCCGCGGAAACTTCAGACTTGTCCAGTCAGGCAGAAGTTGCTTCCGCTTCAACGTCATCAACGAGAACGACTCGTACCTGACGCCTACGGTGGGTGCGACGACGGCGACCTCGGCATCGGTTTCGTGGGTCGATACGATGCCGTCCACTTCTTGGATTTTCAGCTACGAGAAGGATGAGGGTCAATGGACGCGAGTCAATACGACAACCCCTTCGGTAACCCTTAGCGGATTGGAGCCTGGCCGGCAGTATGTCTATACAATTGAGGGCAATGTCAAACGCGACTCGTGCGATGTGCCTGCCCGCCACGCTTTCGTTACCGAAGGCTCGGGCGACACTGTCATTATGCCTTACCGCGGTTCGCGAACGGTCGTCATTGAGCCGCGCAGGTGCTACACCATTGTCGATGCCGGCGGCGGGGACGGCAATTATTTCAATACGGACTTTTCGCGTCTCGTCGTCCGAACGGCAAACGGCAAGGGTTTCCGCATCAGCGGACGCACTAATCTGCAGGATGATGACCGGCTGTACATTTATAACGGCGACAGGTACTATGGCTACTCTGGCAGCACGTATGACATCAGACTTTCTTCGGTGGACGACTCGGTTGTTTTCTACTTCCAGAGCGATATCAAGGGTCTGGGACGCGGATTTTCTTTTGACATCATCCAAGTCGACGACTCTATCTACAATCTGCGCACCACTGCCGTGGGCACTACGGCGGCCTCCATTGCCTGGGACGACAATTCTGGTGCCACCTCCTGGACTGTCCACTACGGCTTGTCGGAAGAGGGCTTCCAAACCATCAATGTCAACACCAAGTCGGCCACTATCGGAGGCCTGCTGCCGGCTACGCAGTATGTCTATTTTGTCACCAATGACAACTCGAGCAGCACTTCCTGCCTGTTCAGCGAACGGAAGGGATTCATCACTGAGGGTCTGCCGCAGGGCGACGTCATTATGTCTTACCGTTCTACGGATACCCTTGTCATCCAGTCGGGCACGTGCTACCGCATCTGGGACGCTGGCGGACGCGAACACAATTATTTCAACGACGACACGTCGATTTTGGTAATCATTTCGGCCGACAACTCGGATTTCTATCTTGATGGGCAATGGCTGTTTGGCGGCAATGAGGCTGAGTACCATACTAACAGCTATGACAGCTATGACCGTTTTTCGGCTGGCAACAACCCTAACAATACGAGCTACAATTGGGAATATGACGGATGGCGAAACCGCTATGCCTATAACGACAGGATCAGGATACCGAGCAGCAATGGCTATCTGCGCATCCGCTTCACCAGCAACGGCAATAAGACCCGCCCGGGTTTCTGTTTCACCATCGACCGCTCGGGAGGAGCGGTCACAGACCTCAAGATGACTCGCGTGACCCGCAATTCGGCTACTGTCACCTGGAACGACAATTCCAATGCTGCCCAGTGGATTGTGGCCTACAAGCCCGCTTCGGGCACATCGTTCTCGACGGCCTACAGCAACCTTCGCTCCTTCACGCTGAACAATCTGGCTCCCAATACGGACTACGAACTGAAGGTGTATCGTGCCAATGCTTCGCAGTGCGATGCGCAGTCGACATTCTTCACCACCCTCGACAACAATTCGATAGTGATGACCCCTGGCGGCAACGATACGGTCTACCTGACTCCAGGACAATGCTATTACGTCTACGATCCTGGCGGAACGGGGGACTACCTGCCCAGCGACACGTCGCGCTTGACGCTGATTTCGTCCAATGGCGAAGGATTCTATTTGTCGGGCGAAGCCATCGTGGGTTCTTCGGATAGAAGCGATTACATTTATATGACAGGTGTGGCAAACGGACAATATTATTGGAGTTGGGAGCAATGGCGTCTCGACGGCATATTCAATATCGAGCTGCGCACCAACGAGGCAATACAGGACCGTGGCCTCTGGATTTGGATCCGCTTCCCGTCGCGAGTCTATGCCCCCGACACCATCAACCATAGCGACTCGACTGTCACCATAACCTGGCAGGATACCACTTCGGCTACTCAGTGGAACTTCAGCTACGGTACGCATATCGATTCGATGACCACCGTCACAACCTCCACAAAACAATACACTCTGACGGGCCTGGAACGCAACCGGCAGTATTTCTACAGTATCTACAATACGGATGAAAACCCTGATTGTGTGCTTGAAAACTTTTATGGCTACATATCTCCCTGCGATGTCGACATACTCATTCAGCCTTATCAGAACTATTATCTGGCCTATGCCGGACGTTACTCGCAGTATTACTCTAGCCACATCGACATCGATCTCGACTATTGCTATCATTTCCGCGATATTGGCTCTGTTTCTGATATTTTCCAAAACTCCTATTCGGGCTGCCATTTCCATTTTCACGACGGCGGAGGCGTCGGCGTTACCCTGGAGGGATACTACGATCTCGGCTCGTCGTCGGTCTATATCGGCAACAATGCGACGGGTTCCTGGTACTCCAACTCGGGATATCTGACCCTTTATGCTCCCAACGGCTATGTTTCTTTCGACCAACGTTCCGGAACCAGCCGCAGCGACTTCGCTCCGGGATTCGATTTCAAGATATCGTTCAATTATCCCATCTACAACGTTCGCACCCAAAACGTCTCCTGCAACTCGGCAACCCTTCTCTTTGACGATTCTACCGCGGCCACACAGTGGTATCTCGCTTACGGGCCCACTGAAAAACAGCTCGACACTATCGTCCTCAACACCAAGTCGGTGACCCTCGACAGCCTCCTGCCCGACCATCAGTATGTCTGCTACATCTCCTCCAACCTCAACACCATCGATTGCTTCAAACCGGTAAAATACTGCTTCATCACCACCTGCGACACCACGATTTTCGTCTTCCCATATAATACCGACACTACCCGCATCCTCGATATCAATACCTGCTATACTCTCCGCGACGGCGGCTCTTCGATGGATTATATCTATAACGACCGCCACAACATCTATCTCAACTCCTCGAACGGTAACGCTATGACGCTCCGCGGTTTCGTCGATATGGGAGAAAATGACTATATCTATATGTGGGACAACGCCAACGGACAATGGCTTGGCAGCTGGAGGAAGCAGGACGATATCGTTGTCACTGTCCCGTCTGGACAACTGCATATCGAATACAATTCGGCAGGCGATACCGTTACGGGCAAAGGCTTTGAATTCCGCGTCACTTTCCACACCATTTCAAACATCAAGGTCGACCTCAAGACCGACACTACTTGCCGTCTGACGTGGAACGACAATAGTGGAGCTACACAATGGACTTGCTTCTACGGCAGGGACAAAAACAATATGGATTCTATCGTCTGCGACCAGCAGATGGCGCACCTTTCGGGACTTGTCTACGGCAAGCGCTACTACGTCTTCTTCAAAAACAACTCAGTTGCCTGCATCGACACCACTTGGTTCGACTTCTGTGCCGGAGGCGACAAGTGCGTCGGCTTTGGCGATATCTACTCTTGCTTCGCCAATGCCTATTACGGACGCGTCAGCAATCCCAATGAGTATCGCGGATTGGTAGACTATGGACCTGACGATATCAATTCGCGCCACACTGTCATCGATGACACAACGGCTACCGACCCGCGCACAGGCAACCAGTTGCGGATGGTCTGCCCTGGGTTCCCCGAATCGGTCAGGCTTGGCAACTGGGACATCGGCGGCGAGGCGGAAAGCATCACCTACGAATATGAGGTCGACACTACCAAGTCCGAAATCCTCCTGCTCCGCTATGCAGCCGTCCTCGAAAACCCGAACCATTCGCCTTCTATGCAGCCTCGCTTCCGTTTCTCGGTTGTCGACCAGTACAATCGCGAGATTGATCCCGAATGCTATTCGGCAGACTTCATTTCGAGCGACTCGCTTGGATGGAACCTCTACCGTTATGATACCAATACTGTTCTCTGGAAGGACTGGACGGCCATCGGCATCGACCTCGCTCCCCTCCACGGTCAGCGCATCTACTTCAAGCTCACCACCTACGACTGTGCCGAGATGGGCCACTATGGCTACGCCTATTTCACCCTCGAATGCACCGAAAAGGAAGTCTATCCCAACGAGTGCGGTGTCGTCCACGCCAATACCTTCACCGCCCCCGAAGGTTTCCGCTACCAATGGTATAATATCGACAGCTCGGATGTTACGCTCTCAACCGAACGCACTTTCTCCAGCGACCAAAACGGTATCTACAAGTGTCGAGCCCACTTCCTTGGCAGCACAGGTAACAATTGCTTCTTCGAAAAAACTGCCGTCGTTGGCGACATCTTCCCCTATGCCAACTATAGTTATGAAATCATAGACACCAACGAATGTGATGTCGTTGTCCAGTTCCACAACCTCAGCTGCGTCTCGCTCGACTCTGCCCACACACAGCTTTCCTCTATGGAATGCGACGGCTTTGTCTGGGATTTCGGCGACGGCACCGTCAGCTATGACAAGCACCCCATCCACCAGTTTCCTTCGCGCGAATTCAATGTCACTCTAACGGCTCTGCTGGCCAATGGGTCCTGTAGCGACGACACGTCGCGAACCATCCTGATGCTTAGCCCCTGCATCGAATACGACTCGGTATTTCCCGAAATATGTGAAGGCGACACTTTCGCCCTGCGCGACTCCGTCTACATTTCGACGGGGTTCTATACCGTCCGTACCGAATACCGTCCCGACAGCATCGTGACGACTTTTGTCTTCCTGACCGTACATCCCACCCTCGACACCAGCTTGGTTGGCGGCATCTGTGACGGACGCTCCTATACTCTCTTCGGCTTCAACGATTCCATTGCTGGCAACTATGTCCACGCCTTTACATCCATATATGGCTGCGACAGCATCTATCGTCTCGACTTGCGTGTGGCTAGCTCGTACGACACTCTTGTCGACCGCTATGGGTGCTCCTCTACGGGATTCCACTATCTTGATACCGTTTTCTGGTCTTCGACGGTATATACCGACAGCCTGCTTTCCATCTATGATTGCGATAGTGTCGTCACGATGAATATCACCATCAACCCCTCTTACCATAATGAGCATTTCGACACCATCTGTGACGGCGAATCCTTTCCGTTTGCAGGCAATGTATACACGACTTCAGGCACTTATATCGACAGCACCTCCACTGTCGACGGATGCGACAGCGTCGAAGTGCAGCATTTGAAGGTCAATCCTGTTTATAGCGACAGCAGCAATGTCCTTATTTGCCTTAACGAAACATACACTTATCGGGGACATCAGTATCTGACGGGGCTTATAGTCGACTCTCTGCTGAGCCACGAACGTTGCGACAGTGTGGTGAAAATCAATGTGCAGTACTTCGATACCACCTTCCGTGCTGACGGTATTCTGAGTATCGATACCATCAATTGGACTCGCAGCGACTCGTCGTTATACGGATGCGTGCCATTAACGCTATATACTCGCGACAGCTCGGTTTCCTTCTCTTCGCTTCTCTGGCTTTTCGGCGACGGTTCTTCCTCCAGCGACCCCAACGCCATACATATTTATGACGATACCGGCACCTTTACTGTTCTGCACATAGCCACAAGTCCCGACGGATGTGTCGATACAGCTGTCTTCATCAACGCCGTTCAGGTCTTTCCGCTTCCTACGGCCGACTTTGAATGGTCACCTCAGCTGCCCAGCAATGCCGATCCGCTCACTACCTTCAACAACCTTACCGAACCTCTCCAATCGACCAACACCTACCTCTGGTACTTCTATCCTCAAGGTGCCGACGGTACGCCTGCCGACTCGTCGGTCGAAGTCAATCCTGTCTATTCTTGGCCCGACGACGATTTTCAGGTCGGTAACCACGACGTTACGCTTATTGCCTCTCAGTGGTTTACCACCCTGCGGCAAAACTCTCATTTCTGTAGCGATACCGTAACAAAAGCCGTCGATGTTGTCAACATATATCTACAGTTTCCCAACGTCGTCACTCCCAATGGCGACGGGTATAATGACATCTGGCAGGTCGTCAACCTCGTCGAGTTCAACCTCTATCCAGTCAACCGGTTGCGCATCTACAACCGCTGGGGACGACTTGTCTATCAGCGCGACAATATCAGCTCGCACGACGACGATTGGGACCCGAACGATTGCGACTGCCCCGATGGCACCTACTTCTTCCGCTTCGACGCACAGGGTGATTTTGGTTTCATTCAGCACAAAGGTGCCATCGAAGTCATTCGAAAACAATAAAACCAAAGCTATTGGTGCATACCCGAAAAAAGTTTTATCAACACCTGATACGAAAACATCCATCCTTGCGTTATCCCTCAAAAACAAACGGCATAACCTTTAAGTAAAACTCTCAAGCAAAATGTCAAAAGAACTCGAAGAAATTGACCGCCAGCAACGCAATAGCGAGCACCCGCAACATATCGACAACACCGTCTTTGCACACTCTATCGAACAGGCTCTCGATACCGGTTCGGGCAATATCGATACCCCTCTTCTTGCTCAGGAGGAAATCGAAGACGAGGAGCCCCCTCGCGTCAATCTTACCGCCGTCATCTGTACCGCCATTGTAGCCGTTTGCGCCACCATTATTCTGCTCGTTGCCCATCCCTGGAAAAACTCTGACCAGCAGATACAATCATCTGCGACCCATCCCGATACGGTCGTCCGTAATAAAGAAAACCAGCAGGCAGTGGCAAAAGCCGAACCGCCCAAAAAGGATGAGCAAGCCGCTAAATCAGAACAGCAGAAACAGCAGGAGAATCCATCGAAAGTGGAACCTGCACAAAAAGTAGAGCCCAAGAGCGAAACAGTCAAACCGCAAGTCTCTACGCTTCCCATCCTCAAAACAACCAAAACTGGCACAGGCAACCCCTACAACAGCATTCGGCTCATCGACGCCTCAAGCCGCAAACTCACCATCAGCGAAACCGAACAGATGAGCAAGGCCGAACTTGCTCTTGCTCGCAACGCCATCTACGCACGACACGGCTACCAGTTCAACAACCCCGACCTCAAGGAATTCTTCGCCAAACAAAGCTGGTTCAAACCCTCTGATGTCAAAATCGACGCTATCCCATTCACCGAGATCGAACTCGACAATATCCGTATCATAAAAGCTCAGGAGAACAAATAATGTCAGGCCGGCTTATCCTTTTTCCTGTCCCCATAGGTGGCGACGACATCAACCAGGCGCTTCCGTCGGCCAATCTCGCCCTTCTGGCTTCTTGCCACACTTTCATAGTCGAGGAATTGCGTTCGGCGCGAAGGTTCCTCAAGCGTGTCGGCTATCCGCATCCCATCGACGACACCGTATTTCATCTGCTCAATGAGCACACCTCGCCGCAAGAGATAACACACTATCTCGACGCTATCGACAGGGACGAAGACATCGGACTCCTCAGCGAAGCTGGACTGCCCTGCGTCGCCGACCCTGGTGCTCTGGTGACTAGGATGGCGCAACGCAAAGGCATCACCATAGTACCACTTGTCGGCCCATCGTCGCTGATGCTTGCCTTGATGGCTTCGGGACTTGATGGACAGCATTTCTCATTCAACGGCTATCTCCCTGTCGAACGTCAACAACGCACTGCCGCCATACGCTCGCTCGAGACAACAGCACTCCGTACCGGATATACACAAATCTTTATCGAAGCTCCTTATCGCAACAACCAGTTGCTCGAAGCTTTGGCCGAAACCTGTCGACCCGACACACTTATCTGCATCGCTTGCGACATCACCCTCCCGACACAAACCATCCGTACTATGACTGCAGCACAATGGCGCAAACAACGCGAAAAAATAAATCTCCACAAACGCAACACCGTATTCCTTATCGGCAGGTGAGGGGAGTTGAAAATTGAGAATTGAAAATTGTAATTAGTTATTGCGCCATCTATTCAATCCATCCTTTCAGCTGCTCTATCATATTGGCGGCACCATCAAATATCTCGCTGATGTGCGTTGCCACCATATATGCTGGCGTGGTAATAATTCTGTGCTCCTCATCGACACAAATCTCCCGAGGCTCGCAAGCCACCATCGTGCAGCCAAACCCTTTGGCAACCAAGGCAGCAGGGTTGTCGATGGTCCCCAACGTGATGCTTATCCCGTCGCGACCAAGCACTTTGGCTACAACCGTAGGGGCAATACACATCGCCAGTATGGGCTTTTTGCTGCGGTAGGTCTCAAGTAGCGCATCCACAACACCATCAATAACAGTCATCTGGGGACCGTCAAAGGCATAAGTGCTCAGGTTGCGAGCCGCACCCATCCCGCCAGGCAGGGCAAGGGCATCATAGTCGGCAGCACGGTATTCGTCCAGCGGCTTGATGTTGCCGCGGGCTATACGGGCACTCTCTACAAAGATGTCGCGCTGTTCGATGTCGACAATTGTTCCGGCATCTTCCTCGTTGTCCACCACTTCGACGTGCGGAACAACCTCAAAAAAACCTTCTGGGGCAAAACATTGGTATTGCCACCCCTGACGGTCTATGGCCAAAAGCAGGCCGAGGGTCTCTTGTAGCTCGCTGCCGTCGCGGTTGCCGCAGCCCGAAAGTATTACTGCTATCTTCTTCATTGTTATGATGGTTTAAAATGAATAGTGACCTGTGACCCGTGAATCGAGCGCGTTCTTGTCACAATTCACAGGTCACAGGTCACAATTCGCTATTTACTTGCCGGCGTTGTATTCGTCAACCGACTCTTTGATAAGCTGGAAGGTGGCTTCGATGTCGTTGTCCAGACCCATCGAGAAGCGGATAAGGCCTTCGCTCATACCCATTTCCTTCTGGATGTCCTCGGGAACCTCGCTCGAAGTTGACTTGCCGCTGTTGCTGAACAGGGTCTTGAAGTAGCCCAGCGAAACGGCCAGGTAGCCAACACCCTTCTTCTGCATAATCTCCATAATGCGGCTGGCTGCCTCGGCGGTGCCCATATCGATGCTGATCATACCGCCAAAGCCGTAGCCCTTGTTCATCATACTGCAGAACAGCTCGTAGTCGGGATGCTCAGGCAGTCCGGGGTAGTTGTATTTGAAACCAACCTCTTTGAAGCGTTTGGCCAGGTACATAGCGTTCTCGCCGTGCTTCTGCATACGGATGTGCAGGGTGTGCAGGTTCTTCAGGATGCTGCTGCTGCGCATAGGATCCAGAACGGGACCCAGAAGCATACAGGTACCGTTGTTCACGTCGATCAGGCTGCCGATGTATTCGGCGCTGCCGCAGATGGCACCGGCCACGCAGTCGTTCTTGCCGTTGATGAATTTGGTCATTGAATAGACGACGACGTCGGCACCCAGACGGTAGGGGCTGAAAATCATCGGCGTAAAGGTGTTGTCAACAATCAGCTTGGCGCCGTGGGCGTGGGCTATCTTGCTCAGCTCGGGGATGTTGGCGATGCGGAGCAGGGGATTGTTCATCGTCTCGGTGTAGAGAACCTTGGTGTTGGGACGGATGGCTGTCTTAACGGCCTCGAGGTCCTGGAAGTTGACAAAGGTGGTCTCCACATTGAACTTCTTCATATAGTTGGCCATAAAGGCAAAGGTACCGCCGTAGGTGGTCATCGAGCTGACGATGTGGTCACCGCTCTTCACCTCGTGCAGCAGGGCGCAGGTGATGGCAGCAAGAC
Organism: Bacteroidales bacterium; assembly: GCA_017517715.1. GTDB lineage: Bacteria > Bacteroidota > Bacteroidia > Bacteroidales > P3 > Colimorpha. Next base: position 23,696 of record JAFWYO010000066.1, read on the forward strand.
CCGAACCGGTGCACCAGGCAGCCTCAGTGCCTTCCATAGCTGCCAGTGCCTGACAGAGGGCGAGGTTCGACGGATTCCAGTGGCGGCTGTAGAGGAAGTAGCCCTCGGTTTCGCCGTGGAAAGTCTCGGTCATCAGGTGTGCCTCGGGGAAGGTGAAAGTAGCGCTGTCGCTGATTGCGGGGTTCACGCCGCGGTTGGCGTCGCGTCCGTCAAGACGCTGGATTGCTGTTGCAGGATCAAATTTTTGCATAATTTCTTATTTTACATTAATATATATCAATTTTGCACGCCGTTTCGTATGTCGAAACAGCGTGCAAATGTACGAATTTTTTTTGATATGTCAGACAAATCCTTTTTTCAACTTTCAACTTTCAACTGCGTCAGTCCACTAACGAATTAACAAATTAATGAATTAACAAATTAACGAACGACAAGTTTCTTTGTAAAGTTTCCTGCACCCGTCTTCACAATGGCGACATACATACCCTTAGGCCATCCCTCAACATCGAAGGCTGCCGTGTGCCCCTCGCACGGAATGTTCAGCAGTGTGCGCCCTTGCAGGTCGTAGACCTCTATGCCGCGCAGCTCGAACGACGACAGCACCTGCACTTGGTCGGTGGCAGGCGAGGGGAACAACTGAATGTATTGTCCCAGACCGCCTTCAATCGACTCCGTTCCGCTGCCGCCCGTGGTGTCGCAGATGTTGATTTCGAGTGGTGCGCTCCATTCGCTGTATACGATGCTGTCGTGGTTGCATACGGCGCGGATATAGGCCACATAGTCGGTGCAACTGTCCATCCCCATAATCTGTCCCACCTGCATAGGACAGTAGATGATGGTGCCGTCGTCGGGTTCCGTTCCGGCAGGTCCGTAGCTCATTTGCCAGTACTGGTGGTCGCCGTGGGTGTCCCAAAGGAAGACGACAGTACCCTCTGCAGCCTGCGCGATGCGGAAATTCTGCACCTGCGGGCACACATACTGCGGCGGCCCGTCATAGAACGACGAGTCGATTTCGATTATGGGGAATTCAATGAACTGTACAGGTATCTCAAACGTGTACCAAAGGCTGCTGTCATACAAACCGTTGGGAATCTGAAAGCCATCCTGTTTGAATTTGTATCGGTTCGTTGGAGTTTGGTCGCAGTTCAACTCTTCAGAAGAACAGTCTGTACCGTGTGGGGCATAACCAATTGACCAACTTCCAATTAGGTAAATCCAGTCGCCAGTATGCTCAGGGTCGGGCCAAAAGTTGCTGTTCTGTGTATGTCCGACGTAGAATGAGTCATAAACAGTAATGGGTTTTTCAAAATAGAATTCCCTTATTTTGATTATTTTGTTCGTATTGGGTGCTATATTGCAGCAGTAGTCGTTCCCCTCTCTTAAATCCACCTTCATATACCTGACTGGTTTTGTGTAGTCGATAGGTATACGTCCTACTTCGCGGAAAGGCACCCGCGATGTGTCTGCTTCATACGGTAACACATACTCTTGTTGCTCTGGCGGAATGTCGCAGGGTTGATGTATATTGCTTTGGTTAAAAGTGAAAAATGATGTTGCAATTCCAACCACATTTAGTGGATTGTCTGTATAGTTATATCCGACAATACGTCCGCGATAATATGGCAGTATAGGGTGTGTTGAACCCAAGTATAATTTGTGCATAGGGTCGCTTGCCAGCCACTGGTCGCTCCACCAGTGGTAGAAGTACGTTGTATCGCGTCCGTAGATGGTATCTCCCTCGTTGAAATAATACTGGTTTTGTGCAGAAATATTGTTTGTCGCCGTACAGAACAACAGAAAACAAATAGATAAAAGTATTCTTTTCATAATTCTTTGAATTTATGGTTCGATGCAAATGGTTTTAATTGGAATTGTTGATGACGATGCTTTTGAGACAATAGAGCATTTGAAACTGTCAGCGCAGACTTTGTAGGAGCAAGGGTGTGTTTTCTCACTGTAGTTGGATGGCACTGCAGGGTAAAAAACAGTTGATGCACAATGCGGCGTTGTCGACAAAGGCTGAGTGAACGAGGTGCTTTGCTTTGGGTCGGCTCCGTCATATCCTTGAGCCACAAAATTCTGTTTGTTCTTGTAGTTGTCGAGCGAAGTCAGGTAAATATCCTGCAGGTATGTGGAACTACCTCCTGCCGGCAGTGGTAGCGGCAATTCGGAAATTAAACTTCCTTTTCCAATGCCATAGGGAAACTCCCCATTCAGAAGAAGAACAATTCCGTTATTTGATTTGTTGTAAATCAAATCAAAAATACTGTATTTGTATGTATAAGTTGGAAATAGTTGTGGCAGGTTGCAATACTTCGAATACACCGGTGTAGCCCCGGGTCCTGTAAGCACCTGTGCTATATCATAGACATTGACAAGGATACCGTCAGGAGTAGGTGACGGCTGTGTGGTGTACCAATACACAGCCGAAGCAAAGGTGTCACCTACAGTATGCGTCAAAGCCATATCTATGCCGTTGTGGTCGGGCGAGTTTCCGCCACGTGTGAATGTGTACAGCGTATCCTGCGGTCCGCCGACCATAAAAGGATTGCCACGAAGGTGAATCCTGTAGCCTTCACTGCAAAAGCCAGGGTCGGCTTCCCCAGCTGCTACGATGTAATTGTCGGTCACGCAAACTCTTGTCAGCCGGTTAAAAGAATCCCCGTAGCACATCGAAACGCCCATCTTATAACTCCACCCAGCCGCAGTTCCCTCTGTCCCGGTGATGTCGATCAGGCAGGCTCTTTTTTCGCTGGCACCGTCGGTAGTGCTGCCGACGGTGGCAATGTGCAGCAGTCCTTGCTCTTCGTACACCGCAATGCTGAAAAGCGAGTCGGCATACAGGCCACCGCAATCAAAATTGTCGTAGATATAATAGCTCAATGCACCGCTAATCAATGTGTTCACATCGAACCACCCCCAGACGCCCACGCCCGAAATGGTGTTGTAGCCGCAGAAATAGGCAAACTGGCCGTGCAGTTCCATATCGGTCACCGAAATGTCGTGCGAAATCTCGCAGTTGGTCACCGTCATACTGGCATCGGCGTAGGCGAAATAATGCTCCACGGCGGTCTCCACATAGCTGACCGTGGCCGGATAGACGTATTCCCTAACGATGGTACGCTCCACATCGTTTGGATAATTCGCCTGCACCACAGCGTGTTGGCACATCGCATCGCCGATAGCGAACAATGCAACTGTGGCAAAAATTAGAAATTTCGTATTCATCTTATTTTGATTTATTGATTTACTATCAGTTTTTTAGTGAAGTTGCCGGCACCAGTCCGCACAACGGCGACATACATACCCTTAGGCCATCCCTCAACGTCGAAGGCTGCCGAGTGCCCCTCGCACGGAATGCTCAGCAGTGTGCGTCCCTGCAGGTCGTAGACCTCGATGCCGCGCAGCTCGAACGACGACAGCACCTGCACCTGGTCTGTGGCAGGCGAGGGGAACAGCTGAATGTATTGCCCCAGTCCGCCTTCAATCGACTCCGTTCCGCTGCCGCCCGTGGTGTCGCAGATGTTGAACGTAAGCGGTGCGCTCCATTCGCTGTAGACGATGCTGTCGTGGTTGCACACGGCGCGGACGTACGCCACATAGTCGGTGCAACTGTCCATCCCCATAATCTGCCCCACCTGCATCGGGCAGTAGATGATGGTACCGTCGTCAGGTTCTGTTCCGGCAGGCCCGTAGCTCATTTGCCAGTACTGGTGGTCGCCGTGGGTGTCCCAAAGGAAGACGACAGTATTCTCTGCGGCCTGCGCGATGCGGAAATTCTGCACTTGCGGGCACACATACTGCGGCGGCCCGTCGTAGAACGACGAGTCGATTTCGATTATGGGGAATTCGATTGTCCATTCAGGAAGCTGAAAGTAATACCACTCATTTGTGTCAAATAAACCGTTGGGAAGCTGGAAATCAGTTTGCTTGAATTTATATTTTTGGTATGGAATTGTGTCGCAGTTCAATTCGTTAGCAGGACAGGCAATTGTATCCGTATAATAATATAAAGACCAACAAGTACACTGATAAAGCCAATCACCGGTATGTTCAGGATCAGGCCAGTAATTACTGTATGTTGTGTGCCCCACATAGAAAGAGTCTCTTACGGTTATAGGTTTGTCAAAATAGTATTCCCTTATCTTAATGACATAGTCTTTGTCGGGTGCAGCATTACAACAATAGTCGTTGTCGCTGTAATGGCCAGGATTGCCGACATTGTACCTTAAATCAACATTCATATACCGCACTGGCTTTGTGTAGTCGATAGGAGCGCGTCCGACTTCATAGAATTGCAGCCTCGAGGTGTCGGCCTCATACAGAAGTACATATTCTTGTTGCGCGGGTAAAGTGTCACAAGGGGTGATTTGAGGTCCTCTATAAA
>JAFWYO010000067.1 GCA_017517715.1 Bacteroidales bacterium
ATGAATTTCACAATAAATGTTGAGCTCGCGAACCTTACGCGCAATCAACTGAGTGTATTGAGAACCAAAGTCTAAGACAATAATCGTGTCCATAATTGTATTTTAAATTATAGTACAAAAATACAACAATTTTTGTAAATGCGGAAATATTTTTCTCCCCATCTGTTGAAAAAAGGCCCAAGCAGATATTTTCGGACCCAAAAATCACAAAAATGACCCGAAAAAACCCTAAAAATTGAGTCAAAAAAATTAAGTTAAATTTAAACATTTTTAACTTAAATTTTAAGATTTCAACACCCCGGAAAAGCCAAAAATCGCCTACTATAAACCGCTACTTTTCAGGGACTAAACTCCTATCAAAGTTCACTCAAAGTCCAATCAAAGTTCTACCAAAGTTCAGTCCAGTGGACTTTAATAGGTTTTTAGACAATGTTTTATAGAGGTCTTCTGGCGCGCAAAATAGGCTCAAAATCAGATTTACAAAATTACAACCCTTGACATTCAGACAGTTACAAATGTTAAAATTTTCAAATTGTGGATTTAAAATATTTAACATTTCGAGGAAATCAAAATGTGAAAATTTAACATTTGAAAACAGCAAATTTTTGTGTTGACAAAAAGTTGGGAAAAAGAATATTTCCAAAATAACAAAGGCCACACAATAAGTACCGGACAGCCGCGTTAATGAAGCATTAAATAAGAAGATTTCTTTTAAAAACGCAATAATTCAAAATAATTTCGTAAATTTGCACCCTATGAAAAGACATATCAATATAGCGATAACATTACTAATTATCAGTACTTTGTGCGGATGCAAGGGCTACGAAAAGATGCTCAAAAGCACAGATTATGACGCCAAATACGAGGCGGCGATGCGCTATTACAACGAAGAAAGCTACTCGCGGGCACGCCAGTTGTTCGAAAACCTCGCGCTCTACTACCGCGGAAACGAACACGCCGAGGACATAGCCTGGTATTATGGACAAAGTCTTTTGAAATCAGGATATTACTACAACGCCGCCTATCAGTTCAAGGTCTTCACCAAGCGCTACCCCTACAGCAAGAACGTCGAAGAGGCCGCTTTCCTTTCGGCCTACTGCCAATATATGGAATCCCCTTCGCACACGTTGGACCAAAAGACTACAAAAGAGGCCATTACCGAGCTGGAACAATTTGCCGAGCGCTATCCGCAAAGCACGCACATACCCGAAGTGAACAGCTACCTTGACGAATTGCGCGGCAAACTGATGCAGAAAGACTACGAAATAGCTGTAGGATACTACAATACCGAGTCGTACCGCGCCGCTGTCGTGGCCCTGAACCAGTTCCTGAACAACTATCCCGATTCGCCGCACCGCGAAGATGCTATGTACCTCATTATCAAATCGGGATACATCTACGCCATCAACAGCCGCGAGGACAAGATGAAAGAAAGACTGCAACAGGTTGTCGGCAACTTCGACAAATTCGCTGTCACTTTCTCCAATTCCAAGCATCTGACTGAATGCCAGAACATTTACACCAGCTGCAAAGCCGAGTTGGCCAAAATAGAGGCTGCCGAGAAAAACAACTAGTCACAGACAGACTGAAATAAAAATACGTAATTAATTAAAACACAACATATAACAATGGAAGAAAAGAAAAAACGTCCGGTAAACACCACCATCACACGCGACACCGCTTTGTTCAGCGAAGGAACCGGAAACATCTACGAGACCGTAGCCCTGCTGTCGAAGCGTGCCAACCAGATTTCCACCGAGATGAAACGCGAACTGCACAAGAAAATCGAAGAGTTTTCGTCGGGCATTGACACGATGGACGAAATCTACGAAAACCGCGAGCAGATCGAGGTGGTGCGCCACTACGAGATGATGCCCAAGCCCACGCTGAAGGCCACGCAGGAATACCTGGACGGCGAACTCTATTTCCGCAACCCCGCCAAGGAGGACAAGAATATGCAACGCCTTGAGGCTATGGAAAATGAGGCCATCGCCGAGGGTACTGCCAGCAAAAAGCAGGACTGAATCACCCCTGTAGCACTCCACAAGAAGCCAAAAGCGGAACGATATGGATTACTCATTGAGCGGCAAACGCATCATTGTCGGCGTCACCGGCGGCATTGCGGCCTACAAGGCTCCGCTGCTGGTGCGCCTGCTGGTAAAAGCCGGCGCCGAGGTGACCTGCGCCGTCACCGACCACGCGCTGCAGTTCGTCACCGAGCTGACGCTCGAAACGGTGTCGGGCCACCGCGTATACAAGGAGCTTTTCGACCGCAGCAACCCCCACTCGACCGAGCATATCTCGCTGAAAGACTGGGGCGATGCAATGATTGTGGCTCCCGCCACGGCCAACATCATCGGCAAGATGGCTTCGGGCATCGCCGACGATGCGCTGTCGACGCTGCTGCTGGCTTTCCGCAAGCCGCTCTTCGTCGCACCGGCGATGAACACCGAAATGCTTGAGAACTATGCCGTTCGCCGCAACATCGACTATCTGCGCGCCAACGGTGTCGAAATCATCGAAAGTGCCAGCGGCGAGCTGGCCTGCGGCACCACGGGCAACGGCCGTATGGAAGAGCCGGAACGCATAGTGGAGATTGTCTGCCAGCATCTTACAGCCTCCCAGGAAGGTGCCGGCAAGCAGGTGCTCATCACCGCCGGACCCACATACGAAAAAATTGACGCTGTGCGTTTTATAGGCAACTATTCCTCTGGCAAGATGGGCTTCGCCCTGGCCGAAGAGCTGGCCTCGCGCGGATGGAGAGTGCACCTCGTTGCCGGCCCCACGCACCTTAAGGCCCTCCATCCCGGCATCGAGCGCATCGATGTCGAGTCGGCTCGCGAGATGTACGACGCTGCAACCAAGCTGTTTCCGTCGTGCCAGGCTGCCATACTCAGCGCCGCCGTGGCCGATTTCCGCCCCGACCATCAGGCCGACCACAAGATAAAGAAGCAGAGCGACCAGGACGATATGACGCTGCATCTGGTGCAGAACCCCGACATTCTGGCCATGCTGGGACAGATGAAGCGCGACGGGCAGCTGCTGGTCGGCTTCGCCCTCGAGACCGACAACGAGCTGGACAACGCGCACAAGAAGCTGACGAAGAAGAACCTCGACTTCATCGTCCTCAACTCGCTGCAGGACAAGGGCGCCGGTTTTGGCCACGACACCAACAAGGTGACCATCATCGACCGCAACGGAGGCGTCGACGCCGGAACGCTGAAAAGCAAAAAGGCCGTAGCCAGCGACATCGCCGACAAAATGGAAGCGCTCGTCCGTTCAACGGAAAATAATTGAAAATCAGATAATATTTTGCTTTTTTAGGACCGCACAGTCAGGGCAAAATAGCATTTGTTCGGTAAAATATTGTTTCGGCCTTGCGTAATACAAAAATAAATCTTATTTTTGTATGCGTATACCTTATGGCTTTGTCTCTATTAATATATTGTTATTCAATATTAAAAGAGGCAAAAGAACATATTTTAAACCGACATAAAAATGAGAAATAAGAGCACACTGGCACTGATTCTTTCGGTGGTTTCAATATCGCTGCTGGTTTTCGTCTGTGCCGTCGACAAGGACCGCGCCGAAACCAATATTGCCGATTCACAGCGCATTAACGCCAACCCACGCATCTACTCGCCTGCGCTGCCCGACACGATGACGTTTGCCGGCGAGGCGGTGCCGCTGGATGTCTACTACGTCCGCGAAGGACTGGACCGCGAAATGATTGTCAACACTTTCGGCCACACCAGCACGATGCTCTATTTCAAACGCGCCCACCGCTATTTCCCTGTCATAGAACCCATTCTGAAACGCAACGGCGTACCGGCCGACTTCAAATACCTGTGCGTCATCGAAAGCGGCCTGACCAACGCCACGTCGCCGGCCAAGGCGCAGGGTTTCTGGCAGTTTATGAAAGCGACAGGGCAGAAATACGGCCTCGAAGTCAGCGACGAAATCGATATGCGCAACAACGTCGAAGCCGCCACCGAAGCCGCCTGCAAATACCTTAAGTCGCTGTACAACAGATTCGGAAGCTGGACGGCAGCGGCAGCGGCCTACAACTGCGGCGAGAACGGCCTGTAGCGCAATATGGAGCGCCAGAGCATCGACGCCTACTACGACACGCGCCTCAACAACGAGACCACGCGCTACGTCTATCGCATCCTGGCCGTCAAGCAGATAATGCAGCATCCGCAGCAGTACGGCTTCTTCCTGCGCCCGTCGGACCTCTACCCCACCCTGCCGACACGCACGTCAACGCTGAGCGGACAGAACGTCGACCTGTACGATTTTGCCAAAAAGAACGGCACCACCTACAAGATGCTGCGCGAGCTGAACCCCTGGCTGACAACCGACAAGCTGACCAACAAGGGCGGCAAAAGCTATACCGTCAAGCTGCCTGTCACCAATGGCACAAAACTCAGCACCATCCGTACCGACCGCGACAAGGGGACGGAATTCATAACCAAAATGTGAACTGTGATTAGCGAATCCTGAAATGAACAAACTCGAAATACTTGGAGCACGCGAACATAACCTGCAGAATGTCGACATCGACCTGCCTCGCAACCAGCTGGTTGTCTTCACCGGCCTGAGCGGAAGCGGCAAGTCGTCGCTGGCGTTCGACACCATCTACGCCGAAGGCCAGCGCCGCTATATGGAGACCTTCTCGGCCTACGCGCGCCACTTTATCGGCAATATGGAACGGCCCGACGTTGACAGCATCAACGGCCTGAGCCCCGTCATCTCCATCGAACAGAAAACCACCAACAAGAACCCGCGCTCGACGGTGGGCACCGTCACCGAAATCTACGACTTTGTCCGCCTGCTCTTTGCGCGTGTCGCCGACGCCTATTCGAACGTCAGCGGCAAGAAGATGATAAAATACAGCGAAAGCCAGATTATCGACATCATCACATCGGAGTTCGCCGACAAGGACATCCTCGTCCTCGCGCCGCTGGTGCGCAGCCGCAAGGGCCACTACCGCGAACTGTTTCAGCAGGTGGCTAAAAAAGGATACCTGCGCGTGCGCGTGGACGGCGAAATCCGCGAGCTGACCTACAATATGCAGGTGGACCGCTACAAGACGCACGACATCGAGCTTGTGGTGGACCGCGTGCGCGTAAACGAGAAAAGCCACCGCCGGCTGGAAGAGGCCGTCAAGACCGCCTTCAAGCAGGGCAAAGGGATGCTGATGATACTGGAAAACAGCAGCAATGCACAGCCGCGCTACTTCAGCCGTATGCTTATGGACCCCGACACGGGCCTCTCCTATCCCGAGCCCGAGCCCAACACCTTCTCGTTCAACTCGCCATACGGAGCCTGCCCCAAGTGTAACGGCTTGGGTGAGATTTCGGAAATTGACCTCAAGAAAATCATCCCCGACCCCACGAAGAGCATCCGCGACGGCGGCCTCGACGTACTGGGCAAATACTCGCCGACGAACTATATGTACCGCCAGCTGGAGAATCTGGCGGCGCGCTACCACTTCACGCTCGACGACCCGCTCGAAAGCCTCAGCGACGAGGCAATGAACGTCATCCTCTACGGCACCAGCGACTATATGGGCATCCAGATGGACGCCGAAAGCACCTACCGCGGCGGATTCCCCGGCATAGCCAACTATATCAACGAGATGGCCACCGACGAGCAGTCGGCAGCCATCCAAAAATGGGCCTCGAGTTTTATGAACACCGTGCCCTGCCCCAGCTGCCACGGACACCGCCTGAAGGAGGAGTCACTCTGCTTCCTCATCGACGGCAAAAACATCGGCCAGGTGGCCGAAATGAACCTGACGGAATTCTTCGACTGGGTCAGCGGACTGGAAGAAAAACTCGACAAAAACCGTCGCGAGGTGGCGCACGAAATACTGCGCGAAATCACCACCCGCACCCGCTTCCTCATCGACGTCGGCGTGGGCTACCTGTCGCTCAACCGCAGCTCCAAGTCGCTCAGCGGCGGCGAAAGCCAGCGCATCCGCCTGGCAACGCAGATCGGCGCCAAGCTGGTCAACGTGCTCTACATCCTCGACGAGCCCTCGATTGGTCTGCACCAGCGCGACAACCGTCGACTGATCGACGCCCTGAAGGAGCTGCGCGACCTCGGCAACTCGGTCATCGTCGTCGAGCACGACCGCGATATGATTCTCAGCGCCGACTACGTCGTCGACATCGGACCCGGCGCCGGCATCCGCGGAGGCAAGGTCGTCGCCGCAGGCCCACAGAAGGACTTCCTGAAAAACAAGACACTCACCTGCGACTACCTGGCGCGCCGCCGCGACATCGAAATCCCCAAGCGGCGCAGCGTCAAAGGGCGCAAGCATATCGTCCTCGAAGGCGCCACGGGCAACAACCTCAAGGATGTCACCTTCGACCTGCCGCTGGGACTGTTCGTCTGCGTCACCGGCGTGAGCGGCAGCGGCAAGTCGTCGCTCATCAACGAGACGCTGCACCCCATACTGAACCAGCATTTCTACCGCTCGCAGAAGCGGCCGCTGCCCTACCGGAAAATCAGCGGCATCGACAATATAGACAAAGTCATCGAAATTGACCAAGCCCCAATCGGACGCACACCGCGTTCCAACCCAGCCACTTACGTAGGCATCTTTGACGACATACGCCAGCTCTTCGCCCAGCTGCCCAGCGCCAAGATTCGCGGCTACAAGCCCGGACGCTTCTCGTTCAACGTGGCCGGAGGGCGCTGCGACACCTGCAAGGGCGCCGGCGTGCGAACCATCGAAATGAACTTCCTGCCAGACGTTTACATCAACTGCGAGGTGTGCAACGGCAAACGCTACAACCGCGAAACGCTCGAAATACGCTACAAAGGCAAGAGCATCGCCGACATACTGGATATGACCATCAACGAAGCCGTGGAGTTCTTCGAGCCGCACCCAAAAATAGCCCGCAAGTTGCAGGCTGTCAAGGATGTCGGACTCGGCTACATCACTCTCGGCCAGTCGTCAACCACCCTCAGCGGCGGCGAGGCGCAGCGCATCAAGCTCGCCACCGAACTGTCAAAATCCGACACCGGCAACACCCTCTACATCCTCGACGAGCCCACCACCGGACTGCACTTCGAAGACATTCGCGTACTGCTCGAAGTGCTGCAAAAGCTTGTAGACAAGGGCAATACCGTTCTCGTCATCGAGCACAATATGGACGTCATCAAGGTGGCCGACTGGATTGTCGACATCGGTCCTGACGGCGGCATCAAGGGCGGCGAGGTGGTCTTCAGCGGCACCCCCGAGCAGCTGGCCAAACGCGACGACAACTTCACCGGCATCTACCTGAAAGAAGAGCTGGAAGCGTCGAAAAACAAATGATATTATGGGATGTCACAAGTTAATAGTGACCTGTGACACGAACGCGTCAGCCATTAACGCATTAACACATTAATCAATGAATACAGCAATCACAATCATCTATCTGCTTGGCGTTCCGCTACTTGTGATGCAACTGGCCAAGCGCTGGACGTGGATCGACAAGGTCAGTCCGATGACGGTGCTCTACATCATAGGTCTGGCTGCCGCCAACCTCATCCCCGCCGACAACGGCATCTTCAACATCGACAGCGACACCAACACCCTCTTCAGCAACATTGCCGTGCCGTTGGCAATCCCGCTGATGCTAATGGGCTGCAACACACACGGATGGAAAGTCGGCAAAGCCTTCAAGGTCTTCTTGTCTGGACTGTTGTCGGTGCTCATCGTCACCATTGCAGGCTACTTCATTTTCCGAAATGGATACGACGACAATCGTGGCTTTGCGCAGGTATGTGCCGTAGCCACAGGAATTTACACCGGTGGCATTCCCAATATGGGCGCCATCAAGCAGGCCGTCGCAATGCCCAGCCAGACCTACCTCTACATCACCAGCTACGACCTGATAGTCACCGGATTGTACCTGGTTTTCGTCATCCTTTTCGGCAAAACGGTATTCCGCAAACTGCTGCCCGCAGAGCGGAAAGCGGAAAACGGAAAACGGAAAGCGGAAAGCGCAGAGTATAAGGCGGAAAGCGACAACGGACGCATCAACCCCTTCGACCGCGAGCATCGCGGCCTGTCGTTCCTCGCCATCGGCATAACAATCGCCATTGCAGCCATTTCGTATGCCGTATCTATCTGGGTATCAAAGGACGGCAGCCCCAATATGACCGTCCTCATCCTGCTGCTCACCACGCTGGCAATCGGGGCCTCGTTCCTGCCTCCGATGCGTCGTCAGCAGCACTCGTTCGACCTCGGCCTCTACTGCGTCTACGTCTTCTGTCTGGCCATCGCCACCGCCTGCGACATCCGACAGATGGACATCGCCGGAAGCCTGCCAATACTTTACTATCTGGGATTCATCGTCTTGGGCTCACTTGTGCTGCAAATCCTCTTCGCCAAAATGCTCAAAATCGACGGCGACTCGGTGATGGTCTGCAGCGTCGCCCTCATCAACTCGCCGCCCTTCGTGCCCCTCGCCGCAGCCCTGCTCAACAACAAGGACATCGTCATCCTCGGTATCACCATCGGACTGCTGGGCTATATGCTTGGCAACTACCTGGGTATAGGCATTTTCCACCTTCTCGTCGCCATAGGCTAGCCCCTGCTGCAACACAACAGTCCGGACTCCATACAGCGTCAAATTTGCAATCCACATCAAGGCAGATTTGCTACCCTTTCCATATACCCTCTCCGCCCGTTCCTATATCGTTCCTATATCGTTCTTATATCGTTCCTATATAAAAATATAAGAACGATATAAGATCGATATAGGAACGATATAGGAACGATATAGGAACGGGCGGAGAGGGTGGCGTCCAAAGCCAGCTTGATGCTCCCGAAAAACGGTTATAATTCCCATTTTTTTGAGGATAACTGTATTTTGTTTTCCCTGTTCTGTTTTTTTTGCGTAACTTTGCATTTCCGAAAACAAACAGATTTAATTATTAATCATCAATATACCAAAGAATTATGGCAATGATTAAAACTCCCGTCAAGGGAATGCCCGAACAGTTGCCCGCCGATATGGAGATCCGCGAGTACGCGCTCGGCCTCATCAAGGAGACTTACGGACGCTTCGGTTTCAACCTCATAGAAACACCCGTCATCGAACATATAGAGAACCTGACCAACAAGCAGGGCGGCGAAAACGAGTCGCTCATTTTCAAGATTTTGAAGCGCGGCGACAAACTGAAAGAGGCCGAAACGGGCGACGAGCTGTGCGACAGCGGCCTGCGCTACGACCTGACGGTGCCCCTCAGCCGATTCTTTGTCAATAACATCAACACGCTCCCCTACCCCTTCAAGGCAATGCAGCTCGGCAGCTCGTTCCGCGCCGACAAGCCGCAGAAGGGGCGTTTCCGCCAGTTCACGCAGTGCGACATCGACATTATCGGCGACGCCTCGAATCTGGCTGAAATAGAGCTCATTTCGGCCACCGCCGAGATGCTGCACCGCCTCGGAATGGGCAACTTCAAGATCCGCGTCAACGACCGCCGCATCCTCAAGGCTATGTCGGCCGCCTGCGGCTTCGATGCCGACAAGTTCGACGAGACCTGCATCGTCCTCGACAAGCTCGACAAAATCGGCGTCGATGGCGTTGCCGACCTGCTGCGCAAAATGGAACTGCCCGAGGAAGGCATCGCAAAATATAGCGCGATGCTGGCCGACGGAACCGACTACGACCTCTGCAAAGGCTTTGCTGACAAGCATATAGGCAGCAGCCTCGACGGCGCCATTGCCGACAATATGGACACCATCATCAGCTGCGTGCGCGCCCTGATCGAGGGCCGCGGCACGATTGTGTTCGACCCCTCGCTGGTTCGCGGAATGGGCTACTACACTGGTCCCATCTTCGAAATCGAGCTGATTGACAAGAAGAACTACTCGTTCTCGATTGCCGGCGGCGGCCGCTACGACGAGATGATTGGCAAGTTCAGCGACGGCAAGCTTCAGGCTCCGGCCTGCGGC
>JAFWYO010000068.1 GCA_017517715.1 Bacteroidales bacterium
AAGACAGAATGGAGAAAAGCGCAAAAGTATTAAAAATAAAGTGATGGCAGAAGGTGAAATAGATTTTGCCAATGTCTTGAACAGTTCTTTTCATTCGGAAGAACTATATAATCAGCTCATTAGACTATGTCATCCTGACCGTTATGCTCCAGATGAAGAAAAAATGGCTATCGCTAACGACATATCTACACGTGTAACAGAGAGCAGACACAGTGTGAAGGCACTTGAGTCTTTAAGGAGCGAGGCAATAGAAAAACTCAATATTAAATTATAAAAAATGGACGGAATAGGTATAATAATCGTATTGATTGTCCGTGCTGGTATAGGTGCATGGATAGGAAACAATCGACAAATTGGTAATATTTGGGGAGCAGTTCTCGGTCTTTTCCTTGGTATTATCGGATGGATTATTGCTGCCTGCAGCAAAAAAAACAACACACCAATGTTCACTGATGCACATGGAGGTGACAACAAGTGAAAGCGTTGGGATGGATACTTATTATTTTTGGCGGATTGTGTACTTTGGGTGCACTTATTGTGGCATTAGAAGGCAGAGAGTCAAATTTTGGTGGTATTACATTTGTTGTTCTCGGTATGTATCTATTACACCGTTGTAAGCAAAAGCAACAACAACGTAATAAACAGGAGAAATGGGAAAATGAAAATTGATATTAAATCGAGAATAGTATTCTTTATACTATTTTTTTTGCTTGTTTCTTGTAATAGTATATACCATAATACCGACAATGTGGATATGCCAGCTCGTTGGCCAGATATCCTTCGGGAAGTGTCAAGAGGTTTAAAGTTGGGAGATGAGAGAATGGCTGTCATAGAGCAGATAGATTCTGTCTATCGTCTTGTGGAAGATAGTGCAAATGATGCTGATATATTGAAAGGTCCTATTTGTCGGATGAAAGATAATATTGAGTTTGCACTGGACAACGACACTTCTTTCGAATTCTTTTTTATGATGCAGGCAACGGCCCGTAATTTTCTTGGTCTTTTGATGTATGATGAAAGAATCTTGCATTGCAGTTGCGCTATTGACCTGTCAAAGTCTGGTTTGACATGGAATACTTACAGCGACGAAGAAGAGGATATTATGTGGTTTGCGATATATGCAAACTCTTGGGAGTCGTTCGGTAAATATGCTCTTCTTAAATTACATAAGTCAGATGGCGATCCATCGTTGTCTATTTCATTGTTTATTCAGAATAGTATTGACAATAGGTTAGATGATGTGATCATTACGGCGTATGATATCAACAACAATGCTATAGGTGAATTGTATGAGAAAGATTTGGATGTCGATACGTCGGGTATGGAAGTTGGAATAAAGATACTATCGTTGCCTCAAGATGTTATGATAGACTGGTTATTGCATTCAAGTGCAATGACAATTTCCTACAATACAAGTGTTAATTTTTGCTCGCTCAATGGGTTTCCTCATTCTATGTTTTCACGACAAGTCAATGAATGTCCTCGAATTGCGTCAGTACTGAAAGAAATGGGTATGCAAGATTAGTCTTTAGAAAAACCTAAGGATTCTGTCATAAATAAGTTTGGAATAAGTGTATATTATAATAGGAAATCATTCATTCATTGTGTGAGGTGATTGTTTTATAGCATAGAAATAATCAGGATTCTGCCCAATATAAAATAATATTCTCATCGTCAGATGAGGTTTTTTCGTTGTTCGGGCATTGCGTGGTGTCTTCGGGGAAGAAGACATCGCCCATCAGCGGGTCGGGCGCTGGGTCGCCTTCCGTTGTGCAGGAGCTGGCGGCAAGGCTCAGGGTCATACCGGCCACGATGGCGGCCTTGCTCAGTTTGCCGCGGCGGCCAAGTTCTGTTTCAAGATATTGCAGCTCGGCGTCGCAGCGCGGACAGGTGCCCTTGCACGGGCCGTCGTAGTGGCACTCGTGTTCTTCGAGAGGGATGTCGTTGTCGGATGCTATCTGCCTGCGGATGTCTTTTAATTGTTTGCAGAGGTCTTTGCCGTAGTTATTCATATTGCTGATTGTTAATGGTTAAACCTTATAATAGTTCCTCAAAATCGACACCATCCAGTTGCCTGGGATGATACGCTTCAGGAGGACCGAAAGCTTCTGTTCGAGGTTGGCGACGACGTAGCGCAGGCGCGGGCGCCGGCTTCGGATGATTTTTTCCACTGTTTTGGCTAGCTTTTCGGGCCTTAGGCCGCCGTTCTCCTCTTTCTCGATAAGTGACAGGCTGCGGGCAAAACTGGCCCCGTAGGCGGCACTTTTCGCCGTTGCTTCCGAATTGCGGCGCCGGGCGGTGAAATTGGTGGCAAAATCGCCTGGCTCAACCATCGACACGCGGATGCCAAAACCGCGCACCTCGGCGGCCAAAGCCTCTGTAAATCCTTCAATTGCGAATTTCGAAGCCGAGTAGAAACCTTGATACGGCAAACCCATTATGCCGCCGATGGAACTGAGGTTGATGATCTGGCCTCCCCCCTGCCCTCGCATCACTGGCAACACGGCTTGGCAGACATTGACGCAGCCGCGGAAATTGGTGCCCATCTGAAGCTCTATTTCGTCGCTGGTGGCCATCTCAAGCGAGCCGCCGATGCCCATTCCGGCATTGTTCACCACTACGTCTAAGCGACCCTCTTCGGCGATGATTTTTTCAATGCCGCGAGCCACCGACTCGCGGTCGCGGACATCCATAACCAAAAATCGTATTTGCTTGTCGTGCATCTCGTTGCGGCTTGTGCCATAGACAATGTAACCTTTCGCGGCCAGCAGTTCGGCTGTGGCCTTGCCAAAACCCGACGATGCGCCGGTAATCAGTACTGTTTTGTTTGCCTTATCCATACATTTCATAACGGAATAAATGGCTGTATATTATACGGCAAACAGATTTTCTTTATTTGTTTTTATTTTACAATAAAATTGAACAAATGCCGTTATTCTACTTCAAAAACTTAATTTCGTGTCTTCGGGAAACAACATACTGGACAAACTGGATGCCTTCATCCGCAAATACTATAAGAACAAGCTCTTGAAGGGTTTGCTGCTCGCTGCTGCAATACTGATGTCGCTCTATATCTTGATGATTGTTCTTGAGCATTTTGGATGGTTCGGCACTGGTGTCCGTACCGCTTTGTTCTGGTCGTTCATAGGCTCTTTGGCTGCCGTTGTGGGCTTCTACATTGCATCGCCTATGCTGAAAATGATGCGGTTGGGGAAGCGGATTTCTTACGAAGAGGCGGCAAAAATTATTGGACAACATTTTCCGGAAGTCAGCGATAAACTGCTTAATTTGTTGCAACTGCAGCAGATGGGCTCTTCGTCGGACAACGAACTGCTGACGGCGTCGATAGAACAGAAAACAGCCCAATTGTCGCCGGTGCCATTCCTGAAAGCAATCGATCTGCGCGGCAATGTCAAATATGTCAAATATGCTGCCATACCACTGTGCATCATTGTGTTGGCTCTCATTATCGCTCCAACATTGATCACCGAGCCGTCGAAGCGCATCATTAATCATTCGACTTTTTATGAGCGTCCTGCACCGTTCTCGTTTGTGCTGGAAAACAACAGCTTGACTGCTTCGCAGCAGGATGATTTTACGGTTCGCGTATCCGTCGAGGGCGACGAAGTCCCCAACGAGGCGGCCATCGTTGTAGATGGCGTCAGCTACAAAATGCAAAAGCTGGACAACGCCCATTACACCTATGTTTTCAAGAATTTGCAGCGGTCTATGGACTTCCAGTTCAGTGCCGTGGGGGTCGTGTCGCGTGTCTATACGCTCGAGGTGCTCCCTCGTCCTGCAGTGGCTCATTTCCAGACACTTCTCTCCTACCCTGCCTACACAGGCAAGGAGCCCGAAACGCTCTCGAACGAGGGCGACATCACTATTCCCAAAGGCACTCGCATCGAATGGGTTTTCCAAACTACCGATGCGGATTCTCTGCTTTTCTTTACCGACAACAACTTGCAACGGCTCACGCCAAATGCTAATGGCCGCATCCGCACTTCGCTGCGCGCAATGAGCTCGTTTTCATACGGTTTTTATGTCAGTAACGACCGTATTGCTTCCGACAGTTTGTCCTATTCCATATCGGTTGTCGACGACGCTTTCCCGATGATTGCTGTTTTGAGAATGACCGATTCGCTTATGCCCGACAGGCTCTTTTTCAAGGGCCAAATCAAGGATGATTACGGCTTCTCAAAACTCGAATTTGTTGTCGAAAAAACCAATGTTTCAGACACTTCCATTAAAGACGTCCAGCGGATGACGTTGGGAGTAGGCAAAGACGCTTCGCAAGAGTTTAACTATTCGGTCGACTTGTCCTTGATTGCGGTCAATCCTGGCGATCATTTGAAGTATTATTTTGAGGTTTGGGACAACGACGGTATTAATGGAGCCAAGTCGACGCAGTCGCAGACGTTCGAGGTGCAAGTGCCTACTGAGGAGGAAATTGACCAGATTCTGCGCACCTCCTCGTCGGATATCCAAAAGCAGGCCGATGTCTCTATCTCGGAGCTGAAAAAACTGCAGGAAGAAATCAACGAAATGATGCGCAAACTGGTTGATAAAAAGGAACTTTCGTGGCAGGACAAGAAGCAGATAGAGGAACTGAAAAAGAAACAGGAGGAGGTGAAAAACCAACTGCAGCAGATGCGCGAGCAAATGAAGGAAAACAATCGCCTGGAGGAAAAATACCGCGACCAAAGCGAGCAGATTCTCGAAAAACAGAAGGAGCTTGACCGGCTTTTTGACGAGGTGATGAGC
Organism: Bacteroidales bacterium; assembly: GCA_017517715.1. Lineage (GTDB taxonomy): Bacteria > Bacteroidota > Bacteroidia > Bacteroidales > P3 > Colimorpha. The sequence goes on from JAFWYO010000068.1 coordinate 4,765, forward strand.
GAGGAGATGAAGGAAATGATGAAGGAGATGGAACGCCTTATGAATGAGATGGATAAGAAGAAAGTGCAGGAAGAGTTGGAGAATATGAAGTTGAAGAATGAAGACATTGAAAAACAGCTGGATCAGAATATAGAATTGCTGAAACGCCTCGAACTGGAGAAGAAGGTTGAGCAGGCGGTCAACAAGGCTGACGAACTGGCTAAGAAGCAGGAGGATCTGTCGACCAAACAAGATAATGCGCAGGAGAATCTGAAGGATCAAAAGAAGCTGTCGGAGCAATACCAGCAGCTGAAAAAGGATATAGATCAGATAAAGAAGGATTATAAGAATCTGGAGAATCCCTCTGATTTTAAGACTGATGAAGAGCTGCAGAAACAGATTGAGCAGAACCAGCAGGAGGCGGAAAACAAGCTCTCGAAGGGTAAGAAAAAGGATGCTTCCAAGTCGCAAAAGTCCGCTGCCGACGACCTGAAGAAACTCTCCGAACAGCTCGCCGAAGCGCAGATGGACATTGAGCAGCAGGATTTGGCGGAGGATTCTGAGCAGATCAGGCTGCTGCTGAAAAACCTTGTCCAACTTTCGTTCAATCAGGAATCGTTGATTTCTATGTTGGGTACTGTGAGTGTGCAAGACCCGAAATATCAGCAGATTATAGCTGACCAAAATCGCCTTAAGGACGATTTTCGCAACGTTGAGGATTCCCTTCGCGCCTTGGCCAAACGCCAGATTGCGGTTGCGTCGGTTGTCAACAAGGAACTGGCTTCGGTCAATAGCAACCTCAATAAATCGATGTCGGGGCTGATGCAGTACAACGAGTCTATCTATGGCGGTTTCCGCAATTCAACATCGTCAAAACCAATGCAGTACACGATGACTTCCCTTAATAATCTCTCTTTGGTCCTAGCGGAATCATTGGACCAGTTGCAAAACCAAATGAGGCAAAATTCGCAACAGAAGAAGAATGGCAGCTGCAAACGCCAAGGGATGAAAATGAAGAGCGGACAGTGCGAAAATCCTGGCTCGGGCAAGCCTTCTCCGAAATCGATGCGACAGATGCAGGATGAGCTTAACAAACAGATGCAGTCACTCAAAAAAGAGCTTGAAAAACAAGGAAGTAAGCCTGGTGGAAGGACGAAAATCGGTGAACGCAATTCGATGAGTTCTGAGTTTGCCAAGATGGCTGCCCGTCAGGAGCAGATACGCCGTATGATGCAGCAATACGGTCAGGAAATGAAGGAGCAAAGTGGCGGAAACAGCAAGATTGCCAAAGATATAGACAATATTATGCGCCAAATGGAGCAGACGGAAACCGATTTGGTGAACAAGACTATTACCAGACAAACCATACAACGGCAGCAACAAATTCTTACTCGCCTGCTGGAACACGAAAAGGCTGAAATGCAGCGCGAAAAAGAAGACCGTCGCGAAAGCAACGAAGGCAAAGATGTCTATCAGCCCTCGCAAGGCAACCTTGAGGAGTACAAACGTATGCAGGAGAAAAATATGGATCTTTTCCACACCACTCCTCCGTCGCTGAACAACTACTACAAAAACAAGGTAAACGACTATTTCTTCAAGTTTTAGCCCCTCTCCCCTACCCTGCCGAACGTTCTTTTGGCAATTTATCTTTTATTTATTTTGTAAGTATTCAAAATTATTGTATCTTTGTATCGGAGATAGTATAATTAATTGTTTATGGAAAAACTTGTTATTCAGTCCGATATAAATAATTTGGTAGAAGTTGAGAGGTTTGTAAGTGCTGTTTGCGACACCTACAATGTCAACAATTATGCTGCCACTATCTCTATGTCTCTCCTTCAGGCAGCAGAAAATGCAATTGTTCACGGAAACAACAGCGACGCCTCAAAGTCGGTTACCATTGTCAGCGATCTGTGTCGCGGCGGTCTCTATTTTTCTGTATCCGATGAAGGCAACGGATTCGATTGTGAAAAATTTGGCGTCATCCCGGAAGGAGAGGGGAGAGGTACCGGAATTTATCTGATGAAAACTTTGTCCGACAAAATGAGTTTTCAGAATGGCGGTAGTACCGTCCGCCTCGAATTTGTTGTTAGTGGCATCGAAGCGTCGAGGGCGCTGGAGCGAATTGTGGTGATCCGTAATTATTATGCTCCTCGTTACGTCAATGCATAAATTCCTCGCCCGAATATGGCATTTTCTTTCCTATCCCGTGGGTAAAATCCTTTTGGTGCCAAAATATTAAAAGGATTTTGATGAATAATCGACAAAATTATAATTCAAAATACATTAAATCAATTAGTTGTATTGTGATTCCCGATTTCGGGATTTCGATTCTAAAAATTAATTTCAGATAAATATTTGTTATGGCTATATCTTTTTCGTGCGCAGATTTGGATTTTGAGTTGGTTGACGAAAAATTGAAAAAAAAATGGATTTCTTCTGTTGTGAACCATTACGGAATGCACCTCGGAAGGATAACGTATCTGTTCTGTTCTGACGAATACGTTTACAAGGCCAATATGAAATATTTGAATCACGATACGTATACTGATATTATCACCTTCGACTGTGTGGAGGGTAATTTGATTTCTGGCGATATTATGATTAGCGTCGACCGCGTGAAGGATAATGCAGTAAAATTTTCGATTCCTTTCGAACGTGAACTGTCGCGGGTGATTATCCACGGGGTGTTGCACCTGCTGGGTTATAAGGACAAAACTGATACCGAAGCTGCCGAAATGAGACAAAAAGAAAACGATGCTTTGGCTATGCTTGATGCCTTGAGTTGATGTGTTTCACGTGAAACAGACCGTTGAAAAGCCTGTATGAGAATGTCTTAATATGAATTTTGAAAAGTTTGATATCGTCGTTGTTGGTGCTGGACACGCGGGAGCGGAAGCTGCCGCTGCCGCCGCAAAACTGGGTGCTAAGACTCTTTTGATAACGCAAAATCTCGACACCATTTGCCAGATGTCGTGCAATCCGGCAATGGGCGGCGTGGCAAAAGGACAGATAGTCCGCGAAATTGACGCACTCGGTGGCTGGTCGGGAATCGTGACCGACCGCTCGATGATTCAATTCCGTATGCTCAATCGTTCTAAGGGCCCTGCAATGTGGAGCCCGCGCGCCCAATGCGACAAGGCTCTTTTCTCCACCAATTGGCGAAATGTTCTCGAAAATATCCAGAATCTCACCCTTTGGCAGGACGAGGTGGTTGATTTGCTGATCGAGGATGGAGTGGTTCGAGGCTGTGTCACCAAGATGAATATCGTCGTCCCGGCCGATGCTGTCGTCCTTACCAACGGCACATTCCTGAATGGAAGGATTTATATCGGTGAGACGACTTTCAGCGGCGGCAGAATAGGGGAGAGGGCTGCCCAAGGACTGTCGGACAAACTCAAAGAATATGGTTTCGAGGTCGAGAAGCTGAAGACGGGAACGCCCGTCCGTATTGATGGTAGGACGATAGATTTTTCTGTCTTGGCTGAGCAGCCAGGCGATGACGATCCTCAGAAGTTCTCTTTCAGTCCAGATACGAAACCTCTGCAAGTGCAAAAGTCTTGTTATCTGGCATATACAAATCTCCAAACTCACGAAATTCTCAAAACAGGTTTTGACCGTTCTCCTCTTTTTACGGGACGTATCCAGGGTCGTGGACCTCGCTATTGTCCGTCGATTGAAGACAAGATAGAGCGCTTTTCGGACAAAGACCACCATCAGCTTTTTGTGGAACCGGAAGGGCTGCATACTAATTCGTATTATCTGAACGGATTCTCGTCGTCGCTTCCGCTCGAGGTGCAGCTGGATGCGCTCCATTCCATCAAGGGTTTCGAAAATGCACGTATTTTCAAACCTGGTTACGCTATCGAATACGACTATTTCCCGCCGACACAACTCAAATATACGCTTGAGACGCAGCGTGTCGAGAATCTCTATTTTGCAGGACAAATCAATGGTACCACGGGATACGAGGAGGCTGCCTGCCAGGGATTTATGGCTGGTGTTAATGCGGCCCTCAAGTTCAAGGGCGAGCGGCCTTTCGTCTTGAACCGTACACAGGCCTACATCGGCGTCCTTATCGACGACTTGGTTACCAAGGGCGTTAATGAGCCATACCGGATGTTCACTTCGCGGGCCGAGTATCGCATCCTTTTGCGCCAGGACGACGCCGATGTCCGTCTTACGCCTCTTTCGCACAGTATCGGGCTGGCGTCCGACGAACGTATGCGGCGCGTCGATGAAAAAGTGCGCCAATCCTCGCTCCTCACGGATTTTATAGAACATACGCCCGTCTATCCGGCCAAAAGCAATGCCTTTCTCGAGTCGCACCAGTCGGCGCCTCTGCAGCAAAAAGTGATGCTCTCGAACCTGCTTTTGCGTCCCGAATTGTCGCTCGACAATCTGGTTGAGCTCTCGCCTGAGCTGAATGAATTCATCCAAAATATACCTTCGTCGGTTCGCGATGAGGTACGGGTCTCTTCCGAAATTCTGATAAAATATAGCCGCTATATAGAAAAAGAACGCGAGGTGGCCGACCGGATTTCGAAGTACGAAAATCTGCCAATCCGGGCTGATATGGATTACCGCTCCATCACCGCCCTGTCGTTCGAGGCTCGCGAAAAACTTTCGACAATACGTCCGCAAACCATCGGCCAGGCATCTCGAATCAGCGGTGTTTCGCCGGCCGATATTTCGGTGCTTTTAGTGGTTATGAATTGCCGTTAGGGAAGCGTTGTTTCGCGTGAAACATCGCCGTAAATACCATAGTCTATGATATTTATGGTCTGTTTTTCCGTTTTGGGATTGCTGTTTTCCCGACAAAAAGCTTAAATATCTTGGTCTATGATATTTATAGCTTAATGCCCAAAAGGTAGTCTTTTGTGTCGGGGCCGAGGTTAAATAGTGTGTCTATGACACTTACGTTTGCATTGAAGGGCATTCTGTCGCCGAACACTTGAACGTAAGGCTGACAGGCCGGCAGTGCCTCTGGATGCTTGTACGAAAAGCGGTCGCGATAGTCATCCTCGACGCTTCCGGGCCTTGCAAAGTCGGTGGTGTATTTTATCGCGATGTCGACTTTCAATTTTTTGAAAAGAAGCTGCAAGATGCGTTCGTTCAGCTGCAGCAGGTGCTCGTAGCGACCCATAATCACCCGCTCGATGTCGTCGTGATAGTAGAGAAAAAACGGTGACGCGTTGTAAGCCGATTCTATGGCCCGCCAGTGTATCAGGTTCCATTTTTCGGTGTAGCTGATGCCGATGTCGCTCGTCAGCGTGTGGTTGCCGTTCGGGCGCAGAGCGGGAACGGTGAGCGTCATAGGGCCGTTGGCGGTCACGATGACCGTACGGTTGCGGTGGGTCTGTTTTGGGAATGTTTCCTGCTGCTCGATGACGATTTCCTTGTGTCGTATCATTGCCGCCATCAGGGCGATGGACGGAAAATAAGCAGTCGGAAACAGGGCAGGGCAGGGGTTCATCGTCGTCTTAATGGCCGAAAACTACGGCAAGCAGCTCGTCGTCTTCAAAGAAAAAGTCAATGTTCCCTTCGCCGAAGGATATGCGTCGCTCGCCCCAGGCCTCTTCGTCGGCATCCTGCTCGAAGTAGTTGTTCTTCACCATCAGCTGGACAATCTCTTTCTCGCTCAAATCAAACACATTTTCGCCAAAAAGCGTAGCGTCCTCGATCGAAAGGTCGATGCATTCCAGCGTGGGGTTCTCGCCCTCGAAAAACAGCGTCAGGGCGCCCTCTTCATAGTGCAGGATGGTGGTAGTCTCGTCGGCAGCGTTGTCCACGCACTCCACCTCGTCGGCATTGCCCAGCAGGGCCACAACCTCCTCGACGGGCATCCCGAACCGCACGTCGCCAAGACCTTCTTTTATGTTTATCGTGTATTCCATTTTTCAATATGTTTTGGTATAAAGTTTCATTGCCTAAAAGTTTACAAAGTTACGTATATTATTTGAATTGACAAAATTTTTATTGCTATTCGTTTGTAGTAAATTGTACTTCAACCATTTATATTGTTGTTTGACGCTAATTTCCGCATCCCTCCGTTCCTTGTTGACGGTCAAATATCATTCAAGTCCGACCTGGTTTTGTTTTCGACGCAAAACGGCTTCGGAACACTATATTCTGAAAAAGTTATTAACAAATTCTATCCATCTTTTACCACGGTAAAATATGGTAAGAATTTGGTAAGAACTTGGGTAGAATTTGGTAAGAAGATGGTATCTGGAAAACAGGCAGTTGCAAAAGGCCGTTTTTGGCCATTTTTTGGCCTTTTTCGGAGTGAGTTATTAACAATTTTGAGGGGCGGTTTCGGGGTTCTTCCGAATATTTTTTATCCCGATTCGGTTTTTTTTGTTATACGGTTCGTTTTTGTCGAAAAAAACAGCCGAAAATGTCGAAAAAAAGCCGTCGAAATTCGCATTATAATCGGTTAAAAATGAATTTTTTTGAACTTTTTTCCTTTGAGTAGCGATTGTTTTGTGGGAAATTGAGTTTTGAAAATCAGGATGATATGTTTGTCGTCCTGGCTTTTTGCTAATTTTTTTTGCCAGTTTCCAAAAAAGTAGTACTTTTGCAAACTCAAAATTGAGGGTAAAACGATACGTTGACTACGTAGCTCAGCAGGTAGAGCACATCCCTTTTAAGGATGGGGTCCTGGGTTCGAGCCCCAGCGTGGTCACGAAAATAAAGTCAATCACAGGTCGACTACGTAGCTCAGCAGGTAGAGCACATCCCTTTTAAGGATGGGGTCCTGGGTTCGAGCCCCAGCGTGGTCACAAAAAAAAGCCGAAGCGTTCGCTCCGGCTTTTTGTTTTTGTATCGTTGTTGCTTATTCTACGGTGACCGACTTGGCCAGGTTGCGCGGCTGGTCGACGTTGCGGCCCTTGGCGATGGCCACGTAGTAGGAGAGGAGCTGCAGCGGCAGGATGGCCAGCAGGGGCACGTAGCAGTCGCGCGTGTCGGGGATTTCGAAGCAGTAGTCGCTCATTCCCTTGACGATGGTGTCGCCTTCGGTCACGACGCTGATAATCTTGCCTTTGCGGGACTTGATTTCCTGTATGTTGCTGACGATTTTTTCGTACATACCGCGCTTGGGGGCGATGACGACGACGGGCATCTCTTCGTCGATGAGGGCGATGGGGCCGTGCTTCATCTCGGCGGCGGGATAGCCTTCGGCGTGGATGTAGCTGATTTCCTTGAGTTTCAGCGCGCCTTCGAGGGCCACGGGGTAGTTGTAGCCGCGTCCCAGATAGATGAAGTTGCGGGCGTAGGTGAACATCTGGGCGAACTGGTCGATGCCCTTGTTGTGGTCGAGGGTCCACTGCATCTTGTCGGGAATCTGCTGCAGTTCGTCGACGAGCATATGGAACATCTCTTCGCTGAGGGTCTTTTTCTCCTTGGCGATGGCCAGGCCGAGCATTATGAGGGTTATGACCTGACCGGTGAAGGCTTTTGTCGACGCTACGCCGATTTCAGGACCGACGTGGAGGTAGGTGCCGCTGTCGGTGGCGCGGGGGATGGAGGAGCCGATTACGTTGCAAATTCCGTACAGGAAGGCTCCCTTGCTCTTGGCCAGCTGGATGGCGGCCAGCGTGTCGGCGGTTTCGCCCGACTGCGAGACGGCTATCACCACGTCGTCGGGGAAGATGACGGGGTTGCGGTAGCGGAACTCGGATGCGTATTCCACTTCGACGGGGATTTGGGCGGCCTCTTCGATGAAGTATTTGCCGATGAGTGCTGAGTGCCAGGAGGTTCCACAGGCGCAGATGATGATGCGGCGGGCGTTGATGAATTTCTCTTTGTGGTCGATGATGCCGCTGAGCAGCACGTCTTTGTCGACGATATTGAGGCGGCCTTTGGTGCAGATGCGCATTGCTGCCGGCTGCTCGTGGATTTCCTTGAGCATAAAGTGGGGATAGCCGCCTTTTTCCAGCTCGTCGAGGTTCATCTGGAGCGTTACCAGCTGGGGGGTCTGCTTGACGTTGCTCAAGTTTGTGATTTTCAGGTCGCCGTCGCGGTTCATTATGGCGATTTCTTCGTCCTGAAGGTAGATCACCTGGTTGGTGTATTCGATGATGGGCGTTGCGTCGCTGCCCAGGAAGAATTCTGCTTTGCCGTTTTTCTCGCCGTTGTGGCTGCCCACGCCGATGATTAGCGGGCTGCCTTTGCGGGCGCAGATCAGCTGGTTGGGATTGCGCTTGTCGAGGATGGCGATGGCGTAGGCGCCGATGACGCTCTTCAGAGCCAGCTGTGTGGCGGTGTAGAGGTCGCAGTTGTGTGTATTCTGCGTATATTCAACCAGTTGCACCAGCACTTCGGTGTCGGTCTCGCTGCAGAATGTCATTCCGTGCTTCTCCATTTCGGTGCGCAGCGACTTGTAGTTTTCGATGATGCCGTTGTGGACCAGGGCCAGGTTTTTCGACTGCGAGTAGTGGGGGTGTGCGTTGGTGGCGTTGGGTTCGCCGTGGGTGGCCCAGCGGGTGTGGGCGATGCCGATGGTGCCGCTGATGTCTTTGCCTTCGACCGATGCTTCGAGCGCCGAAACCTTGCCTTTTGCCTTATAGACAGACAGTTCGCCTTTGGCGTTGATCATCGAAACTCCCGCGCTGTCGTATCCGCGGTATTCCAGTCGGTGAAGCCCTTTAATCAAGATGGGGTAGGCTTCCTGCTCCCCGATGTATCCAACTATTCCACACATTTTTCTTAGGTGTTTTGAGGTTTGTAGATTTGTATATTATATTGATTACGCGCATTTTTGGCGAAAAAAAGTATATTGACCGCCAAGATAGTGGATGCAAAAATACGCATTTATTTTAATATGTGTTAGTTCTTTTTTGTTCTTTTTAATATTTGTTCGGCTAGGCCGATGGAATAGCCGTGGCTGTGGAATAGGATTTCGCCGCGGTTATTGACCAGTGCCACAAGCGGATAGTCGTTCTTGAGGTCGAGTTTCAGGGCGTTGAGAATCTGGGTTTCGAAGGGGTCTTTGTCGACTGCTTCGCGGATGATGCAGTCGGTGTTGGGCAGACCGAAACTGACGGGTTTGGCCGAAGCCGGTGCAACGAGGTATGTCATTCCGCCCCAGGCTTTGTATTCTTTTTCAAGGGCTTGCATCTCTTTGATAAGGTGCTTGCTGGGTTCTTTGTAGTCGCCCACGAAGACGAACAGCATACCTGTGCTGCCGGCATAGTCGGCCAGGGTGGCCATATCGGCAATGATTTCCTGTGTGGGGTCGATGCTTGCGGCGGCTTTTGCGCTGCGGTCAGCCAAAGGTCTTAGAATGATTTCTTTAGTGATTTTTTGACCTTCTGTTATGGTGAAATATTCCGTTCTGGTCAGCACGTCGCCTTCGGGATAGCGGTTGCCGGTCATCAGGCGATAGTAGCCTGGTTCCAAGGTGATTGTCGCTGGGAATTTGTCCATACGGCTGTCGTTTTCGAAGTCGAAGGTCACAAAGTCGCCGTTCTCGTATTTTGCTATCGTGAAGTGTGGCCAGTAGACGGGTTTGGCCAGCTCTTTGGTGGGTTTGTAGGTCAGCGTCAGTTTGGCGGTGGGTTGGACTTCGGTGTCTTCTTCAAACGACACTTTGACCCATTTGCCTTTTTTCCAGAACTTTTCAGCATCGCCATCGTAGACGTAGATTGTGTTGGTGGCGTTGTCGAGATAGGCCGGAATATTCAGCGAACGGCAGGCGGCAACGAAGAAAATGTCGCGGCTGTGGCGGTCGCTGTGGCGCAGTTCATAGACGCCACGGGGCGAAATGGGACAGTTGTAGTAGTTGCCGGTATCGTCGACGGCAATGTTCTCTTTTGCCCATACTATCAGACTGTTGGCATCATTGATGTCGGCCAGTTTTTCTGCCAGGAACTGGCGCCAAGGATGCACCATCTCGTTGCTTATGCGGGCAGGCATCAGGCCTTTTTCATAGAATTCTTCATAAGTCTCCATAATGGCCGGTACTGTCGGTTTGCACCAATGTGCCTCAAGCGTTTCAGCCGTTATATCGCGCATATCTTTGTCGCTAAAGGTATGTAGATAGTCGTATAAGAAATACGTTTTGTTTTCGCCGCCACCGACGGAATGATACTCTCCATTCTTGTCCTCTTCCAGGCAGGGGCAGGTAATTGTTACCGTTTCCGTCAAATCCTCATTGGCGTGACTATTGATGAATTTCGCAATCTCCTTATAGTTCCCTTCAGCCTTGTGGATTATCTCCCAAGCCTGCTCGTCGGTAAGGTTGTTGTTGGGTTTCAGCAGGTTTTTGTGGTTTTCTTTTGTCGGGAAGGTCGCAACGTATGCTCCGCGGACGGAATCCTCATATTCCAAGCGTTTTGCGTTGCGGTCGGCCTTCTCTTTGGTGGGTGTCACCTTGGCCTCGCCGGCAACTGGGGGAAAAACGTCGGCCATTTCGGTGTATTCTGTGCCAGCTTCGCGCGTAAGATATATGTCTACAGTGTCTTGCTGACGGACATCCATCATCACGTAATTGTAATTCTGTCCGTCGGTGGCCCATATCTGCAGGTCACCAAGGCCAGTGGTTAGTTGGGCTATGCCATTCTTGTCGGTCTTTATTGTTGCAAGTGTATAGAACTCGCTGTAGTTGTATAACTTAAACTTTACGTCAGCACCTTCGACGGCTTTATTGTTTGCGTCGAAAACACGCACGGTGGCTTTCTTTGTCGGTGCGTAGTGGCTCAGCAAATTAAGTTCGCTGTACAGCGCGGTCTGTTTCACCACTTCTTCATCGCCTTTGTAGCGGCCAAAGGCTTTGCTGTGGACCATCATACAACGCGTGGAAGGCACTGCAAACCAGCCCATATCCAGTTCTGGGTCGGGCTCGCAGGCACCGAGGAAGTACCAGCGGTTGCTGTCGGGGATGTAGACTTCGACCCAGGCGTGATTGTCGTCGCAGTGTGCCCAGCGGGGCGTATAGCACTGGCGTGCCGGGATACCTACGCTGCGCAGGGCGGTGACGGCAAATGTCGATTCCTCGCCGCAACGGCCTAAAGATGTGCGCATTGTGGCCAGTGGAGCCGATGTGCGGCCGTCGCTGGCGCGATAGGCAACATACTCGTGGCACCAGTGGTTGACCTCGAGGGCGGCATCGTACATCGAAAGACCTTCGACGCGCGGTTTCAGTTCGCGCTGCATCAACAGCCGCGCTGTGTCAAGATTCTCGTTATTAACACGATATACGAGAACGAAGTGTCGGAAGATGTCTTCGGGAATTTTTTCGCCCCAGCTGAACTCTTCGCGTGCTTTGAAAGCGGCTCTAATCTGCTGCAAGTAAAACGATTGGTCGTAGTCGGCCAGGTCGCTGTAGGGCATATAGGCGTAGAGGAATTCCAGGGCTTCGCGTGTCTCGGTGTCGAGCGTGTCCATTCCGCCAAAAAGGGCGTCAGCGCGTCCTGCCGCCATCTGCTGCCGGTTGAGGAAGTCGTCGTGAACCTGAGCGCGATATTCTTTGTCGGTGATGAAATGTTTCTCCTTGTGGCACGAGGTGGCCAAAAGGATCAATAATAACGTTGGAATGAGTAATTTAGCTTTCATATTAAAGATGTTTTGTATCAATTGAATGGTGGATAATTTGGAAAACCGTCGGTGATTTTCATAAATTCACGCACTTGGTCGATGTCTGTGCAGGTAAGTCCGTCAACGGTATGTTTAAGTGAACCGTGGACTTCGTAAAGACCTGTTTCACATACTAATTGGTGTACATTGTCGACGGTGACTCCTGCTGCTCCGATTATGTCTATGCGTCTGTCGGCTTGTTTGAGCAATTTTTTGAGCATCTGTTTGCCCTCCAGTGCTGTAGGTGCGCAGCCGGAAGTCAGCAGTTTGTTGCATCCGCAGTCGATGATCTGCTCCAAAGCCTCTTCCGGATTGCGACATTCGTCGAAGGCGCGGTGGAATGTTATATCCATACCGTTAGCAGCTTCTACCGCCTGTCGGGTCTTGGCAATGTCGATATCGCCATCTGGCGTAAGGAATCCAACCACCACAGCGTGGGCTCCGAGCCTGTGGGCCAGTTCGATGTCGCGCAGTATGACTCGCATCTCGGCAGCGTTATATACGAAATTGCCGCCACGAGGCCGTATCAGCACGCGCGTGTGCACGTTAAGCTCTAGGACACAGTATTCTATGGCTGCTGCCGACGGTGTGGTGCCTCCTTCACCCAGAGCTTGGCACAGCTCTATGCGGTATGCTCCGCCACGCTTGGCGTTGGCTGCGGAAAGCACAGAATTACAGCATATTTCTACAAACATATATTACGATTTATGTATTTGCATTTCACATTTTTTGCAGTCGAACGACAGCCTGAACTTATTGCCGTTGTTGTAAAGGAACAGGTCGCTGGCATAGTCGGGGCTGACGGTTTTGTTGCACTTGTGCATCAGGCACTGGCCCAGTTCGTAGCGCAGACAGTATTTTGTGGTCATCAGCGGAAAGTCGTCTTTGAATTCGACTCCAGGTTGGTCGGGCCCTCGTTCTATGGTGGTTACGCCGTGTCGGCGGTAGAATGTCTCGGCTTTGTTGTTGACTATATTGGCACGTCCGTCAACGTTGGTTTGGAAGTATGGTATGTCGTTGTGAACAAGGATGGTATCTGCCAGTCTGTTTGTGTTGATGCGCTTTTCCTGGAGTGCCTCGACTGCTTTGCGTCGCAATTCGTTCAACATAGATGCCGGCAGAAAATATTGTTGTTTGGTTTCGATGGATATATTGTTGATTTCAAAAGGTGTACCGCCTAATTTCGACAGCTGGGCGATGATGGTTTCTTTTGCTCTTGTTTCGTTGCGGGCCGGTTCTTTTGTGCATTCTACTGTGACGGATGCTTTGATGCCGTCCTCGTCAATGAGTGCTAATTCTAAGCCGTCGGATGTTTCTGCAAGTGTCATAGAAACAGCAATTTTGCGTTCAGATGTATTGCCTTGCATCTGCTTTTCGAAAGCGAAGTCGTTGTTACGCCACAGTTGTGTTCCTTTGCTGATAGTCAACGATTTGTTGGCTGTGATGCGAATGCCGTTCACGTGGTTGACCAGGAATCCTTCAAGTTGTTTTTCGTCATTGAAAAAACAGATGCCATCGCCAGCTGTCAGTGGCTCCTTGTTGTTGATAACAAGAGTGTTGCCGATGCTGGAAACAACGGTTCCTATCATCTTGCCCAACGACTTCTGTGTGGCGTATGAGGCCATTGGCTTGCGACTGTTCAGGAAATAGTCGGTGAATCCGCGGTTGAAGGTGCGCTCCAGATCGGGAGTGAAAAACAGTCGTGTCTTTCCAGACGAGGCTGGTTTGAGCCCTTCGCGTCGGGCCATTATGCTGTCGAGCAGCTGGCGGTAGTAGCCGGTGACATTCTTTACGTATGAGATGTCTTTGAGGCGTCCTTCTATTTTGAACGAAGTGATGCCTGCATCTATCATAGATTCAATACTCTGCGCTGCAGAAAAGTCTTTTAGTGAGAGCAGGTGCTCGTTTTTGCGAAGCACTTTACCCTGACCGTTTATGAGGTCGTATGCGGCACGGCAGGGTTGTGTGCAGCTGCCCCGGTTGCCGCTGCGTGGCGTTTCATTG
>JAFWYO010000069.1 GCA_017517715.1 Bacteroidales bacterium
GGATTTGTGGGTATTTATTTATTTTTCTGCAATTTTTTGTATTTTATTGAATATATGAAAAAAAAATTTCGTATTTTTATAAATTTATTTAAGGTGATTAACTCTAAGTTGAGAATGTATAATCGGTTGGTTAACATATATATATACTATGTGTCATTCTTTTTTGTACATAACGAATGGGAAATACCAAACCAATGAGTCAGAGCCACCTTGTTGCGGTATGCGTGGAGGTGGTTTCCGCATAATCCTGCCCCTTTTTTTGGTATTCGTCCTGTTGTTGCCATTGGGTGCGACGGTCGTGAACGGTAATGTCTACGGCGGTGGCAACTTGGGACAAGTTGGCGGCAACACCGAAGTGGTGATCCGGGACTGATTATAACCAATATTGGTTTTTTGTAACGGCCGTTTCCGGATAAATCGGAAAATAGTTGTATATTTGCAAGTTCAAGATATGTTTCTATTGTAAAACAATAATTTAATATACAACAGTTTATCAAATGAAAAAAGTAAAATTTATCTTTAGTTTTGTGGCCGTGATGCTCGTTGTGGGCTCGTCGGCTTTTGCACAGAAGAAGTACACCTACAAGACCTACCCCAATGACCCGCTGAATGTCAGGGAGTATACCCTCGACAACGGCCTGAAGGTCTTCCTCAGCGTCTACAAGGACGCCCCGCGCATCCAGACCTATATCGCCGTGCGCGCCGGCTCGAAAAACGACCCCAAGGAGACCACCGGCCTGGCCCACTATCTGGAGCATATGCTCTTCAAGGGCAGCCACCAGCTGGGTACCACCGACTGGGAGAAGGAAAAGGTCTATCTCGACAAGATTGAGAGCCTCTACGAGGTTTATCGCAAGACTACCGATGACAAGCGTCGCGCCGCGATCTATCATCAGATTGACTCGCTGAGCGGCATTGCTTCCACTATCGCCATCGCCAACGAGTACGACAAGTCGATGACCGCCATCGGCAGCGAGGGTACCAACGCCTTCACCTCCAACGACTATACAATGTATGTCGAGAATATTCCCGCCAACCAGCTTGAAACTTGGGCAAAGGTTCAGGGCGACCGCTTCCCCAACCTCGTCCTGCGTCTCTTCCACACCGAGCTCGAGGCTGTGTATGAGGAAAAGAACATCAGCCTTGCCCAGGACAACCGCCGCGTCAACGAGGAGATGATGCGCGGCCTGTTCCCGCACCACCCTTATGGCACCCAGACAACCCTCGGCACCATCGAGCACCTCAAGAATCCTTCGATGACCAACATCTACAAGTTCCATTCGACCTACTATGTGCCTAACAATATGTGCATTGCTATGGCCGGCGACTTCAACCCCGACGAGGCTATAAAGATTATCGACAAGTACTTCGGCGGATGGAAACCCGGCAACGTACCCGCTTTCCACAAGGTGAAAGAAGAGCCCATCACCAGCCCTATCATCCGCTTGGTCAACGGCCAGGATCCCGAGAGCCTCACCATCGCTTTCCGCATCGAAGAGGGTAATGGTAGCCGCGAGGCTCTGTTGGCACAGGCTATGGAAATGGTGCTCAACAACGGCAGCTGCGGTCTCATCGACCTCAACCTGAATCAAAAACAGCTTTGCCTCGGTGCCTATGCCGGTACCTATACACTTAATGACTATGCAGCCTTTATGCTCGGCGGCCGCCCCAATCAGGGCCAGAGCCTTGGACAGCTGCGTGACCTGCTGCTCGGACAAATCGACCTTCTGAAGGATGGACAGTTCGACGAAAGCCTGCTCGAGGCCAGCATCAACCAACTGAAGCTTCAGATTATGAAGCAAGCTGAGAGCAACAACAGCCGCGCTTCACAGATGGCCTACGCTTTCGTACAGCATCAGAACTGGGGCGATGTCTGCAACGAGATCAATGAACTCGCCAAAATCACCAAGAAGGACATCGTCGACTTCGCCAACCGCATCTTCAAGGACAACAACTATGTCATTGTCTTCAAACATCAGGATACTCCCGACCCCGTGGCCAAGGTCGTCAAACCCGCCATCACCCCCATCGAAGTGAACCGCGACAACGAGAGCCCCTTCCTGGCACAAGTGAAAGCCGACGCTGCAAAGGCCAAACCCATCCAGCCTGTCTTCGTCAACTTCAAAAAAGACCTGCAGAAGGGCAAGTCCGCCAATGGCAGCGAGATACTCTATGTGAAGAACGTCGAGAACGGCACGTTCAACCTGCAATACCGCTTCGATTTTGGCGGCACAACCGACAAGACTATTGACCTCGCCGCCGACCTGGTCGAATACCTCAACACCGACAAGCACACAGCCGAACAGCTGCAAGAAGAATTCTACAAACTTGCCTGCTCGTGGAATTTCAATGTGAGTGGTGAGGCCATCAGCATTAGCATCAGCGGCTTGGCCGAGAATATGGAGAAGGCTATGAACCTCGTCGAAGAGATTATGGCCACCTGCCAGCCCAACGACGAGGCATTGCAGATGCTCGTCGAGCGTGTTATCAAAAGCCGCACCGACAACAAGACCAATCAGCGTGCCGCTTTCCGCGCCCTCAACACCTACGGCATCTATGGCGAAAAAGCCCTCAAGGAATCCACCGAGAGCGACGCCGAACTCCGTGCCTACACCGCCAAGCAGCTTACCGATGCCATCCACAATCTCTTCACTTACAAGCATCGCGTTCTTTACTATGGTCCTCTAAGCCTCAATGACCTAACCGCTACCGTCAACAAGATTCACACCGTGAAGTCCACCAAGGACGCTCCTGCCAAAATAATTTACTATCCTCAGCCCACCGACGAGAACACCGTGCTCTTCGTGAACTATGACGCCAAGAATGTCTACCTCACCGAATACTTCCGCGGCGCCGAGTACAACCCCGCTCTCGCACCGAAGGTGAACCTCTTCAACGAATACTTCGGCGGCTCGATGAACGCCATCGTCTTTCAGGAGATGCGCGAGAAACGCTCCCTCGCCTACAGCGCCAGCAGCTATTACAGCAGCGCCTTCCACAAGGATGACTGGTTCTACAACAGCGCCAACGTTATCACCCAGACAGACAAGCTGTTTGACGCCCTCGACGCCTATGAGGAACTGTTCAACGATATGCCGCAGTCGGAAGCCAATTTCAAATTGGCAAAGGACGCCCTGCTCGCCGGCTCCCGCACCGCACGCACCACCAAGTTCAGCATCATCAGCACCTACCTCCAGTGCGAGCGCTTGGGTCTCAAGGAACCTCTGCGCAAACAGAATTTCCAGGCCTACCAGAAGATGACGATGAACGACCTGGTCAACTTCCAGAAGCAGTACATCAAAGGTCAGAAGAAGTTCTACCTCGTTCTTGGCAAGGAGAGCGAGATCGACTTCAACAAGCTGGCCAAGTTTGGAAAAGTTAAGAAACTGACCCTCGACGAGGTGTTCGGATTCTAACAAAAAAAAGATATACAGGAACAAGCAAGACCTTTACGGCCTTGCTTGTTCTTTAAAATCAGCCATAACTAATGAAATACAGAGACTCAAGGTTATTTGATTTTTCACAGAAGAGCGGCGACTGGTGGCTTTTGTTTGGTTTTGTTGCAACCATCATCCTGAGTCTGCTACCGTTCTTCAAGGTGGGTTTCACCACCAGCGACGACTTGCAATACTATGTCACGGCCCAGCATTCGTGGCAGTATTGGCTGATGGACCATAGGGCCTATGCCGAAGGAGAGGGCCGCTTTTATTTCCTCATCACCAAATTCTTTTATTACATCCCCTATATTGCCGACAATTTCCTCGTCGCAAAGATAATACAGTATTCGATGCTGGTGGGATGTTATCTGATGTTTGCCTATTTGGTCAACCGGATATTCCTTTCTCGCACAATTGGACTGATGACCCTGTTGCTGTTGATATTCAACACCTGTGTTACAAGATATGGCTATTTCATTGCCGTTACGGCATATCCTTTTTATTTTACTTTCAGCTTTTTGATATTCCTGTGCGGCGTGCTGCTCTTGGTGAACCACTACCAGCGAGGAAACCGCTGGAATCCGGTGTGGGCCAGCCTGCTGTTCTTTGTCTCTGCGCTGTTTTACGAGAACTATGTGGTCTTCATTCTGCTGGTGGCGCTTTATGTCTTTTTGCGCCACTGGCGGCGCGACGGTTTTGGTCAGATGTGGGGCAATTCTGCATTTTGGTTTGAAATGGTGCCTATGGTGCTGTCGGTGGTTGTCTATACCGCCATCTATGTGGGCTACCGGCATTGGCTGTCGGTGACAATGCCTGAGATGGCTGCCTATAGCGGTGCTCGCTTGATGGATGGAGACGGCTTTACTATAGACAAGTTCTTTAGGGTCGTGACACGCCTTACATTGGTGGCATTGCCCGGGCAAAACTACTTTCAAAGCAAGTCGCTTATCGCAGAGAATTCTATGCTGCTGAGGGGGTTGTATAACAATCCCGGCTATATTTTGACCCATTCGTCGGCAATCGTGATTGTCAATGCACTGCTGCAATGCATCCTTTTTGTATTGCTATGCCGCCGGATAGATGTACAGAAACACTCGTGGCGCAAGCTGTTGGCAGTGTTGGCAGGAGCGTTGTTTTTCGCCTTCAGCGCCAATGTGCTAATTGCGATGACGCCCAAATACCAAGAATGGTCTACTTGGCTAAAGGGTTATGTCACGTCGCTCTATTCCTACTTTGGCATTGCACTCACCATAGCAGTCCTTGTGGCATTGACGCTGAAAACGATCTCCTCCCAGTGGGGCACCAGATTGTTGCTTTTTTTCTGGGGTTTCTTGGTTTTCTTTTTTGCCGTCATCATCGGTACTGCCAACGAGCATCTGTCCCGCGAATGGCAGCGAAGCCAGAACCGTTTTGTTGTCATCGACGAGATGGCTCGTGCAGGCTTCTTTGATAATTTGCCCGACTATGCCCTGCTTTATACCGAGGCCTTGCATACCACCTCGCGCACAGCCTATGCTATCTGCGAAGGCACGGACGACATCGAAGACCTGATTGACCTTCGTGCCGGTCGCAAGTTCCACTATGCGATTGACTCGGCTATGTTGGATCAGAAACGGACGGAATACCCTTCGGCACCCTGTTACCTGTTTGGGGCACGCGAGGTGCAGAAAGCCAACGGATTGCTTGTCACAGTTGCCGACAGCACTGGGGCCGACTGTTTCTATCTGTCGCCCGTCAAAAGTTTCAACCTGTTCTACAAGGATGGAAACCTGTGGAGACGAGAGGCGGTGGTGTCCAACAACAGGCACCGCAAGGTTATTCATATACGTGTCGAAGGCGAAGCGGTAGACCCCGAGTCCTTTTATGTGAGTGATATGATTGATTAACAACTTAAATAATGGTAAGGAAAAGCGCACTTTATATTGCTTTAATGGCAATCTTGATGGTTGGGTGCAACCATTCAGACAACGGCATAATGTACAATGATTCACTGCCGCCAGTCACCGAAGGCTATGTAGGCCTTCAGGACGGCCATTTCGTCCTCGATGGCGAATATTGGTTCCCGAATATGCTCAACTACAAGGCTTTCATCGATGGCGACCGCGTCATTCCGGCTCCTTACTACATCGGGACTGACCTGCGCGAGCATTTCGACACCATCTCCAGCTGGGGCTTCAATGCCGTCCGCGTCTGCCTCGACGTGATGGGCGAGGGCGACAGCGCCGCCAAGTTCGAAGCCACGCGCCGAATGGTGCAGACGGCCGACAGCGCTGGGCTGAAAGTGATGCTGCTTATCAAGACGCCTTTCGAACCCTACTGGCAGAGCTACACCAAAGGCCTGCTGCGCCACTTGGCCGACCTGCCGGCGCTGTGGGCGTACGACTTTTTCAACGAGCCGCTCTATTTCGACCCCGAACCCGAGCGCGACAAGATGGACGCCGTCCGCCTTGCTAGCGAATGGCGCCACTGGGTGCGCACCTACGCGCCGCACCAGCTTTTCACCATCGCCAC
>JAFWYO010000070.1 GCA_017517715.1 Bacteroidales bacterium
AACGAAAAGCCGTTGACAACCGCCAATCCGTCAACCAGAATCAGCAAACATCATTCAAATTTAATTGGGCCACGTCACAATAATTGGGCGACCATTACGTTTTATAGACTGAACCAAAAGAAGAAAGAAAAATGCCAATGTTTTACACCCCCAAGCCGCGCCAATACCACTATAAACCACGGTTTTATGACCCCGAACGCGAGGATTGGGAACTATTGAAAGCCAAATATAACCTCGACGAAAACGGTAATCCGCGGACGCCGATTGAAGAAAAGACGACAACTGTCGCCATCGACCAGCAAGCCACTGAAGACCAAGACCTTGAATACTTCCAGCGGAGGCTGCGCGAAATAGAACGCAAGGAGCGCGAGGAGAAGCAAAAAATAGGCCTCGCCGACTTGTTCCGCAAGCGCGAACGTCCTCAGTTCCATTATGTTTCGAGGTTTGACGAGAACGGGAATCTGAAAGAGACCACCTCGTCGGCAAACGGGAGCGTGAAAAAACGCATCACGCGGCGTTTCGACGAGGACGAGATGGACCGCTTCAAACCGGTTCCCGCTGGTAAAATAATGGTCTACACCCTTTTAGTATGCGTTTTACTTTACCTTGTTTTTGCCTGAAAAATTATTTTGCCAATCAAGCGAAATAGTGTAATTTTGCAAAAATTTTTGACTATGTTTATTGAGGTTTTAAAATCTAAAATACATAGAGTTACGGTTACCGAAGCCAATCTTGACTATATCGGAAGCATCACTATCGACTCGGATTTGCTCGACGCGGCCAATATGATTGAAAACGAGCGCGTCGACATATACAACATCACTAACGGCGAGCGTTTTTCGACCTATATCATTCGCGGCGAGGCCGGTAGCGGCGTTATCGGAATAAACGGAGCTGCGGCACACAAGGCCCGCATTGGCGACCTGCTCATTATCGCATCGTATGCCTCGATGGATTTCGAGGAGGCCAAGCAGTGGCACCCCTCCGTTATCTTCCCGAAAGACAACCATTTGGCTTAATCCCTATACATTCCTGCCAGCACATTAAGTCTACTAAAACCCTTGAGAAAACACATCGGCGACATATTGAAGTTCATCATCTTCCTCGGAATCGGTATCTTCTTCATCTACTGGTTTCTGCTGAAGCTTGATGCCGACCAGAAAGAGGCCATCTGGCAGTCGTTCCTTTCGGCGCGGTGGGGCTGGGTGGTTGCCGTGATGTGCATCAGCCTTTTGGCTCATTTCGTCCGCGCGCTGCGCTGGCGTATGCTTTTCAAGCCGTTGGACCACAATCCGACCCTGAACAACACCTTTGGCGCCGTGATGGTCACCTACCTGGCCAATCTGGCATTCCCGAGGCTGGGCGAGGTGATGCGCTGCGCGATGCTGCGCACCAGCGAGAAAATCCCGATGGAGAAATCGCTCGGAACCGTTGTCACCGAACGAATCATCGATATGATGATGTTCGCTTTGATTCTCCTGTTCGGTTTCCTGCTGATGTTCAGCAGCGTAAAGGATTTCATCTACGACAGCTTGTCGCAGAAATTCAGCAGTTTGCCCACGCTGGCCACGCTGGCCATAATTGCCGTTGTGCTGTTTTTGGCTTTAATTGTGGCTTACAAGCTTTTCCACGAAAAGATGATGCGGTTTGGCTTTTACCGCAAGGCGGTCGACCTGATTCGCGGATGTGTTGACGGCATCAAGAGCATCCTCCATCTGGGGCCAAAGGCTACGCTGCTCTTTGCCCTCTACAGTCTGATAATATATTTCCTCTATATTGCCGGCGGATGGGTTATCCTTCAGGCTTTTGCCGACACACAAGGACTGCCGTTTGCAGCCGCCTTCGTCATTTATATTTTCGGCACTGTGGGAATGATGATTTCGCAGGGCGGTTTGGGTGCCTATCCTGTCCTTGTCTGGCAGGCGCTGGCCATCTACGGCATCGGTGAAAGCACAGGCCTGGCCTGCGGATGGCTGCTGTGGGGTGCGCAACAGGCCATCGCCATCGTCATTGGGCTTGCCTATCTCGTCTATTTTTCATTACTCAAAAAGAAAACTACCGAGATATGAATTTCCACGACAACATAGACGCCAAGATAATGACACTCAGCCAACTGACCGAACGACTCGACCAGCTGCGCAATGGGACGTCCAAACCACGCGTCGTTTTCACCAACGGCTGTTTCGACCTTGTGCACCAAGGGCACGTCGACTACCTGAGCCGTGCGCGCGACCTGGGCGACCTACTTGTTGTAGGCCTCAACAGCGACGACTCCGTCAGGCGACTGAAAGGGGCGTCACGCCCGATTTCCAATCAGGTGAGCCGCTCGAGGGTTCTGGCAGCCTTCGCTTTCGTCGACTATGTGGTCGTTTTTGACGAAGACACGCCATTGAGGCTGATTGAGGCTATCGTCCCCGACATTCTTGTCAAGGGCGGCGACTACAATCGGGACAACGTTGTGGGAGCCGATTTCGTGGAGCAAAACGGAGGGCGACTGGAGCTCATACCTCTCGTTCCCGGCGAATCGACAAGCAATTTGGTTAACAAAATGAAATTATGAACAACATAAAGATTTTCACCCTTTTGGCTCTGCTTTTGGCCACCATCGGGACGGCAAGTGCCCAGCATCGCAAGAGTTCGCACGGCCGGCAATTCGACCTTGAGTTGCGCGGAGGAATCAACTTTTGCCAAATCGACGGCGACGCTTCTGGCAGCTACAACAAACTGGGTTTTCACGGAGCCGTAAACACCTCGTTCCCAATCAACGACGATGGCCGCTGGCGGTTTCTCGTCGAATTGGAACTGACACAGAAAGGGTCGCAAATACAAAACAGCTCGCTGGACCGGCATATCTCGTTGACGTATGTCGAAATTCCGCTGATGATAGCGTACGACCTGCTTGACAGCCGTCAGCTGCGCCTGGCCGCAGGCATAGCCCCCGCCATATTGGCCAAAGCCAACGTCACCACCGACAACATCCACGACAACCTGCAATCCGAAAACTACAAAACCCTTGATGTCCTTCCCATTTGCGCCAGTATCCGCTATCGCTTTACTGAGCACATAGGCATAGATGTAAGATACTACAACTCAATGCTTAATATAGCAAAAGAGAATGGCAGCGGCACGTACCGTATCTTTCGCAGCAACAAAGGTCAATTCAGCCGACTGTTGCAGGCAGGATTGATTGTTTCATTCTAAGTGGCATAATAAAGATATTCAATAACGCGACATAAAAATC
>JAFWYO010000071.1 GCA_017517715.1 Bacteroidales bacterium
AGGTAGCCGATTTGGCGCACGTCGTCGTCCGTCATTTCGTGTCCGCCGAGCAGAATGCGCCCGCCGTCGGGTCGCGCGATGCGGTTGATGAGGCGAATCAGCGTCGTTTTGCCCGCCCCGTTGGGCCCCAACAGGCCGAAAACCGTCCCCTCGCGCACCCCGATGTTGATGTCGTCGAGGGCGCGGTAGGTGCCGAAAGATTTCTCTATATGTTGCGTTTCCAGAAACATAAATGCTTGATTTGTCTTTTTCTTCGTTTTGCCGACCACCGGTGTCGGAATGCTTTAAAAACGCATTTGTCGTCTTTTTATTATAGGCAACCTCTATAATTCGTCAAATTCGTGTTTCGCATACAAAGCGAACTCGTTAGGTGGCAGCAACAATTTCGTGTCATTTGCTAAATTCGTGTTCAAAATAACAGATTTACGAGGCTCCTGTAACGATTTTTTCAAGGCTCCCAATGGTTATGTGCTGAAAATGTTAAATTTTTTGCATTGCATTTTAATTCTATATCATCGATTTTTAACATTTTGATGGATGCTTTTAACTTAAAATGTGTTAAAAATAGCCAAATTTTGCGTTTTTTCAACTCGTTGATTTCGAGGTACCAAATACCTACCAAAGTTCACTCAAATTCCTACCAAACTTTTACCAAATTTCACTCCAGTGAACTTTGATAGAATTAAGTTAAAAATTAACATAATTTTTCGCCCAGCGAAGAGCGATGCGCCGCCCCGCTTCCGATGGCAGGGCAGGGAAGAATAGTGGTATGCACCGTGCGCAAATCCAGTACTCAGGCGCCCCGCCTGCGAAAAACATTTTGCCGAATGAAAATAAAGTCGTAATTTTGCACCGAAATTCAAACGAATAGAACCGTGTAAATAATACGGCTGTATTATGTGTTTTTAAAGTCAATCAGAAGATGCGGCATAGGGAAAAGCAAAAGGGGAAAGGTGTAAAAACGGCAATAAAAGCTGTCATTACAACTCTGTTGTTGCTCCTGCTGATGTGGGGCGGACGGGCTGTCGTTGTCAATACCAATGCCTTCAACCCTCTGAGTGCTGCAATGGACAATTTCCACTTCTCTGACATCTATTTCCACTGGCATCGTGGCCACAACGCCGAGGCCGCCCAGGACATCGTGCTGGTGGACATACAGTATCTGCGCGACCGCGAAGAGATAGCCACCCTGCTGGACAGCATCGGCGCCCAGCGGCCCCGCGTGGTGGCGCTGGACGTCATCTTCCCGCCAGCGGTAAGCCTCGAACCCGTGGCCGACTCGCACCTGGCGGCCGCCGTGGCCGCCAGCCCGCAGGCAGTACTGGCGCAGAACGCCGTGCCGCTGCCTGACGGCAACTGGCGCATAGAACGTTCGTTCTTTGCCGACGGCTACCGCGAGGGGATGGTTAACTTGTCCGCCAGCGTGGTGCGCTATGCCGAGCTCCGGTTCGATACCCAGCCCACCTTCGCTGCACAGGTGGTTAGCATTGTCGCCAATCGTCCTGTCGGCGAAAGTGCGCTTATCGATTTCGGCGGGGTCAACCTTATGCGCTGGACGCCAGGAGTGGAGGACTTCTATCTGCCTGCGTTGGAGGACAAAATAGTCTTCTTTGGCGACTTGGGTGACTTGCGCGACTACCACAACATACCGGTCGGCACCGGCGGACAAAGCCGTATGGCCGGTACCGAGGTGCACGCCCTGGCCACCGCCGCCCTGCTCGCCGAGAACCCCTACCACACGCTGCCCCGTTGGCTGGGCATCTGCCTACAGATCATCCTTATCTTCCTCTTCTGCTGGCTGCTCTACCTGCTGCCGCAGACGATGGACAACTGGGTGCACGGCGCGCTGCAGATAGCCTTTATGCTGCTGATGCTGCCCGTCTGCTACCTGCTCTTCGTGGGCCTGCACATCGTCTGTTCCCCAACCATCGCCATCGTAGGCTTCGGCCTCGCAGGACTTGCCAAGAACATCATCGACGCAATTATCAAAGAATAAATAACTAATACAATCAAACAATGAAAAAGACCTTATTACTCGCACTGGCAGCCCTGCTGCTGACGGGAAATGCCTGCTATGCGCAGGAAATAAGACCAAATTCCAATTATACTAATGGAAAATATTATGTTGGATTTTACAATTACAGAACCAACCAATGGGTTAAAACGAGACTGACATTTCAACAAACAGCCAGCAACCCAACAGCCAATTATAATGGAACATATTATCATGCTATGCAGTCAACCAACGGTTTATGGGGTTTTATATCCGACAAGGACTTCAACAATTGGTGTATTGAGCCCCAGTTCTCTGATTTCCGATGGGGAAATTTTAAAATAGGGGGATGCATAATGGTAAAAAAGGGACAAGATTGGGGTGTTGTTGATGTAAAAAACAGAGTAATAATACCCTTTAAATATCGAGATATCTCATATGACCAATACTCTAATTTTACCACTTACGACTGGGACAACAAACAAACCACGCATAGCTTAAAGCAACTACTTGCCCAGGCCAACGATGCAGAACGACAAGCCATCGCCAAACGAGAGGCCGAGGCCAAAGCCAAGCGCGAGGCTGAGATTCGTGAAGCTGAGGCACGTCGTCAGGCTGAG
The DNA here is from genome assembly GCA_017517715.1 of Bacteroidales bacterium. Lineage (GTDB taxonomy): Bacteria > Bacteroidota > Bacteroidia > Bacteroidales > P3 > Colimorpha. The sequence goes on from JAFWYO010000071.1 coordinate 2,614, forward strand.
TATAGGCGAATAAAAGAGGAAAAACTGGCCTCCTTCACCAAGTACGCCACGGCTTACGTACAGCCCAAGATGGCGGAGTGGCAGAAGAAAGGCGAGTTCGAGAAGGTGGCCGACTACACCCGGCGCGTCAGCGGCGAGAACCGCCAGCGCAAAATCGACGCTTTGACTAAGGAGGCCGAAGACCGTTTCATAAAGGAAAACCGCGAGAACATCAACCTCAAGACTTCCCTTACGTTAGATGCCTACGACTCTGAGAACGAGGTGTTCTCGCTTAATAGCAGCAAGTTCGGACGATTGCTTGTGCCTGTGCCTATTAGCGAAGGCCCAACTTTTAAAAAAGAATTTAAAAATGCCACTTTTAGCAACGAAAAGTACTTTATAGAAAACGACAAAATAGCTCTTGCCTCTTTTGATATTAAAATTGAATCCTATGACATTATGAAGGGCACGAGCAATAATACTTACCACTACAGCAACAACAATGCCCTCAATTACTCGCAATACCAGCTGAACCCCGACGCCCTCGACCTGCCGGCAATCAATATCGTCACCGGCAGCAGTACGGCCAGTATGCGCAAACCCAAGGTGCAGATTCTCTCGCCGCAGAACGGCAGCCAGTACCAGCAGGGCACCGTCAGCTTCCGCATCAACGTGGTGCCCGGCGACGGGCAGCAGCCAGTGCTCTATGTGGAGATCAACGGTGCCGAAGCCGTGGCGTTGCAACCTGTAGCACAAGGCGCCAAAGGTGCCCGTGCCGTAGAAGGCAAACTGTACGAGGTCAGCCTGCCCACCGAGCCCGGCAAGACCGTCAACCTGGCCTTCACCGCCCGCGACGAACAGAACGTCACCAGCGAGACCCAGAAGGTGAAGCTGACCTACGTGGGCCAGGTGCGCAAACCGCAGCTCATCCTCTTTGCCGTGGGCGTGGGCGACTACACCAGCGGCGACCTCACCAAGCTGCGCTACGCTGCCAAGGACGCCCGCGACTTCAGCGCCACCATACGCCAGTGCAACCTCAGCGACTACACCGGCCTGAAAGAGCACCTCTACACCGACCGCCAAGCCACCCGCAGCAACATCAACAAGGGCCTGCGCGAAGTGCTGAACGAGGCCCAGAGCGGCGACGTGGTGATGTTCTACTTTAGTGGCCACGGCGTGCAGGACGGCAGTGAGACCTACTTTATGACCATCGACGCCTCGAGCGAAGCCCCCAGCGACGAGGGCGTCAACTTCGCCGACCTGAAGAACAATATGCGTAAGCTCACCGAGCGTCAGGTGAAGGTGGTGGCCTTTATGGACGCCTGCCACGCCGGAGCTATGGTGGGTGCCAAAGGGGCTGCACCCAAGCTGACCGAGCTCGACGTGCAGAACGTCATCGAATTCTACAGTAGCACCACCGGCGAGGAGAGCGCCGAGGACGAGAAGCTGCAAAACGGCGTCTTCACCGCCGGCCTTATCAGCGGTCTCAATGGTGCCGCTGCCAACGCCGACGGCTACATCACCGTCAACACCCTCCGCACCTACCTCAGCGACTATGTGCGCAACAAGAACAGCCGCCAGACCCCCGTCTTCAAGGGCGTCGACGCCGGCGACATCACGCTGTTCCACAAGAAATAAATACTTATGTACAAAAAACTGATTTTTCTTTTGATAATGATAGTGAACACCTGCGTTTCGGCACAGGAGATGCAGGTGTTTGCCATCAATGGCCGTGCCGAAATGGAAAATAAAGGCAAATGGACGACTTTGGTTAAAGGCCAGCCGCTCAACCTTTCCGACCGTGTGCGAACATCACAGCGTGGCAGTTTGACGATTCTCGATAACGAACGGCGAAAAATCTATGCTGTGCAGAGCGAGGAAGGCGGCACCGTTGAAGCTTTGGTAGCAACACAGCGCGCACGAGCCAAAAGCCTGACACGTGAGGCCTTTGCCGAGGTGAAGAAATCCCTTTTTGGCAAGCAAGACGACCGTTATGCCACTCGCGGTGGCGTGACGTATCGCGGAAACAATAACGACGAAATGCTGGCCTGCTGGTTGGCAGCAAACATAAACTCCCGATACGAGATACTGAATTCGCAGTATACAGTGGCACTTCACGCAATGGATCCCGTGCATCACAAAGCAGTGCGCACGGTAGCAGTAGGCGAAAGTGTGGAACTGTTGGTCGTGAACGAAAGCGATGATGCTCTCTATGTTGGGATAATCGACGTGGATGCTGATAGCGTGTGGAGCGCAGTATCGACTGAATGCGAGCTCCTGCCACCTCACTCGGCGGTGGTGCTTCCCTATCCAATAGAGTTCTTCGAGCCCCGAGGCACTGACCATCTTCTGCTGATAGCAAGCCCTGAACCGTTCAACCTGCCGCGTGCATTAGAGCTGTACAACACTGGCTATCGCGATAGCGGCGTGGGGTCTTTTGGCGCGGCCCAGATAAGCATCAGCATAAAATGAAGGCAATTTTTGCACGATAGAGTTTTTTTACTATCATTTCATATAGTTGAAACAAATCATCGTGGGCGGAAGTCGATGATACGATTATTTTATGTAATTTTGCAGGCCTGAGCGGTGGGCACGGATGTTGTGAGTTTGGTTTGAAAAGGGTTGTTGGACAGGTGCTTGCCGTTGAAAGATGACGAACGCGAAATGATGGAAAACAGGACAAGCATAGCACGGTTGGCGGCGCTGGACGAGCTGCTGCAGATGGAGCAGGACTATGAGACTGCCGCTTACGCCCGTTCGTTGGGCGAGGGCTGCATCACGGGCCGCGCCAACGAGGCCGACTGCAAGTACCCCATTGCTATCAACGGCTGGGGCTATAATGCTCTGAACCATCTGATTGTGACCATATCGTACGACACTGACGGCGACGAGCCGGAGAACGATTTCGAGCCGGGCAGTCCGGTGGTGTTCTTCACCCTTGCCGGCGGTGGAGCCGGAGCGGCGGACAGCGGTTTTGTGGCTGGTGGCGGCGTCAGAGAATTGAAATACAGCTGTTTCGTCGACAGCTTTAAAGAGGGCGTGATTCAAATACAGCTGCCGAACCGCGATGCGCTAAAGGCCCTGCAGGAGGCTGCAGAACGCTCGCTGCTGGGCGTGCGCGTGTCGATTGACAGCACGTCGTACCGCGTGATGCACGAGTCGTTGCGGTCGGCTATGCGCTCTGAGAATGAGAAGTTTGTGCGTCTACGCGAAACGTTGGTAGGCAATCTGCGGCCCCGGTTCCGCCAGTTGCCGCCAGTGGTGTTTCCGTGGCTTAACGATACACAAAATCGTGCTGTGCGCCAGGTGGTTGCGGCGATGGATGTGGCCATTGTGCACGGTCCTCCGGGGACGGGCAAGACGACCACGCTGGTCGAGGCCATTATCGAGATCCTGCAACGCGAGGAGCAGGTGCTGGTCTGCGCGCCGTCGAACGCCGCCGTCGACTGGATCAGCGAGCAGCTGTCGAAGCGTAGCGTCAATGTGCTGCGCATCGGCAATCCGCTGAAGATGAGCGACGAAATGCTCGAATGCAGCTACGAACGGCGCTATGGCGACCATCCCGACTATCCCGAGCTGTGGCAGATACGCCAGCTGCTGCGCAACGCCGACCGGCCGCCGTCGAAGGAGAAAGCGCGCCAGATGCGCAAGCGTGCCGACGAGCTGGAAATCAGGATTAACGAAGACCTGTTCCGTCAGGCGCGCGTGGTCAGCTGCACGCTGATAGGCAGCGCCTACCACATACTGGAACGCCGCCGTTTCAGCACTCTTTTCATTGACGAGGCGGCGCAGGCACTGGAACCGGCCTGCTGGACGGCCATACTGAAGGCCGACCGCGTGGTGCTGAGTGGCGACCACCAGCAACTGCCGCCGACGGTCAAATGCATCGAGGCGGCACGCAAAGGCTTGTCCGACACGCTGATGCAATATGTCGTCAGGACCAAGCCGGAGTGCGTCACCCTGCTGACTACGCAGTACCGTATGCACCGCGACATAATGGATTTCCCTTCGCGCTGGTTCTACCACGGTGCGCTGAAGGCCGCGCCCGAAGTGGCCGACCGTCAGGTGCACCTGATGGACACGCCGCTGACATTCATCGACACAAGCGGAGGGGAACGGAAAGCGGAGAACGGAGATGTGAGAACGGAGAGCGGCGAGCGCCGTTCGCGGAGCGGAAGCCTGACCAATGCCGACGAGGCGCGGCTGGTGGTGCACACGCTGCGCGACTATGTCGATATGCTTGGGCTGGAACGCGTTGTGGCCGACGGGGTCGACTTTGGCATCATTTCGCCCTACCGCGCCCAGGTGCGGATGATACGCCGCCTGCTGAAGATGCAGCGCTTCTATCGCCG
>JAFWYO010000072.1 GCA_017517715.1 Bacteroidales bacterium
ACCTTCTCCGCCCGTTCCTATATCGTTCCTATATCGTTCTTATATCGTTCCTATATAAAAATATAAGAACGATATAAGAACGATATAGGAACGATATAGGAACGGGCGGAGCGGGTGGCTAGGGTGCGGCTGGCGGAGGGTGGGCAGCAAACGGATGGCGCGCAGGCATAAAAACAGGGCTTATGGTGCTTGTTTTTAGCGACTTAAATCCCTAATTCGGCCGCGATGCGCAATTTTGACGACAAGAAAAACACTGCGTCGAATAATAAAAACATAAGAATTCAGTTATATAAAACGCAATGACAAAAGGAATCGAAGCTATGCAACATAGAATGAGCTGCAAATGCGGCACAATGCGCGTGATGGCGCTGGCACTGCTGGTGCTGGCGGCCGTGGCTGCGGGATGCCGAAGCCCACGGCAGGCCACGCAAAGCCCTGTCCGGGCCAAATACGAGCGCGCCCCCATCGTGGAACGCAACGACGAGCAGCTGAAGACCGAGACAATGATGATCGACGCCAAGATGCTGGCCGAGACGGGCCAGGACGAAGAGGCTGCGCGCCGATACGGCGAAATCCTGTCGCGCGACCCGCAGAATGCGGCGGCGCTGTACGAGCTGAGCCGTATGGCGGCATCGCAGGGGCTGGCCGACAGCGCCATCCGGCTGTCGCTCCGCGCCATCGAGCTGGACGGCGACAACATCTGGTATGCGCTCCACCTGGCCACCCTCTACCGCCTGACCAACCAGACGAAAGAATACATTGCCGCGTGGCAAAGGATCGTCGCCCTCAAGCCCGACGTGATCGACTACCACTACGAGCTGAGCAACGCCTACCTGATGGCCAAGGACTACAAGAACGCCATCGCCACGCTGAACCGCGTGGAGAAGATGGTCGGCATAACCGAGCCGGTGTCGACCCAGAAAGCCAAGCTGTGGACCGCTATGGGTCGCAACGACAAGGCGATGCAGGAGATGGAAGCCCTGGCCAAGTCGCTGCCCCACGACAGCCGATACAACGGCATCCTGGCCGAGATGTATATGTCGGCCAAGGATTACGACAAGGCCAAGGAATGCTACGACCGCATCCTGGCCGAGGATCCCGACGACGAGTACATACACGTCTCGCTGGCCGAATACTACAAGGCTGTGGCCCAGCCCCGCAAGGCCTACGACGAACTGCGCATCGCTATGGGCCAGAAAAGCCTCTCGACATCGTCCAAACTGCACATTCTGACCAACTTCTATACCAACGAAGAGTTCTATGGCATCTACTCGAAATACACCTACGACCTGCTCGAGGTGGCTATGCGCAACTGCGACGACAGCACCACCTTTGCCGGGCTGTACGGCGACGTGCTGATGCGCCAGCGCCGATACGACGAGGCTGCGCACCAGTTTGCCCTGTACCTGACGCGCGACAGCAGCCGATATGAGGTGTGGGAAGCCCTGCTGGTCAGCGAGTTGTCGGCCTACACCGACACCGCCGCCCTGGGTCGCGACGCACGGCGCGCCTCGGCCCTGTTTCCGCTGCACCCCCTGCCCTACTATATGCAGGCCGTCGTGGAGCACGACAACGGCCGCTACGAACGCGCCATCGAGCTGGCAAAACGCTGCGAGCAGATGGGCTTCGACAAAGGGTATCTCGAGGCGGAGACCTATGTTATCCTGGCCGAATGCTATAACCGCCTGGACGACACGGCCTGCTATGCCTACTACGAGCGCGCGCTGAAGATGAATCCCGACGACATCAACCTGATGAACAGCTACGCCTACCGCCTGGCCGTCGACGGACGCAATCTGGACAAGGCCGAACAGATGTCGCGCCGCACCATCAAAGCCGAGCCCGACAACCCCTACTACCTCGACACCTACGCCTGGATTCTGCACCGTATGGGGCGCGACAACGAGGCCCGTCCCTACATCGAAAAGGCTGTGCAGCGCGACGACGAGTCGGACGAGGTGAAGGAACACTACAGAGCCATCGTCGGCGAATGACAAACGACAACCCCATTGCGAGATGAAACGTATATATATATTAATCATATTAATCTGTGTCTGCCTGGCGGGATGCCGCTCGCACCGGGCTGCCGTACGCCACGACAGAGCGCAACGCGACACCGCGACGACAACCACCCCGACAACAGAGGCGCACCCCGAGCGGCTGGACACCCTGATGAACGCCAACTACAGCACGCTGTCGGCCAACTTCGAATGCAAAGTGCGCGGCATCGATGTCAGCGGACAACTCCGTATGGGCAAAGACGAAATCGTCTGGGTCAGCATCAGCAAGATAATAGAGCTGGGACGCGCGCAGCTGACGCCGTCGCGTGTTCAGGCCTACATCAAGCTGGCCGGCAAAAAATACGACCTCAGTTATGCCGACATCAAACGGCAATGGGGCATCGATGCCGACTTCGCCACGCTCCAAGCCCTGCTGACGGCCAACTGTCCGCCGCAATGCCGCGCCAGCAAGGAGCCCCAGCGCGACGGCGACGAGGTGACGCTGTGGTACACGCAGGCCGGCACAAGGCAGCTGACGCTGAAGAAGGACTATGCCACCAAACGCATCACCGCAGCGACACTGCAAAGCAACGGACAGCAGATAGAGCTGACCTACAGCAACTGGACCACCATCGACGGGCAGCGGATACCCTCCACGATAAACGTCGTCATTAAAAGCAAACAACTGAACGAACAGACAGCAATCAAGCTGGAACGGATCACCCTGAACCAGAAGCAAAGCTATCCTTTCAAGATGTAAAAAAACAACATAGCCTATGAAACGACTTGTTTTAGCAACAATCACAGTCCTTTTGTGTCTTGGCGCACGTGCCCAAGGCCGCCAGGACGCCATCGACACGGCCGAGCAGGTAGTGCAGCGATATTACAACATCCTGAACTACGATGGCCTGCGCCACGACAGCATCCTCTATATCGAGACCATCTCGTACAAGCGCTCGAACCCCAGCGACACGGCAATCCTGAAGCGCTGGTTCCTGCCCCCCACCCGGTTCCGCGCCGAGCTGTGGCACGGCGACACGCTGTTGGAGGGCTGCTACACCGACGGCAAAGAGATTTACCGCGAATACCGACTGGGAATCCTTGACGGATGGACACGCGTGGCGCAGTCGCGCTACTATGTGCTGGAGCCCGGCTACGACTTCCGCGGAGCGCTCCATTCGCGTGTGGCCGACGCCGCGACGCTGACCTACAAGGGTTTGTGGGACTACAACGGCCACAAAGTGCATCGCGTGTTCGTCGACACGCCCTACAAATATTGCCGCAATTATCTGTTTGAGGCCGAGAGCGGCCTGCTGTTTCTGATAGAAGAGACGAAACAGCATTCGGAATACTCCAACCACCAGGCCTATGACCATCCCGACTGGCACGCCTATCACGAATACGAGCCTTTGGGAGCGGTGTTGCTGCCCAGCGTCGAAAGCTACCAGATGGACAACGACGTCGTGTTCCATTTTTCGCACAGCAAATATATCCCGCTGGATATGAAAATCTTTACTAAAGACTGATTATGAGCATTTTCGACAACGAGGACGAGTTCTATATGCAGCAGGCCTTGCGCGAAGCCCGCGCAGCGCGCGACGAGGACGAGGTGCCTATCGGAGCGGTGATAGTGTGCGACGGACAGATTGTGGCCCGCGCGCACAACAACACCGAGCGGCTGCACGACGTGACGGCCCACGCCGAGATGATTGCCTTCACCGCCGCCGCCAACACGCTGGGCACCAAATACCTGCCCGACTGCACGCTGTATGTCACCGTCGAGCCCTGCCCGATGTGCGCCGGCGCCGCCGGATGGATGCAGATAGGCCGTATCGTCTATGGCGCCAGCGACGCCAAGAAAGGCTTCGAAAAACTGGGGCACGGGATGCTGCACCCCAAAACGAAGGTGGCGAAAGGAGTCCTTGAGGAGGAATGCGCCGCGCTGATGAAGGAGTTTTTTAGGAGGAAGAGGGGGTAGGTTTTTTAGGCAGGTTAGGCTGATTAATTTGATGAAACAAATAATATAAAATATAACAATTATAATTATGAAACCAACATTATTAGTGCTTGCTGCCGGAATGGGCAGCCGATATGGCGGACTGAAGCAGATGGACGGCGTCGGTCCTAATGGCGAAATCATTATGGACTATTCGATTATGGATGCCATCCGCGCCGGTTTCGGCAAGGTGGTCTTCGTCATCCGCCACAGCTTCGAGCAGGAATTCAAGTCCAAAATCAATGCCGAGCATTTCGGCAACAAAATCAAAGTTGAGTATGTGTTCCAGGAGCTGGACAACCTGCCCGCCGGCTTCAGCGTTCCCGAAGGACGCGAGAAACCCTGGGGCACCAACCACGCCATCCTGATGGCCAAGGACGCCATCAAGGAGCCGTTTGCCGTCATCAACGCCGACGACTTCTATGGCGCTGACGCTTTCAAGGTTATCGGCGACTATCTGCGCGGTCTGGAAGGCAAGAAGGGCGACTACTGTATGGTGGGCTACCGCCTGGAGAACACCCTGTCGGAGAACGGCACCGTGAGCCGCGGCGTATGCGAGGTGGACGAGAAGGGCTACCTGAAGGGTATGACCGAGCGCACCAGCATAGGCCGCACCGCCAACGGCATAGAATACAAGGACGACGACGGCTCGATGCATCCGCTGGCAGCCGACGCCACGGTGTCGATGAACCTGTTCGGCTTCACGCCCGACTACTTCGTCGAGAGCGAGAAGCTGTTTGTCGACTTCCTGAAGGCTCGCGGCACGGAGATGAAGTCGGAGTACTACATCCCCTTCGCTGTCAACACTTTCCTTGCCAACGGCTACGCCACGATGCGCGTGCTGAAGACCACCGCCCAGTGGTTCGGCGTCACCTACAAGGAGGACCGCCCGATGGTGGTGGACCGCCTGAAGAAACTGCACGAACAGGGAGTGTATTGATTCATTCTGCATTTCTGCCGCTGGCGGGATTTTATTTCCACCAGCGGCAGATTTTTTATCTCCCCGCCTGCGGCGGAAATCTTGGAAATCGTGGAAATTTATGACTTTTGCACGGCAAATCCTGGAAATCTAACAGAATCTTGGAAATAGATTTCCGACAAGTCGGAAATGCTGACGCACGCAATGGATGGTTTCCCCCTTTGTTAGATATCAATATCATTTAGTATAAAATATGAGCAGATCTTTTGACGAACAACTCAATACGCTGTCGTACCAAATCCGAGGTGCCGCAATGGAGGTCTATAACCATTTCGGGCCTGGGCTGCTGGAATCCGTCTACGAGAAAGCACTGGTTGCCGAATTGCAATTGCGCAACATCAAAGTGCAATCGCAAGTCCCAATCAAAGTCGAATACAAAGGGATAATTATCAGCAACGATATGAGGCTCGACCTGCTGGTTGAGGATATGGTAATTCTGGAGCTGAAGTCTGTCACGGAACTCTCATCTGTAAACTACAAACAACTACGAACATATCTCAAATTGACCAATAAACCTTTGGGCTGGCTGATAAACTTCAACGAGGACGACTTCGCAAAAGGGATGATAAAAGTCCCAAACCGTTACTTCAAACCTTAAGCATCAAAGAAAAGGCAAAGTAGAGCCTCAAAAAACTAGAGCCGCACATTATTCCCGCTTGCGGGAATAACTATTTCCAAGATTAAAAAAGATTTCCAAGATTTGCCCGTACCCATCCAATGACAGTGAAAAAAGATTTCCAGGATTTCCAAGATCTCGCGAAGCGGGAGAACAAAAGCACCCCCACGAAACGGGAGATGACCGTATTCGCCAGAGAGCACGAGAACGACAATCCTGCGCGGTTGCTGCTCAGTGCTGCGCGGTATCCTGATATTGATATGGCAGCGGCAGTGCAGCAGATCGAGGGGCGGCGGACAGCACGAGAGAAATGGCCGTCACTTCTGCAATATGACAACTACATCTACCCTCCCCGACTGAACAGGGAGCAGGCGTCGTCGGAGGCCACGGCCTTGCACAAAGCCGACCTCTGCTTTCGGCGGTTAGACAGGCTTCGGCAACAAGGCGAGAACTTTTCCCGGCCACTCCGCATCGCTGACCTGACGGGCGGAATGGGCATAGACACCTTAGCCCTGGCCGGATGGAGAGCCAAAGAGCCGCTGGAAGTCGAAGTGGACTATGTGGAGCAGAACGCGGAGCTATGCAGGCTGGCACAGAACAATGCGCAGGCGCTGGGACTGAAGAATGTCCGCGTCCACTGCTCCGACAGTCTGGAATGGCTGCGGCAACAGGACAGGCGTTTCGACCTGATATTTGTCGACCCGGCACGGCGCGACAACCAAGGACGCAAAGTGGCGGCCTTCGAGGATTGCACGCCAGACATATTGGCGCACCAGGAGCTATTGACAGCCAAGAGCAAAGAAATCCTGGTAAAGGCCTCGCCGATGATCGACATTTCGCTGGGAGCCACGCAGCTGCGCAACGTCAGCGACATCTATGTCGTAGCCGTGCAGGGCGAATGCAAGGAGGTGCTGTTCCGCTGCGGAAAGTCCGACGGCGAGACGCTCATCCACTGCCACCACCTGCACCACGGCACGGTGGACGACTTTGCATTCACGCGCGCGAACGAGGCGCAGGCACAGGCCACATACGCCAGCGAGATGAAGAAATACCTCTACGAACCCAATGCCGCACTGATGAAAGCCGGGCCATTCAATATGCTGAGCCAGACGGAGAAGGCTGACAAACTGGCGCGCAACACCCACCTCTACACAAGCAACAGCTTCATCCAGCACTTCCCCGGCCGCACCTTCAGCGTCCTGGCGGAAATCAGGCTCAGCCGCAAAGAGGTGCAGAAATGCATTCCCGACGGCAAAGCCCACGTAGTTACGCGCAACTACCCCGTGGCGGCAGCCGAACTGCAACGTCAGCTGGGCTTGAAAGAGGGCGGCGACCTCTTCGTCGTCGCCACCACCGTGGGCACCAAGAAGAGAGGTTTCGTTTGTTGCCTTCCGGAAAATTATCAACATTTTTTGAAAGAAATCAACAAATAAATTTTGCCAGTTCAAAAATTGTTCGTAATTTTGCACCCTCTTAAAGTGATGTCAAAAGGGATGATTACCCGTTCAAGACCTTTTGCATCAGATAGATAGGTTTATGCTCGGATTATCCGTCAACCGCAGCATACACCCTGAAATCAAGAGAAAAGGAATCGGACAGCAGCCAAAAACTGTTGTCAAAAAACAAAAAATTAAGAACATCATCGTAAAACAAAAGAATGAATACGTTAAGTTACAAGACCGTTTCGGCCAACAAGAACACCGTCACCAAAGAATGGGTTCTCGTTGATGCAGAAAACCAGACCGTGGGACGTCTGGCCACACGCGTAGCCAACATCCTCAGAGGCAAGACCAAACCTTGCTTCACCCCGCACGTTGATTGCGGCGACAATGTTATCATCATCAATGCAGAGAAGGTAGTCTTCACGGGTAAGAAAGAGACCGACAAGATCTATCAGCGCTACACCGGCTATCCCGGCGGCCAGCGCGAGACCACCCCTGCCAAAGTTCGCGCCACCCACCCCGAGCGCATTCTGGAGCACGCCATCCGCGGTATGCTTCCGAAGAACAGACTGGGAGATGCCCTGTATCGCAACCTGCACATCTATGCCGGCAGCGAGCATCCGCACCAGGCTCAGAATCCCAAAGTCATCAACATTAACGATATAAGATAATAACAATGGAGCAAGTAATCAACACCATAGGTAGAAGAAAAACCGCTGTTGCCCGTATCTATATGAAACCCGGCAGCGGAAAAATCACCGTCAACAACAGAGATTATAAAGAATATTTCCCCACTGGCCCGCTGCAGTTCATCGTCAATCAGGCTTTCCAGATTGTCGACGCCGAGGGTAAATGGGATGTCAAAGCCAACCTCGACGGCGGTGGAATCACCGGCCAGGCCGAGGCTCTGCGTATGGCTATCGCCCGCGCCCTTTGCGAGAACAACGCCGAGGACCGTCCGGCACTGAAAGCCAAGAGCCTGCTGATGCGCGACCCGCGTATGGTCGAGCGTAAGAAACCCGGTCAGCCCAAGGCCCGCAAACGCTTCCAGTTCAGCAAACGTTAATATTGCTGCTGCGTTTTTGCAATTTATTGGACAAAAATCAAAAAACAGTTTAGTATCCAAATTGCCAAGACTCTGTCCGGTTGCCAGTTCGGCGGCATAGGACCGCAGAAAAACCGGACCATCAAGGACTACTTGACAATTGGTGTTTAAAGGAACGTAAACAATATCAAAAAAATGACAGAATTAAAATTCGAAGAATTGCTTGAAGCAGGTTGTCACTTCGGACACCTGAAAAGAAAATGGAATCCCAAAATGGCTCCCTATATCTTCAAGGAGCACAACGGCATCCACGTAATCGATCTGCAAAAGACCATCGCCAAGGCCGAAGAGGCTGCCGCCGCCATTAAGCAGATTGCCAAATCCGGCAAGAAAGTCCTCTTTGTTGCCACAAAGAAACAAGCCAAGGACGTCGTCGCCGAAATCGTGAAGACCGTCGATATGCCTTTCGTCACCGAGCGTTGGCCTGGTGGTATGCTGACCAACTTCAGCACCATCCGCAAAGCCGTCAAGAAGATGAACTCGCTCGACCAGATGATGCACGACAAGGATTTCAACAATATTTCGAAACGCGAGCGTTTGCAGGTGCAGCGCGAACGTGCCAAACTGGACAAGAACCTCGGCAGCATCGCCGACCTGACCCGTCTGCCCAGCGCACTGTTCGTCATCGACATCAACAAGGAGCACATTGCTGTTGCCGAGGCACGCAGACTTAACATCCCCACTTTCGCTATCGTCGACACCAACACCAACCCCGACCTCATCGACTTCCCGATTCCTGCCAACGATGATGCTTCGAAGTCGATTGCAGCCATCCTGAAATATATGGTCGAAGCCATTCAGGAAGGTCTGAACGAGCGTATGCTCGACAAGGAAAACAATGTCGAGGAAGAGCCCGAGACCGACGAAGTTGAGATCAAAGACGAAGAAAACAAGGGAGAAGGCCGTGACGAAGCCCGTCCCCGCCGTCCGAGAAGAAAAAGCGCACCTGCCGACAATCAATAATCACTAGGAGGTAAGAATTATGGCAAATATCACCGCAAAACAAGTTAATGAACTGCGCCAGCTGACCGGCGTAGGTATGATGGACTGCAAGAAAGCCCTCGTGGAATGCGACGGCGACGTACAGAAAGCCATCGAACTGCTGCGCCAGAAAGGCCAGAAAATGGCCGCCAAACGTGCTGACCGCGACGCCAACGAAGGTTGCGTACTGGCAAAGAGCAATGGCAAATACGGTGCCATCATTATGCTGAGCTGCGAGACCGACTTCGTGGCAACGAATGCTGATTTCATCGCTTTCACCACCTCTATCCTCGACAACGCTATGGCCAAGAACCTCACCACCAAGGACGAGGTTATGAATATGGACCTCAACGGCCGCAAAGTCAGCGACTGCATCACCGACCAGATTGCCAAGATCGGCGAGAAGATCGAGCTGGCCCATTTCGAGGCCATCTGCGCTGAGGCCGTCTATGCCTACATCCATCCAGGCAACCGTATGGCCAGCATCGTCGGTATGAACAAAGCTGGTTTCGACGAGGTAGGTCACAACGTTGCTATGCAGGTTGTGGCTATGCGCCCCGTGGCCCTCGACGAGAAGAGCGTTCCGCAGAGCGTCATCGACAGCGAGCTGAACGTCTATCGTGAGAAGACCAAAGAGGAACTCGTAGGCAAGGCTATCGACGCCGCCCTGAAGAAAGCCGGCATCAACCCCGCCCACGTCGACAGCGACGACCATATCAACTCGAATATGGCCAAAGGCTGGATCACCGAAGAGCAGGCCAAGCAGGCTCGCGAAATCAAGGAGAAAGTCGGTGCCGAAGCTGCCGCCAGCCTCCCCGAAGGCAAGATCGAAGGCATTGCCAAAGGCCGTCTGAACAAGTTCTTCCAGGAAAGCACCCTGATGAACCAGGAGTACATTATGGAGAGCAAGGTCAGCGTCAAGGACTTCATTGCCCGCACGGACAAGGACCTCCGCTGCACCGGTTTCAAACGCCTCGAGCTCGGAGCATAAATTAAGATTCAGAATTTCGGAAGTCACATTTCGAATTCAGATAACAGAAAGAGCGGTTGTGTGATTTGCGCAGCCGCTCTTTTTTCGAAAACGATATGGCAAAGAAGCAGAAATACTACGTTGTATGGCAGGGCAACCAGCCCGGCATCTACGACAGCTGGGCCGACTGCGAGAAGCAGATCAAAGGTGTCGCCGGCGCCAAGTTCAAGTCGTACGAGAGCCGCACGCTGGCCGAGCAGGCCCTGCGCATCGGACCCGAAATGGCAGCGTCGGTGATAGAGAAACAGACCAAAGGCGAATCGATACTGATCACCGACGAAAACGGAATGACCCAGATACGTCCTGACATCCAAGGCCCCAAGCCCATTCTCGACGCCATAGCCGTCGATGCAGCCTGCAGCGGCAATCCCGGCGTGATGGAATACCAAGGCGTCTATGTCGCCAGCCGCACACAGCTGTTCCACTTCAAAGTTCCCGTAGGGACAAACAACATCGGCGAATTCCTTGCCATAGTCCACGGCCTGGCATACCTCAAGAAGAACAATCTGCAACAACCGCTTTACACAGATTCCAAAACCGCTTTGGGCTGGATACGCGCCAAACAGTGCCGCACCAAGCTGCCACTGACGCCCGACACCGCCAAACTATACGACGTGATACGCCGCGCCGAAGCCTGGCTGCACAACAACACCTACACCACGCAAATCCTGAAATGGGACACCGACCACTGGGGCGAAATACCCGCCGACTTTGGAAGAAAGTAGGGAAGCGGAAAGCGGAAAACGGAAAACGGAAAGCGAGCTGACGCGGCAGCATTTTCCGACGAAGTCGGAATAAATTTACAA
>JAFWYO010000073.1 GCA_017517715.1 Bacteroidales bacterium
TTGAGGTCACAATATTGTGACTTCAAACCAAAGAAGAGCACCATCCAGTCGACAGAAGTATGTGCAGACAGGGGCTGGTCGGAAACCGATAAAGGATTGTGCATTCAAATAATGTGAAATCCCTTGGCCATAGTTTGGCCACCTTTTCGGAGAAAGGAATATAGAAAACCAAAGTGATGAGGAATAAGAGATTTTCGTTTTATGTGGTTGTTAGGTTCTTCCCACTGGGATGGTGTTAAAGGATTTCAGTGATTTCTCTTTATTCCAGGTCCCAGATTTTCCAGGCTTTGTGGGCTTGGAGGTGCAGCATTGCGAGGCCGTCGCTGGTGGTGGCGCCGCGGAGAGCGGCCTCTTGCAGGAAGCGGGTGGGGGAGGGGTTGTAGATGAGGTCGTAGCAGAAATGGCGTGGGCCTAACAGGTCGGGGCGCTGCCAGGGCGACTGGCCGCAGTTGGGGAACATCCCGACGGGGGTGGCGTTGACGATGAGTGTCCGCTCGGAGGCGAGCGAATAGGCGGTTTCGTAATCGATCTGCCTGTCGCCGTGGGGGGCGCGGCTGACGAGGCTGTGGCCGATGCCCAGAGAGGAAAGGGCGTATGCGACGGCACGTGCGGCACCACCAGTGCCGAGAATAAGCGCCCCAGTTATGTTAAACGATTTGTTTTGTTCTTCGAATTGCGAAATGGTTTGTGCGAAAGCCGCCGAATCGGTGTTGAACCCCTTCAAAACCAGACGGCCGGCAGTGCGCTGCACCTTCACCGTGTTGACGGCTCCAATTTCGCGCGCGGCATCGTCGATGTCGTCGAGCAGGGGCAGGATGTCCACCTTGTAGGGGATGGTGACATTGAAGCCGTCCAAATGCAGCCTTTCGACAGTGGGCCTCAGGTCGTCGAGGTCGTCGATTTCCACAAGGCTATAGGTGTGCCCGCTGCCCGCAAAATGCTCATCGAAAAGGTTTTGCGAATAGGAATGCGAAAGCTGGCGGCCGATCAGTGCAAAGTTCATTTTGTCGTTATTTTGTCTTTCCAGATGCGTTTGAAGATGCCTGCGGCAATGATGATGCCGCCTGCTATGGCGATGGTCACCTTGATGGCCATAAATCCGGTGGCTGCGGCTTCGCCCAATTGGTTGGTGACCAGATAGTAGGCTGTCCAGAAGATGCCTCCTCCCGGCACCAGCGGAATGATGCCGCAGATAAGGAACACCGTCGAGGCGCAACGGCATAGGTGCGCCGCTATGTGCGATGCGAAAGTGACTATAAATGAGCCTCCAAAGGTGGCAAATACGGGCGAGAACAGAAGCGTGCCGTCGGCGCCTGCGGCACGAAGAATGAGAAGGTAGATCAGCCATCCGGCGGCACCGACCAGGCCGCAGACGAAGTAGAAGCGGCGCGGCGTGCCGAACATAACGGCAAAGCCGATGGTGCCTATCAGGGCCGAGGCTATCTGTATGGGATAGATTGCCGTCAAGGCGTCGACAACGGGCGGCTCGAGTTTGATGATGCCGCGCATAAAGGTGCCGTCGACCAGCAGCGAAAGGCTGACACCCAGTGCGATGCAAAGGAAGGCGGTGAAGGCGTCGAGCAGGCGCGTGCCGCCGGCGATATAGTCCTCGTTGGCCAGGTCGCGGATGCCGTTGGTGAAGGGCACGCCGGGCACCAGGGCTATGATGGTGCCGACAATCATATTGGGCAGGTGCTGTCCGAACCCTAAGCGATAGGCTCCGATGCAGAGCAGGCCGCCAAAAAGTCCGCCCAGCAGGTTGCCGACGATGCGCGACAGGTGTGGCATAGCGAAGCTGATGAAAAGTCCCAGCAAAAGCCCTGCCGAGAAGGTGGCCAGCGCGTCGATGAGGCTGCCGCCAAAGAGGATGCAGAAGGTGGCCACGCCGAGGGCCACGCCCAGCGTTAGCTCCCACCACGCTTTGCCGGGGCTGGTGCGGATGGTGTGCAGCAACTGTTCTATGCGGCCGATGTCGCGTTCTTCGCCCGAGGCTATGCGGCGCGACAGCCAGTTCACTTCGGCCACGCGCGATAGCTGGGTGCCTTTGATGGGTATGAATTCGGCGCGGGCGTAGTCGCCGGCAGTCGAGATGATGCCATTGCTGAGCACAAAAAAGCTGTGCTCCTTGACACCCAGCGTGCCGGCCATAATGTCCATCGTCTGCTCGACGCGGCTGATTTCGGCCCCGTTTTCCAGCAGTATGTGCCCGGCCTCGATGGCGACATTTACGGCGCGTTTTTCTTCGTCTGTCATTGCTTGATTATTTGGCAGTTACCAATCAACAATTCACAATTCACTTTTCACAATCTTGTACAGCTTGTCGCCGCGATGCACCGTTGCGGTTGTGGCGAAGCTGAAACGGTCGCCCTGATGCACCTCGGCCACGGGGTCGCGCTCCAGGCGTAGTTCCTCGACGGTGGCGCGGTAGACGCCGGTGGTTTCGCCCATAACCATCACCTCGTCGCCGGGACGCAGCGTCTCGGCGGTTTGCAGCAGTGCCTCGGCGACGCTGATGCGTGTGAAGTAGTTCTTTATCAGGCCCAAATAAACCTTCTTTTCGGTGGCTTGGCTGCCGTAGCCCTCGGTCCATTCGCCCAAGCGGCGCCCCAGGTAGTAGCCGTCCCAGAAGCCCCGGTTGAAGACCGTCGCCAGCCGCTCTTTCCATCCGGCAATGCGGTCGGGCGTGTAGGTGCCGTCGGCGATGGCCAGGACAGCCTCGCGGTAGCATTCCGTCACGGTGCGCACATAGTCGGCGCTGCGTCCGCGACCTTCGATTTTAAGCACGCGCACGCCCGATTCGACGATTTTGTCCAGAAAGTCGATGGTACACAGGTCTTTGGGCGACATAATGTATTTGTTGTCGACCACCAGCTCGGTGTCGCTCTCGAGGTCCTTGACCAGATACTGGCGGCGGCACAGCTGCAGGCAGGCGCCGCGGTTGGCGCTGTAGCCCGCGTTGTCGAGCGAGAGGTAGCATTTGCCGCTCACCGACATACAGAGCGCGCCGTGGGCGAAAATCTCGATCTGCACCAGCTCGCCCTTGGGTCCGCGGATGTCGTTCTGGCGGATGAAGTCGGTGATTTCCTTCACCTGGCTCAGCGGCAGCTCGCGGGCGGTGACCATCACGTCGGCAAACTGGGCATAGAAGCGCACGGCCTCGATGTTGCTGATGTTGCACTGGGTCGAGATGTGGACCTCGACGCCGACGCTGCGGGCGTAGGTGATGACGGCCAGGTCGCTGGCGATGATGGCGCTGACGCCGACGCGCTTGGCGGCGTCGACCAGACGGTGCATCTCGTCGATTTCGTCATTATATATTATTGTATTGACCGTCAGGTAGGTGCGGATGTTGGCGCGGTGCGCAATGTCGCAAATGCGCTCCAGGTCGTCGAGCGTGAAATTGGCCGCCGAGCGGCTGCGCATATTCAGGTTGCCGATTCCGAAATATACGGCGTCGGCACCTGCCTGTATCGCCGCCGTCAAGCTCTCGTATGAGCCTACCGGCGACATAATTTCTATTTTCATTTCAGATTCTTTTGATTCATACAAACGCGTTTTAATGTTTTTTATTATTTTTTTTTATGTTCAAAAGCAAAAAAAATGTATTTTTGCAACGCTTTTTTAGGATAAAAGCTAACTACTAAATATATAAAAATATATGATTATCATTTTATTACAGAAAGGAGCTGAATAAGCCAAATGAAAAAAAAAACAAACAAACCACTAATAATTCTACTCTTTTTATCACTAATTCTGCTGTCATTTCAAGCGCAGGCGCAAACCAACATCACCTCGCTGAGCAACATCACAGACGCATCGGGTCATTATGTCATCACGCAGGACATTGACGCCAGCGGCTTCACGACAAGCATCGCCACTTTCAGCGGCAGCCTCGAGGCCGCCATCGACCCCGCGACAAAGATGCCTTACCGCATCAACAATCTTAGTGTTCCCCTTTTCACCACCCTTACCGGCACAGTGAAGAATCTGGTGATTGAGAGTGTCTCCATCAGCGGCAACACTGACGCTACCGGCGCCATTGCCTGCACGGCCAACGGCGCTGCCCGCATCTACAACGTGGGCATCCTCTCTGGCTCGGTGGGCGGTACCGGCAACACCGGTGGCTTGGTGGGCACCCTCGACGGCACCGCCCGCGTAGTCAACTGCTACTCTTTCGCTACCATTACCGGCGGTACGAACGTTGGCGGCATCGTGGGCAACAACAGCCAGACGACCACCGCCGCCAGCATCAAGACGATGGTGATGAACTGTATGTTCTACGGCGACATCACGGGCGGCACTACCGTCTCGCCCATCTTCGGCGGCACCAACATCGCCAACCTGCAGGGAGGCCTCAATACCTTCAACTACTACGCCTACGACGAACTGCATACCACGGCCATCAGCAACAACAAGTACAACAGCGCGCTGGCTGTTGAGGAGAAGTTCCTGAAACGCCACGAGTTCTACCGTCTGCTGCTCAATAGCAATAAGAAACTGGCGGCCTTCTACGTCACCGGCAATGTGGCTGACGGCGACCAGATGCTCAAGTGGGTACTCGAGACCGCCGACCGCACTATCGACAACCCCAAGCCATATCCCATACTGAAGGCGCAGGGCTATTACCCCTCCATCATCAACCCCGACTTTGCCAACGCCCCCGACAGCGCCACCGTGGGTCGCAACCACGGCGGCAAGATGCCTTCGCCAAGGAATACCCTTAGCGTTACCATCAGCAGTGCGCAGACCACCGGCGGACAGACCAAGCCCACAGGGGCCACAATCACCACCTCGAGCCTGACGCTGCAGCGCACCGACAAGGACTTCGACCGCTTCAACTACAACTACGACAAGGTGCAGCTGCCCTACTACAACGACGTGGGCACGGGCAACTACACGGGCAACCGCGTGGTGACCGGCTGGAAGATTACGGCCATTACCGCCATAGATGGCGACCCTTACACCTCGGCCAACTACCCCACCACGGGCATCAGGGATTTCCCCGACCATAACTACGCCGACCGCAAGAGTTCTAACAAAGACCTTTACTCTATAAGTGGTCGCGTTTTCTCGCAAGGAGCCTACTTCGACGTGCCCTACGGCGTCACCTCCATCACCATCGAGCCCTACTGGGGCAAAGCATACTATCTCGCTGACCAATACTACGATGTGGTCTATTCGGCTGATTATAAAACAAAACAGGGCGTGAGTCAAACTGGCACACAGGTGAACACGAGTACCACACTGTTTAATGGACAGAATGTCGAAACGAGTATTGAGCGAGCTTTAAACAACATAAACAACAATATGGGTGGCTGGGGTCCTACCGTCTATGACAACGCCCTCGTGCTCGTGGGCAATCTACATTTGAACACTGTACCGCAAAACGGAACCACACCTTTCACTATGATGTCGGTGGACACTGACAACGACCACGAGCCAGACTACAGCCTCATCTATCACCATACGGGCAGATCGAGCATCACTCCTATACGCTATGACTTTCTGAACATCCCAGGCACCGCGCAGGCACAGAAGCCCAACGGCGCCAGCCTCATCTGCAACTTCACCATCTTCAAGACCAGAGGCTGGTTCGAGGTCACCAATACAGCACTTTTCTACACCTCTCAGTTGGAGTATGAGAATTTGGATAATAACACCAAGACTGATGCTCCACACATCCTGCTTGGTGGCGTGGTCGACCAGTTTGTGTCAACACAGAGCAAGACCGTCACTGGTAAAACCATCTATATCCACGTTGGCGGCAATGTATGGATCAATGAGTTCGGTATGGGCACCCATAGTGACGGTAGCCAATCCACCCCCCACGTGCCGGTGTCGGTGACGGGGGGCGAATACCCAGGCTTCTACCTCACCGGAACCTATAATGCCAATGCCACAGTAAGAGACGACAATGCTGAATGCTACATCAGCGGCGGCTATATCCACGAGGCAGCAGGAGCGTCGCTCGAACAAATCAACGGCGACGTGCGGTGGCAGATATATAACGCCGATATCGACAACTTCTTCGGTGGCGGTATCAACGACGCCAAACCCATCAAGGGCAACATCACTACAGAAATTTACAACAGCCACGTAACGCTCTTCTGCGGCGGCCCCAAGTTCGGCAATATGCAGCCCAATAAGACCGTCACCACCAATGCCGAGGGTTGCGTCTTCGGTACCTATTTCGGCGCTGGATACGGCGGCACCTCTATTGCCAAAAAGAAATATTACGATAAAGACGGAGATCAGAACTGGGGTACCCTTCAAGGCTACTATACCACCGATCGAGGCAAATACTTTAACGGAACCTCTACAGGCTCTTCACAGATAGCTGGAAAAGACTACGGCAAGAAAGGCCCCGGTGTGGCCACCGACTTCGACTATGAGTTTTTTGTTTGGTCAAGTGGTACAACAGGTGCCCGTTTGTATGTCAAGTTTGCCTCTTTCTCACTGGCACAATGCAACGATGTGTCATCTACCCTGAAGAATTGTACGATTAACGAGAACTTCTATGGAGGCGGCAACCTCGGAAAAGTCGCTGGTAATGCCACTTCCTTGCTTGAAGACTGTACGGTAAATGGAAATGTTTACGGTGCAGGATATTCTGCTTCTCTTCCCACCGTTGAAGTAAGAGACGCTGGCTTCACACAAGATCCTAATTACAATAAGAACTCAGGTATGTTCGAGCCCGGTGTATTTTCCGGCACGACAACATTCACTTGGCAGAACGCTGGTGAAGCAAACGTAACCTTGACAAACAA
>JAFWYO010000074.1 GCA_017517715.1 Bacteroidales bacterium
CACCACCCACCAGGGCGATGTTGCGGATGTCAGAGGTCTGATAAATCTTCATTGTTTTACTATAATTTATTATTGTTTATTTTTCCGTTATATAATTATATATCATATTGTTCGAAGCGTTTTTTGCGCTTCGGACAATGCGATAGCGAATGGCAAAGATACGAATAAATTGATAATTGACAGCCGAAAATCGAATTTTTTTCTCTTTTGATGGCAGAAAATTTTTCTCTTTTTGACAATAAGTTAGGATGTAGAGCGTTATCGTGGTTGAAAAAAACATCATAACAAATTGGGCGTAATAGCACGACAAAGCATACGGGGGGCTCTGGCCAACTACCTGGGCGTGGCGATAGGTTTCTTCACCACCTTCTTCGTCCTGACCGACTGTCTGTCGCAGGAGGAGATAGGCCTTACGCGCGTAATGGTCGACGCCGCGATGCTCTTCTCGGGCCTTGCCCAATTTGGCACTAACGCATCGATAATCAGGTTCTTTCCCTTCTTCAAGAGCGACGACGGGCGCAACCACGGCATCTTCGGATGGTCCATCCTCATCCCCTTCGTCGGCTTCACCCTCTTCGCCGTGCTGTTTTTTGTCTTCAAAGACCAGATTGTCAGCGTCTATTCGCAAAAATCGCCCCTCATAGCCAACTACGTCTACCTCCTTTTGCCGCTCACCTTTTTTGCGCTCTATCTGACTGTATTCGAGACCAATGCCAGCGTCCTGCTGCGCATCACCGTGCCGCGGCTTGTACGCGAGGTGGGCATCCGCGTCTTCAACCTGGTGTGCTATCTGCTTTATGGCAAGGGAGTTATCTCGCTCGATGCGTTCGTGCTGCTCTTCTGCCTCAGCTATGGCGTGGCGATGCTCATCAACTTCTTCTATCTCCTCTCGCTAGGAAAAATCTCGTTCCGCATCGACTGGGGCTTTATTAACCGCCACAGAATGAAGGAGATGGTGCTCTACACGCTCTTTATGACCGCCACCGTCCTGGCGGGCAACATACCGCTCATCAACTCGCTCTTTCTCGGTGCCCATACTGGCTTGGCCCTCACAGGTGTCTATACCATAGCGTTTTATATCGCCAACATCGTCGAGGTGCCCTACCGTTCGCTCGGAGCCATATCGCGACCGCTGGTGTCGCAGGCCGTGCGCGACGACGACTGGCACGAAGTCAACCGCCTGAGCCAGATGGTGTCGCTCCATCAGTTTCTGGTTAGCGCCCTGATTTTCTTCTTGATATGGATCAATCTGCGGCCGCTTTTCGCCGTCATTCCGCACGGTGCCGAATACGTGGGCGGCATAGGCGTGGTCTTCTTCCTCGGCCTGGCCAAAATCGTCAACTCGTCGCTCTCCATTGGCACCGACATACTCAACTATTCGCGCCTCTATCCCTTCTCGCTCCTCTTCATCGCCCTGCTGACGGCGTCGGCCATCGTCCTCAACAACAGCCTGATACCCATCTGGGGCATCAACGGATCGGCCTGCGCCACGCTCTTTTCCTATTGCCTCTATTTCGCCTGCCTGCTGCTTTTTTTGGGCGGACGACTGCGCGTGTCGGTTTTCTGTCGCAAACATATCGCCGTTTTGGCTATGATGCTGGCACTCTTTGGGTTAGATTGGCTGTGGACGCAACTGCTGACGCCGCTCTTTGCCCACTTGCCCCAACTGATGGCGTTGCTGTGCGATGCCGTCTGCGAAACGGCCACAATGCTCATTGTCAGCCTGCTGGTAGTTCGCCGCCTGCACGTCTCGGCCGATGTCGATGCCTTCCTCGACAAACTCTTCGCTCGCCGAAAGGCCCATTAAGCCCTTTTGTCGCCTAATTTAACGAGTTTATTGAATCATTTCGCTCGCTTGTGAGCGAGAGAATAATTGGCGAATAAATGCCTGTTTTACACGCTATTCGCGCCTTTGTTAAACACCGGCAATTCCTTTTTTAACTACTTTTAAGAAAAAATGTTAAATTTTAACATTTTTGGCTGAAATTTTGCCTGATTTTCGGCTCCTCAACCCCCTGTTTTCCAGGTACCATCTTCTTACCAAATTCTACCCAAGTTCTTATCAAGTTCTTACCAAATACTACTTCAGTAGAACTTAATAAGGTTTAAATAAGGAATTTATAAGGCTAAAATATCGCGAAGACGGAGTGTCGTTTTGCTACTGCTAAAAATAAAACTCTTATAATCAGTATATTACAAATGTTAAATTTTATTTAAGATTCGTTCGCAGATTTTAACATTTCGGTTCTGAATTTTAAGGAAAAAACGGGTGTGAAACTTTTATGGAAAAAAATGGGTGCGACACAATATTATTTTTGCACGTGCGTTATTTATAAAAAATTAACACAAGACATCAAACATTAACGCAAGGGTACGTATGTTGCACGGAAAGAGCCTGATATTCTGGATGTTTGCCGCTGCTTTGTTTGCCGATATGACGGCGATGGGGCAGGAGGAGGATTATTGTCCGGGTTTCAAGAATCCGTTCAGTTTCGACGAAGGCAACGCACTTTTTTATTGGAGCGCTCGGGTCGGAGACCGCACCTATAATTCTAGTAATCATAATGATACAACTACGGGCTCACATATTATGTCCACTTGCGTCAATAATCCCGACATCATAGGCCACTCCAATATTACCTCTTCGGTTTACAATTCGGGCCCCGATGCCAATATAACGCAATGTGGGCATTCTTTCTTTGATGCCAACGATAGCCGCTTTCAGATTATCACTGCGGCCACCGACGGCATCGACCAGTTCACGGTGGGCCCGGGCAGCACTGGCATTTCGCGTATTCCGGCTGGCTACCTGACTTCGATCCGCTTGGGCGATATGCGAAGCACCGGCACGGCGATCAATATTCCGTACCAGTCCGCGTCGAGTGGCAACAACAAGGGCTCGGAAGCTCTGTTCTACACTATGCGGGTCAGCCCCTACAATTCATTGCTTTTCATTAATTTTGCCATCGTGGCGCGGCGTTTCAGCCATACGGCCTACGATGCCGGCGAGTTTATGATACGTGTGGTTGCTCAGAACGACGACGGTTCGTGGCCCAACCAGCCCATCAACGACAGTTTGTGGTACAAGGTTTCGGCTCCGACATTCGACAACAATCAGATGCCTCCTGGCTGGACTTCGGGCTACGGTGTTTCGGGCACGTGCTCGTATGCTTACAAGCCTTGGACCAAGGTGGCCATCAACTTGAGCAACTACTTGTACCGAAAGGTCCGCATTGAGATGTACACCAGCGACTGCATCTACAATTTCGACCCGATCTATGCTTATATTTCGGGCGACTATCAGGCGATGTCCATCAACTCGTCGGGCTGTGTCGATGTCGGTTCCGATGTTATCGACACGCTCCGCGCGCCCGAGGGGCTTGATTCGTACCAATGGTACGTGACCACGCAGGGCTACGAGGCTGATATATTGAATACCAGCTATATGGAGACTGTCCATTTCCGTCCGGTCGCGGGGGTGGCCAATACCAGTGTCTATATGCCTACGTTGGCCGATTTTGTTTTGAGTGAAGGCCCTAATCAAGGCAATACTGTTGGCAAGCAAACTTTTATGTGTGTGATGACTTCGACGCTTGATCCCGTCAAGCCGATCACCTCCAAGGTCTATGTCAACATCAGCAACAACAAGCCGGATATGCACATTGTGTGGGAGGCGGATTGCGACTTGGGGGTGGAACTGTCTGACTATAGCTTTGTCCACGGCGACAATGCAATCTGCACCGACTCGTCGCGGTGGGTAATATATGCAGATGCGCTTGGCAATACTCCGTTGGATACTCTTTGGGGTCCTAATGTCAGCTACCGTTTCCCCGACGAGGGTGAATACCTTGTGACGCTGCGCGATATGACGTATGGAAATTTTTGCGGCGCAATGATTTCGGAGGTGATACGAGCCCACAAGACGCATACGGCGCAGTTTGGAATCGAAAGCCACACGGTGTGCGAGGGTTTGCCTGCCGTGGTTTGGTGCGACAATGACTGTTACCTGAACAAGCAGTGGCAGATTGGTGAGTTTACCATTGGCGATGTCGACACGTTTGCCTGGCTTCCTGTGGTAGGCACTATTCCGGTGACGCTTACGATTTCCGATTCTGGCGATTGTCCGGCCAGCGTTACCGACACCGTGAGGTGCTACAGTTATGTCGATATTGGCATCGGCACAGCCGATTCTAGCATTTGTCTGGGCGACAGTGTTGTTCTGGATGCCGAAGGCCTCGACAAGCCAAGATGGACTTCGATACCCCCCGATCCAACGCTCGACAATTGGCAAGGGCAGGGCAGCGCGGTGGTGTCTCCGCAGGTCACCACCACCTACAATGTCGAGCCATTTGATGATATGCCTTGTGTCCGGAATGTTTCGGGAATTACTGTGAAGGTTTTTCCTTACCCTGTGCTGAATGTCGAAGCCAAGCCGGCGTATGTGGATGTGTTCGACCCTACCGTGGATTTCATCGACAGGTCTGAAAACAGCAGCGAAAGTTTGTGGATATTCTCGGACGGCACCCAGTCGACAAAACCGCATATACAACATACTTTCATCGTTGAAGGCCGGGACAGTGTGGGTGTTTCCCTCCACACTTGCAACCAGCTGCAGTGCTGCGCCGACACATCGATGATGCTGGCGGTCAAGACAACTGCGGTTTGGTTCCCCAATGCCTTCACCCCCGGTGCTGACAACAACAACACTTTTGGCGTGCTGTCGGCTGCAAATATCGTTTATTTTGAGATGTTTATCTATAACAGGCAAGGTAATTTGGTGTTTCATTCGACCGACGCAAGCCAAACTTGGAATGGGTTAAACAGCAGTGGCACAGAATGTATGATGGGCACTTATGTTTACTATTACCGCTACTCGTTGGACGTGAATCCAAATAATGTCTATGACGGACGAGGTACGGTAACGTTGATTAGATAATAATAAAATATTGAAAATTAAATAATAAAGAATGATAGATAAGTTAGAAGCAATATATTCACGTTATTGCGAGATTGAACAGCAGATGAATGCGCCCGACATTATGTCGGATATGAAACGATACGTCAAGCTAAGCAAGGACTACAAGGACCTGCAGCCGGTGGTGAAGGCCTACCACGAATACAAGTCGCTGATTGACACCATTGCAGAGTGCAAGGAGCTACTCAGCACCGAGAAGGACGACGAGCTGCGCGAAATGGCCAAGGAGGAGCTGTCGGCATCGCAGCAGCGCAAGGAGCAGATGGAAGAGGAAATCCGCATTATGCTTATTCCGGCCGACCCGCAGGATTCGAAGAACGCCGTGGTCGAAATCCGTGGCGGCACGGGCGGCGACGAGGCTTGCCTGTTTGCCGGCGACCTGTTCCGTATGTATACGCGTTTCTGCGAAAAGAAGGGCTGGAAAATCGAGGTGGCCGACTTCAACGAAGGCACCGCGGGCGGATATAAGGACATCACCTTCAACGTGTCGGGCGACAAGGTGTATGGCACACTGAAGTACGAGAGCGGCGTGCACCGCGTGCAGCGCGTGCCGGCCACCGAGACGCAGGGTCGCGTCCACACCAGCGCCGCCGGCGTGGTGGTGCTGCCCGAGGCCGAGGAGTTCGACGTCGAGCTCAACCCCGCCGATATCAAAAAGGAGATTTTCTGCGCCAGCGGCCCTGGCGGCCAGTCGGTCAACACTACCTATTCGGCTGTGCGCCTGACACATATACCGACGGGCATCGTCGTTTCGATGCAGGACCAGAAGTCGCAGATCAAGAATATGGAGAAGGCTATGACCCTGCTGCGCACCAGACTGTACGAGCGCGAGTACAACAAGTATATGGAGGAGATGTCGTCGAAGCGCAAGACGATGGTGGCGACTGGCGACCGCAGCGAGAAGGTGCGCACCTACAACTATCCTCAGAGCCGCGTGACGGATCACCGCATCGGCTGGTCGATGCACAACCTGCCGGCGTTTATGGACGGCGACATCGAGGAGTGTATCGAAGCCTTGCAGCTGGCCGAAAACGCCGAGAAGCTGAAGGCTTCGGTGGGGTGACCGGAAAAATAAAATACAACCGTTATGAAAATAAAGTATCTGAAATTCAAGAACTGGCTGATTATTTCTTTGGCAGGCTTGTTGGGTATAAATCTGTCCTGTGTCGGGCGTGAGGAATATGGAACTCCCGAGGCCGAGTTCAATGTCAAAGGAAAGGTGTCGGATTCTGAGGGCAACCCTATTTCTGGTATAAAGGTCGAAATGGGCTGGACTGCAGGCACGACTGACACCGATGGCAAATACAGCCTGAAGACAGTAGACTTCCCGGCAATGCCTAAAAAATACACTGTCTCTTTTCACGACATCGACAGCATTGAGAATGGCTTTTTTGCAGACGATTCAGTAGGCGTTGTGTTTGAACGGCCCGACCTCAGTGGTGGCGACGGCCACTGGTATGAAGGCTCCGCCACCAAGACCGTCGATGTGACGCTGGAGCGTTTGGAAGACTGACGTGTGAACTTAACTGCGCGGTTTTTGGTTCACTTTGTTGCTAATCGTAATAGGTGATTTTGCGCACTACCAGTAGGGTGCGGCCGCTATATTTTTTCGTCCAGTTGCCGTGGCTGTCGTACTTATACTTGTATCGCGAGGTTAAAACTTTGCCGTTGTTGTAGTACTTGTTGCCCTTGGGGTCTGTTGTGACGGTCTGCAATAACCGTTGTGCGGCGAAAGGGAGTCGGCCGATTGGTCTACTCATTGATATGAGTAGCAAAAAAACAAAAAATTTTACAGAAGATAGAAAAAAAATTTTGAATAGTGAATAGCGACCAGTGATCTGTGACCAGTGATCAGTGACACGAATGCGCTCGTATCACTGGTCACTGGTCACAAGTCACTGGTCACTATCACTATTCACAGGTCACTGTGTGACGGCCCAAAAGGGTATGAGCAGTGGTTCGGCTGCGGTGCCTTGCTGTCCGCCGTTGACGAATGGGAAGGAGGTGTCGGTGTTGAAGATGTTGTGCAGCTTATTGGAGTAATAGCGCAAGGTTATCTGTCCGTAGGGCTGCAAAGGTGCGTGGATGAAGAGGAAGAAGCGCCCGAGGTCGTCGCACTGGGCGACGCCTACACATTCGTCGCCCACAAAGGCGCCGAGGCGGTCGTCAACGTCGGTCGTCCAGATGTCGGAGGGTACTGGCATATCGTCGGCCATCTGCAGGTTCACCTGGATCACGGCGGTCATACTGCTCGAATAGTCATATTCGGTACCGACCACCCAGGCAGGGTCGTCGATGTTGCCTTGTATGGAAAACGGTTTTTCGCTGACTTCTTCCTCGCCACAGGAGGCAAGGAAGAAGAGAGCAGCGAGTGCGATTGTCATTATTTTGTTTTTCATTTCTTGATGAGTTTAATCGTGGTTATTGTTCCGTTATTGTTCACCGTAGCGAAGTATACGCCGGCGGCGAGGGTAGTTGTGGGTGTCCATCGTGTGCTGTTGATGCGGTCGATGATGACACCGCTGGCGTTATAGATAGTGATGGTGAAATCATCCGCCCAGCCGTCGGTAGAGGTGAAGTCGACATAGTCGGTAAATGGGATAGGATAGGCGGTGATAGTTGAAAGCTGAGAG
This sequence comes from Bacteroidales bacterium, assembly GCA_017517715.1. Classification (GTDB taxonomy): domain Bacteria; phylum Bacteroidota; class Bacteroidia; order Bacteroidales; family P3; genus Colimorpha. The sequence continues at coordinate 7,609 of JAFWYO010000074.1, forward strand.
TTGAAAGCGGAAAGTATTACGGGGTCAGTCAGCGTGCCGTAATGACGGTCGGGAACTGCGGAAACAGCAATCGGAGAGCGGAGAGCGGAAATCGGAGCTACGCTGGTCTGCGTTCCGTCCTGTTCGATGGCGAAGGTGATTTCGCCAGCGTTGTCGGTTCCGAGGGTGAGGAAGAACAGCGTGTCGCCATCGACAACCTGCGGGGTGACGGTACCTGCGGGAACACCGTTGATGTAAGCCGTAAGCTGAGAGTTCTGGGCTGAGAGCTCTGGACTGAGAGCTGCGATGATGGTCATATTGGTGGCTGGCGCGTCAGCCTCGCTTTCCGCTTTCATCTTTCCGTTTTCAGCTTCCTTGTTGCCGTTGCGGAAGGTGAAGTTCACCGTGGACTCGGCGTTTCTGTAAAGCAGGTAGCCTTTGCCGGGGGTAAGGACCTTCAGCGAGCCTTCCCAGCGCTCGTTCTCCGAGAAGACGGCGAACTCTGTCTGCGATTTAATGATGTCGCCGACGGTGACGTTCTCGATATAGTCGGCCATAGCGTTAGTCAGGTTCAGCGTGGTGCTAAGCAGGTAGGGGAAGGCGTTCCAGCCGTGGTGCAGACTGATGGTGCGCTCGGCATTGGTGGCAAGGCGGCGACCGGCCATCTGCATATTGTTGTGGTAGTCGGCGGTGCGCATCAGGTACATCTGCCTATGGTCAAGATTGTAGAATGTGCCTGTCCACTGCTCGCCGTCCCATTCGGCAAACTGCTGAGTGGCGACGCTTTTCAGCTGGTCGCCCTGGCTCCACGGCGTGGAGCTGTAGAGGAGGTCGTCGATGAAGCTGTTGGTGTCGGGGAAGAGGTAGAAGGATATCCAGTTCCATCCCTGCTTGATGTCGATACTTTGCACCTCGTTGGCTGAGGTGGAGAGGAGTACGGGTGCGGCCGGCGGCAGGCCCACGGTGGCGTCGTTCTGGTAGCTTACGTCGGTCGAAGGCATCAGGCTGTAGATGCGTCCTGTCGATGCCTGCCACAGGCGGAAGTGGAGAGGCATACCTTCGAAGACCTCGTTGCCGTGGATGGTGAGGTAAAGGTAGCTGGTGCTGGCTTCGGCGTTGAAGTCGACATTGGCCAGGCCCACGATGTCGTTGCCCAGCAACGCAACCACTACGTCTTTGGAGTCGCTGTCGTAGGCGCCATCAACCATCACTTGTCCACGCAGCGACATCTGACGTGCGTAGCCGTTGGGGTTGTCGTCGTCCCACGGGCAGATGGCCTTGATTTCCACCATAATTTTCAGTGGCTCGCTGAGGCCGTCTTCGTCGGTGAGGTAGATGATTTCGGAGTAGATGCCCACGGGGAGGTTGTGGTCGATGGTGAAGTGCAGACCGATGGTCTCCTGCGGGTTGATGCTGCCGTAGGCTTGGCTGACGCTCATCCAGCTGGGCAAGCCCTCGATGGTGAACTGGTGTCGGCGTCCGCTGATGTTCTGGATGTCGGCCGAAAGCTCGAAGTCGTCGACCATCGTCTGGTAGAAGACGCCCTGCAGACGGTTCTCGCTCCAGAGCAGTACGTTCTTGTTGACATAGACCTGCCACATAGTGGGGCTTACGGTGCGGTTGCCGTTGAGGTCCTCGACGTTGCGCACGGTGATGAAGATGTTGTTCTTGTTGATTTCGCGGTCGAGCATATTGATGTTGATGAGCAGCTCGTCCTGGTTAAAGCTCCAGTCGAAATTCATCTTGCCCAACAGACCGCGCTCGCGCACGGGTGCGATGTCCTCGTTGGTTGCGAACTGGGTGTTGAGGGTTGAGAATACCGGTGCGGTGACAAGGGGTTGTATTTTTTCAACCACCGTGCCGTCGGTGGTGCGGAATATCTTGCGGTTGTTGATGGAGAAGTGCTCTTCCATAATGCCGTTGCTGTTCTCGACCTGTTCGCTGAAGGGCAGCCAAGACACGAGGCCCATCTCGTCGCCGTAGGGGGCGATGTTGTCGTAGGCCTCAACGAGGTTCTTGGGCAGAGCCTGCTCGAAGAGTACCAACTCGTCGATGCTGCCAGTCAGCACATCGCTGTTCCAGGCGCCTCCGAGCATCATATCGCCGCTCAGTCCGCTCAGTGTGTCGGTGGCGAAGGTGTTCATCAGGTTGCCGTCGACGTAGATGGCGGCGTTGTTCTGCGTGCGGTTGACGGTCAGCACGTAGTGGTGCCAAGCGCCGTCGGCGAAGGTGCCGCTGGCCTGCTGCATCAGGTTGCCGTTGTGGAAACTCAGGTTGCCGTTCTCGAAGGCAATCAGTGTGCCGTCGAAACCGTCAACGCCCTGATAGCCGCGCTGGCGCCAGCCGGCCGAGAAGAGCGGTGCGTTCTGCTCCGTGGTGCGGAACCAGAACATAAGGGTGTAGTCCTGGATGGCCGAGCGCGAGAAGATGTCCTGGTCGAGGCTGACGGGCTGTGTGCCGTCGAGGTGCAGGGCATAGCCCGCGGGGTTGGTCCAGGCAAAGCCTTGGAGGGTCAGCGTGGAACCGCTGGCAAGGTCGGCGCAGGTGTTGCCGCGTCCTTCGTTCATCGGGTAGTATGCCGCAAGTTTCTTTTCGTAGCCCGTCAGGTGCTTCTCGTGGGTCTCAACAATCTCGGCCTGGTTCAAAGCCTTGATCCATACACGCGTCTCCAGCATATTGCCGCGATAGCCGTGTCCGAAGACCAGCGGTGCGGATTGAGAGCGGAGGGATGAGAGCTGAGTGTTGATAAGGGAGTCTGTCAAGTTGGCCTGGTCGGTCAGCTCGCTGGTGCCGGCGAAGAAGCGCACTTGGTTTTCGTCGCGGTCGACGACGACCACCATACGGCGGAAGTCGGTGAGCGGCTCCATAGGTTTCGACACCATATGGTAGTCGTTAATGTCGAGGTACATACGGCAGCTGTCGCCGTCGGGAACCAAGCCGAAGGAGATGTTGCTGCCCGAAGTGGCGTGTCCGAAGAGTTCCATCTTGCTTGCGGGGATGGGCGAATAGGGCTTGGCGATGAGGTCGATGCTGAACGACTTGTTGGCCAGCACGCGTGTCACTTCGCTCGATGCGCCGCAGGTGGGTGTTCCGTCGAAGTAGAGCGAGGTGCCCGTCGTGATGCGTCCGCTCGAGTTGGTGACGCCGAGCAGCTGGAAGTTGTTGTCCTCGTCAAGGTAGTTGCCGGCAATGGGTTCGTTGAAGCGCAACTTGATGTTGTCGGCCACGCCGAGGATGCCGAAGGCCGGTTCGGGCTGGCCGAAGACGCGCGGCGGACGAGTGTCCTTGGTACCCGTGAGCACAGGCGACGACTTGGTGATGAAGCCCGAGCCGTGGCGGCAGAAGCTCACGGCGCGCAGGTCGTAGTGCTGCTCGATGGGGTCGCGTTCGCCATAGAAGTGTATGTTGTCGATGCGGCCGCCGGTAATCATAGCCTTGGTGCCGCTGGCGGCGGCATAGATGGCGCTGTCGTAATAGTAGGAGCAGATGGTCACCCACTCGTCGGCGCTCTGCGTCGACAGCTTGTACTGTAGCTCTATGTGGTCGAAGCCGCGGTAGTTGACGTCATAGTCGATGATGCTCACCGGCAGGTAGTAGCCCGTCGAGTCCTTCGGCGAGAGGGTGTTGAGCACCCAGTTCTCGTGCGGCTGCTCGATGTTGACGTCGCAGCTCACCGGCATAAAGTGTACCGAGAACTGGGCCTGGCCTTTGGTCGAGGCGATGCAGGTCGACTGAAACTCGATAATGAGGTCTTCGAAGTCGTAGCCGTCGCCGGCATAGACCTCCATAGTCTTGGTGATGACTTGCGAGCCTGTGAGGATTATGCTGCGGCCGTCGGTAAGGGGCATACCGTCGATATAGACGCGGGCGCCGTGTGGATTGCTCGAGTCCTTCATCTTTAGCTTGAAGGTAATGGGAAACTCTACGCCAGAACCTGCGGTGGCCTCTGTTTCGTTGTAGAGTTGGATAGTGAAGATTGCGGGACGGTCTATCGGCACATTGCTGAGTTCGTGGACGTTGATGTCGACCTTGGGGTTCTCGAGTCGCAGCGAGCCTGCCGAGAGTGGCATCTTGGGGCGGTAAAACTCGGTGCTGTCGGCCACCTCGCAGGGGCATCTGGTAGCGCCACCGCGCAGGTAGTAGACCAGTGAGCCGTAGAGGTAGTCGTCGCCGTCGTAGTCGTTGCCTTCGCTGACGAAGTCGCGCGTGTCGGCCGAGGCAGTGTTGAAGGCGAAGTCGCTGATGCTCTTCTTCAAACGATAGACGCTGACATCCATATTGCTGTACATATCAGGTGCCAGGGTGAAGCCTATCTCACGTGTGTGCGAGAGGCGCTCCTCGGGGTCGCGCCCGAACTGGAAGTCGATAATGGGTACAAGCGAGAATTTGGTAGCAGAACCTGGGGCATTGAGGGCTACTTTGTATGGACTATCACTGTTTTCACCAAGAGCACCACCATAATTATTGTGATAATAGTTAATATCATTAAATGCATTTTTAATTAATTGCGTAATAGAACTGCTGAAAGCGTTGCCCAAATGGCTGACCAGGTCTCCTGTACCCACGCTGGCGCCGGGATAGTCCCAATAGACGTGGTAAGCATCGCTGTAGGAGTAGGTGTCGGAGTGCGAGAGTGTGAGAGGACCGCTGACGGAATAGGTAGCCACCGAGTCGTGCTGGCTCTGGTGAATGGCGGCGACCTTCTCGGCCTCGTTCTGTAGCAGCAGCTTGACCCAGTCGGCGATGCGACGGTTCAGGCTGGCCACCTCGTCGACATAATACTGCGACGAGTTTTCGGGCAGCATAGCCAAATAGTCGCTACCCCAGTTTGTGTCACTGGGTGCTACGCGGCTCCAATATACTTGTGTATTGCGAGCGTTGGCGGTGGCCTGTGCGGTGGCACTGTCGCAGGTCAGCAGCAAGGCGTCGCGCTGGTGCATCAGCTGCGGAATGAGGTTGTCGCGGATATGGCTGTGGGTGTAGGCGAAGGTGGCAGCCAACGCGGGACCGCTCTCCAGCTCGCTGCCGATGACCAGGTAGTAGCGCTGGCCGTTGGTGTCAACGCCGGTGCCCACGGTCCGCATAGTGCCGTTGGCATCGCGGCCGCCGAGGGCATCGAATGTCAACGAGTCGAGAGGCTGCACAGCATCCACACGGCGGAAATAGACGTTCTGCACCGCGCCGATATAGACATCAGCATCTTGACCGACAAAGTAGGGATTGTCGCTGGTGCTGATGCGCTCGTTGGTGCGGAAGGTGTAGTTGCCTTCGTGCTTGTAGTTATAGCTGCTGGAGATAGGCAGGGAGAAGTCATAAGTAGTGCTGAAGTCCATTGTCTGTCCACTGAACACACCAATTCCTGCACCCATAAACATCTTGGCCTGAGTACCGAGGGTAAGACCGAATTCGAGTCCGAACTTGAACTGGAAGTCGTAGGTGTAGCTGTAGGAGTATTCCGCGCCGCTCTCGATATAGGCACTTGAGGTGCTTCCCGGCGGGTCGCGCAGCACGTCGAGCAGCTGGATGGTGCCGTGGGTCGAGGTGACGGCGTCGGCTGCGGTGGCGCGGTGGCCGGTCACGTAGCCGCGCACAGCCTGCTGCACCACATACTCGCCCTCGCTCTCGACCGAGAGGTCGAGCACACGCTGCACGTTGGTATCGCTGCGCACGAAGGAGACATAGTCGATGGGGATGCTGAAGTCGGCGCTGCCGAGGGAGTCGAGCTCAAGGCTCATCACCTGCGTGTTGGCGTTCTCGTTTTCGTGCATTCCGTTGTAGACCTTCAGCGTGCCGCCCTTGATGCGCACCTCGTCGAGGGCGCCGTTAGGATTGTTGTTGTAGTAATAGTCCTCGTGGGCGTAGGCGCGGAAGTCGTAGGTGCCGCTCTTGAAGACCGGAGCCCCGAAGAGGTAGCTGTAGGTGCCGTCGGCCTGCTTGGTGGCCAAGGGTACCTGGATAATCTGGTTGGTGATGTTCTGGCGTGACATAGTGGGCTCGCCGAGGTAGTCGACCTCCATACCCCAGTGCAGCTGCTTGCAGGTGATGCTGATGGGGGCGCGGTAGGTGAGCTTGTACTGTGCATTGCTGGTGGTGTAGCGGGCATACTGGCCCCAGGCGTTGGCGCCTGTGGGGGCTTCGCGCACGGTATCGCTCACCGTGGCGGCATCGCTGAGGTCGACCACATCGCCCGTGCGTCCGCGGCTGAAGAGGGTGGCATAGCCGGTGGCGTTGGCCTGCACAATCTTCCACCGCACGGGGAAGAGGTCGGCGCTGAACTCGCCCGTCACCGGGTCGGGCTCGATGACCACGCGACGCAGCTGGTAGTGGACCTGGGTCTGTCCCACAGTGTCCACTCCGTTGAATCCACCATACAGCAGATGAGGAACAGTATATTCAAGTGTGTCCTTGGTGAGGTCGGAGGGCACGCGCACCACATAGCTCACGTTGTCGCCCTCGAGCTCGAGGACCAGGCGGAGGTTGTCGCCCAGATTGTTGTGCGAGAGGCCGAGGCCGAGGGGCAAGGCCGCTTGGTCGAGACCGCCGCTGACGCGTCCCGTGAGGCGCACCTTGGTCTGGTCCCACACGCGCACACCGTCGAGCGGTGTGTCGAGGGTGAGCAGGCTGTCGCCATCCATACGCACATAGCCGTCGCCGTCGAAGTGGTGGCCGTCCTTGACCACCTGCAGCGTGAAGGCGCTACCCTGCGGCACGCGCAGTTCGAAGTTGCCGTTGGCGTCGGTGCGCACCGGCGAGCCGGCAAAGCGCATCGTCGTGCCGTTGAGGCGGAAACAGGCGTCGCGCACAGGCACCGAGCTGTTCTCGAAGAGCACACGGCCGGTGAAGCGCACCGAGCTGATGTTGTCGAAGTCAACCCCCTGCGTATTGCAGCGGTTCAGCGTCAGCGTGATGGTGGCCGACGTGGAGTTGGTATTGTTGTAGCGGAACTGGGCTGTCTGCGAGGTGGGGGTGATGGCATATTCCACATCGCCGCCGTAGGGCAGACTGTCGAAGAGGTAGGCACCCGTGGAGTCGGTGGTGACCACCTGCACCGTGGCGCCGTTGTCGGTACGCGTGGCGGTGACGGTGATGCCGGGGCATCCGCTGCCGTCCTCGTAGTGCACGCGGCCGGCGATACGGCCGTAGGGCGAACGCGAGCCGGTGGTGACGTGGCTTGTGCTGACGGTATTGCCTTCGCAGGTGTAGCTCATCGTCACGCGGTACTGCCACACGGGGCTGATCTGCGGGTCGGCCGTGCGGTCCACCCAGAAGCTGTTGGTCGTGGTGCCGAGGGTGGTCCAGGCAGCGTTGGGGTCGTTGTCGGGCCTTGTCTCGACGAGAAATTCGTCGACGCCGCCGTCGGTCATCCCCCAGGTAAGGCGCACATATTCGGGCGAGGTCTGGTGCGTGCCGCTGAGGCTTTCGAGGTTGGCGGCATTGGTGTAGTAGGGCGTGCTGCTGCCACTGGAGGACGTAATCGTTCCGGAGAGCCTGGCATAATTTTGCAGTGGCAGATTGATGCCGGTTGTGTCGAGCATCCAGGCGTATGAGTAGTGGATGCAGGGGCTGTTTGCCACGTCGGTGTAGGTGAAACTGACAATCCCATAATAATAGGTGTCCCAGTCGGGATTGTGTATAACGCGGTAGAGTGCAGCCTTGATGGAGTCGTCAGGCACGGGGATGCGGATGGTATCGCCCGTCTCCTGCATAATCTTGAGGATATAGAGTGTGGCACGGTCGTCCCAATAGCCCCAGGGCTCGTGGCAACTGTGGTTACCGCACGGACTGTTGTAATTAGAGTTGCTCATTCGGATTGTCATATGCACCTTGTGGTTGTCGGCGAAATTGTCGTCAAGGTGGTAGTACATAGTGTTGTTGAACCTCGCCATATAGAGATCGGGGCTGACACTGGCGCTGCGGGCGTAGTCGTGTCCTGTCCAGCCCCAGATGGCCGACGAGGTGCGGCGCACGCGGTAGTAGATGGTGTTGCTGTGCTCGACGGGGTTGTACCAGGCGGCACGGGCGGAGTCGACGTAGGTGAAGGTTTTCTCGTCCGTTGCGGTGTCGCCCCACTCGATGGGCATCATAGCGATGGTCTGCGCGTCGCTGAAGTCGCTGCTGTAGGCACGCTGCAGCTCGAACATATCGTTCAGCACGATGTCCTCCGCATTGGGATAGCGTATCTTCCAGCTGAGCTGCTTGTAGCGGTTGTCGTAATAGGTGATGTTGTCGCCCTCGCGCTGGTAGGAGTAGGCGCTGGCCGTGAAGTCGTGGATGCGGTGGTAGGCGGGTACGTTGACTTTATTGGACGTGTACCACAGAATGATGTCGGACGAGTCGGTGGACTCGGAGCTGTGTACCTGCATAAAGATGCGGAAGCCGGGCTGCACGGTGTCTTCGGCCTGGAGCCATAGCATACCGCTCTGGTCTTGGATGGGGATCTGTGCCGTGTTCCACGAGGTGTAGTACTTGATGGGCTGTTGGAAAGCGACGTAGGGCACCGCCACCTTGCCTGCTGAGTTGGCGCTGTTTTCGTTGTTGGAATAGAAGATGGGGTTTATCAGCTGGGGCTGCACATCGCGGCTGTTGAGGTTGCTGAATGTGCCCAGGATGAAGTTCTTTGTGTATTGGGTTTGGGTAGTTACAGGGTACCCATTTGGGTAAGTAGTCTCAGCTACTGTTGATTGGAATTGTACACCCGCCGTGATAGTACTCCCCAGAACCGCCTCTGGCGGATACCAGTCGAACTCGATGTAATACTCTTGTCGGTAGAGATTCGTGCGCACTTCTTCTGAATTACTTCCCTCCAAATCGTGCGTCAGATTGTGCATTTGGATGGTATCGGTATTGAAAGTTGCATTCACGCCATCACTTGCCGAAGTGAACACAACGGTTCCCGACTTCACTCGGAACTTATGTCCACCAAGATAATAGAGTTCAAGAATAGGCACAGGGGGCTGACCGCCCGCAATATAGTAGACCTGGCCATTGGTAATATAACTATAAGTGTAGTTTCCGAAATAATAACGTACAGGAATCCTGAAGTGCAACTTGCCTTGTGCAGTCTTCACGGCATCGTAGTAGCTTAAGTCAAGTATGCGTTGTACGAACGCACGATCTGTTGGCAGTGCCTGCGATGTCGCCGGCAATAGCATAGCCGCCATCAGCGGTAATGCTATCAAAAAAATTTTTAGTATATGTTTCATATCTTGTTAATTTAGTTTTTCTTGTTAAAAAATGCTGATAAAATCAGTGACAGACTAATAAAATAAACGACAAATTGTCATAACATTTTCAGGCGAGCACCGTCTAAATATATGACAATTAGTGTTCTGTGACGCTTGATAAACCTAAAGTTTACTCTGCAAAGGTACAAATAAAATTGATTTAGTATACCGTTTCGGCGTTTTTTTTTCGCCGCGACCTTCCGTTTTCGGCAAATTTGCAGGGTGTTTTTTAATGTTGTGTGCCTTTTTGAGGCTTCGAGCCCGCTTCGGAAGCCCCCCCCCGGCAGAGAAATGCCCTGCCGGGTGCAGGAGCGACACGATTTATTGCTTTGGATTGAGGATGCGACACACCCCGCCCGTTGGGCACCCCTCTCCGAGAGGGGATGTCGCGGTA
>JAFWYO010000075.1 GCA_017517715.1 Bacteroidales bacterium
CTTCGCAAGCGACATCGACAACGGAAAATCAAGCAGATACATTTGAAGAAAACCAGACCGCCCCGTCTGCGGAAAAGGCAGAATAGAGTCCAAATAATCTTCGAGTTTTAAAAAACAGGTCGAAAATAACCAATCATATATCACCAAAAACGATGCAAGACAACCGACACAACCAGATAGTACAGGCAGGAAACCTTCGTTCGGACAGGGTGATGAAAGAAATCCGCGAGGCGCTGATTGACCGCAACGACACGACCGACTGCGAAATACCCAACGCCAATGCGGCCGACACCCAAACGGCCGAAGACCTAAGCGTGGCTTTTGCCCAGAACTTCACACAAGCGGGTGGCACGATGTATTACTGTCTGGACGAGAACGACATACGGGCACGCATCGAAGAGATACAGCAGAGGTATGACAACATTATGATTGGCTGTGCCAGCGAGAATGTGACATCGTTTTTCGGCCATATCGGAATAACGAACTGCTGCACCTGCGACCTCTCGAAGCGATACCCACTGGGCGCCACGCTGTGCGAAGCGCTGGTGGCGACAAACGGCGGCATCGTGATATCGTCAAATCTCGGCTTGGGAATAAACATCCCCGCTTTGCCCGAGGCCACCGTGGTGCTGGCATTCACGTCGCAGGTGGTAAGCGACTGGCAAACAGCCAACGAGCGCCTGAAAGAGCTCTACGCCGACTATCCGGAGCAGATAATCATCACTTCGCCAAGCAGCTACGCCTACCGCAAAGGGCAGCAGAGCCTGTATCTGATACTGATAGAAGACGAAACAATTGAATATGAACCATAACCTTAGCTGAAGAAAAATGAACAAATTCGTAACACGAACACTAAGCGGGGCCGTCTATGTGCTGATAGTCGTTGGGGCCATTTATGCCGGGCGATGGATGGACAACGCCCTTGCGGGCAACATTTTGTTTGCCAGCGTTTTCCTCATCATAGGCATTATCGGCATATACGAATACATCAACAACATTTCGAAACGCGGCATAAGATGCAACCGTCCAATGGCTTACATTGCCGGTGTGATTGTTTATCTCGCCACGGTTTTCCCGCTTTTACAGAACAGCCTGTGGCCCGTTGAGCAGCTGAAAACGATGGGCGTTTTGCTGAATGTCGGAATAATAATCGGCTGTCTGGCCCCGATACTTTACCTGACGACCTTCATTGCGCAACTGTGGAGCAACGACGAGGAACCCTTTACCAGCATTGGCCACACCCTGCTGCCTTCGATATGGATTATGACTCCGCTGGCCCTTGCCAACACACTGCAATCCATTGATTCGGGATTAATTATGATGGTTTTCATCCTGATATGGGTCAACGACAGTTTTGCGTATATGACCGGTATGTTGCTGGGCCGCAACAAGATGTGGGAACGCCACTCGCCCAACAAGACGTGGGAAGGAACAACGGGAGGAGCCCTCTTCTGCATCGCGGCAGCAATTTTTGCCGGACCCTATTTCTACCCGCATTTAACTTCTATCGGATGGGCCGCTATAGGCTTGATTTGCAGCGCAGCAGGTACACTTGGCGACCTCGTGGAGTCGATGTTCAAACGCTATTGCGGCGTGAAGGACAGCGGCAAAATTATGCCTGGCCACGGAGGAGTGCTGGACCGTTTCGACAGCATTCTGATGGCCGTTCCTTTTGTATTCTTTTTCATCACAATAATAACATTGTAAATTATGTATATCCACAAAGAAGGTCACCGATTGCTGACAACCACGTTCCTGTTTTTTGCCGCCATCACGGCTGCGATGGTTATCTGGTGTCGTCCGTTCAATGTTGCTGAATGGCTGCTCATCGTCATTATGTTTGGTTTCTGGCTTGCGTTGGCTTCGTTTTTCCGTATTCCCAAACGCACCTTCACACAGGACGAGAGCCTGCTCATAGCCCCTGCCGACGGCCGTATCTGCGCCATCGAGCAGGTGAACGAGAAAGAGTATGTCGGCGGTGAATGCCTGATGGTCAGCGTCTTTATGTTCGGCACCGACGTGCACGTCAACCGCTACCCTATCAGTGGCACGGTAGATTATGTCAACTACCACAAAGGCAACTATTTTGTGGCTTCGCACCCGAAATCGTCGCTGATGAACGAGCGTTCCAGCATCGGTATGCTGCTGCCTAACGGCAAGAAGATGCTGCTGCGCCAGGTGGCCGGCATAATGGCACGCCGAATAGTGTGCTACGCCAAGAAGGGCGATGTCGTCAAGCAGAACGACGAGATAGGCTTCATCAAGTTCGGCTCGCGTGTGGATATGTATTTGCCTCTGGGCACCGAATTGTGCGTAAAACTGGACGATGTCGTCAAAAATGGCATTACCCCAATAGCAAAAGTTTAACCTGCCGTTATGTCGCTTGCAGAACAAATATTATACGAAGACAACCACCTGCTGGCGCTGAACAAGCGCTGCGGGCAGATTGTGCAAGGCGACAAGACGGGCGACTTGCCGCTGCCGGAAATGGTGAAAGCCTTCCTCAAAGAGCGCGACGCCAAGCCCGGCAATGTCTTTTGCGGCGTCATCCATCGGTTGGATCGTCCCGTGAGCGGCGTGGTGCTCTTTGCAAAGACATCGAAGGCTTTGAGCCGAATGAACGAAAGCGTGAAAGGCCGCGAGATGCAGAAAACCTACTGGGCCCTGTGCAAAGAGGCTCCGCTCCACACCGAGGGACACCTCGAAGACTGGCTGCTGCGCAACGAGAAACAAAACAAGAGCTATGTGGTGAAAGCCGGCACCGACGGCGCCAAGTTGGCCGTATTGGACTACAAGCTGTTAGGTGTTAGCAAGGGTGGTTATCACCTGATAGAAATCGACCTCCATACCGGGCGCCACCACCAGATTCGCGCACAGCTTGCCAATATGGGTTGCCACATAAAAGGCGACCTTAAATATGGTGCCGAACGGTCGAACCCCGACGGCGGCATCTCATTGCACGCCAGAAGTATAACTTTCATACATCCAGTCAAGAAGGAGCCGGTTACCATTGTCGCAGCACCTCCCGACGAGCCGATATGGAAAAAATTTTTAACAAACGATTAATGAAATAAAAAAAACTCAATAAAATGAAGAAATACATCATCTTAGTAGCTTTGATTTGCTTTTCGGCATTTTCCGTGGCACAAAACTGCCTTGTCAAGCAAAGCGATTATAGCAAGATCCGCCTGCAATTCAGCACGCCGCAACCGACAGTTACCCAAACAAGTATCCTGAAGCACGAATTCTGCGCTCTGACCCTGCCGGGCTTTTATTCCCAGACCGCTGCAGGACTGCCGGCACTACCGTCACTCGTCAAAATCATTGAAGTGCCTCTTGGTGATGGGTTGTATTTCAACATTGAAAGCATCGAATGCGACACCATCGACGCGGCCATTCTCGGCATCGACGAAGCCATAGTCCCTGCGCAACCGTCGCGAAGCAAAAGCGACATTTCGCCTGTGACTCTTGTTATGGACAAGGCCGCTTATGGTCGCAACGAATTCTGCGGCGCGCCATTGATCGAGCTGAATTCTTTGGGCGTGGCCCGAAACCGCAATCTGGCTTCGGTTTCGTACAGCCCTATCAGGTGGAATCCTGCAACGAACCAACTGATTGTCGTCAAGAGCCTTTCAATAACCATACAGCAACGCAATGCCGACATCGCAGCCACCAAACGGATGCAGCAACTCTACGCAAGTCCTGCATTCAACAGCAGCAGCAACGTAATCAACACTTTGGGCAGCAAGGACAACCATACAAACGCGCCCTTGCGCTATACCATTGTGGCACACAGCTCGTTCCGTGGGGCCCTCGACGAATTTGCCGCCTGGAAGACACGCAAGGGTTTCCTGGTCGACCTTGTATATACCGACGACGCCAATGTGGGCAACACCACTTCTAGCATAAAAAACTATCTGCAAGGACTTTACGACAACGCCACAGCCACAAGTCCTGCGCCGACATACGTACTCTTCGTCGGCGACATTGCACAGGTCCCCGCTTTCATTCTTACTTCCGCACCATACAGCACTGAAACCCAACACAGCGACCTCAGCTACTGCTGCTGGACAGGCAACGACAACCTGCCCGACTGCTACTACGGTCGCTTCTCGGCCCAAAACCTGTCGCAACTTGAGCCTCAGATTTCCAAGACGTTGATGTATGAGCAGTACACCTTCCCCGACCCGTCCTACCTCGGAACTGCAGCCCTTATAGCCGGCGTCGACGGCGGATATTCCGGCGACAACGCATACAATTATGGCGACCCGGCTATGGATTATGTGGCTAAGACCTACATCACTACAGCCAATGGATTTAATAATATTGTATATTATAAAAACAACACCAGCTTCGCCCCCGCTGGCGTCACCGTCACAGGCAGTTCGCAAGCCAGCGGCACGTCGGCAGCCCTGCGCAACCTCTACAACAACGGCTGCGGCTTTGTCAACTACACCGCCCACGGCTCCACGACTTCGTGGGGCGACCCAAGCTTCACCAACAACAACGTGGCACAGATGACCAACAACGACAAGCCGATGGTGATGATAGGCAACTGCTGCCTCACCAATAGTTTCCAGATCGACGCCTGCTTTGGCGAAACCTTGCTGCGCAAAGGCAACAACGCCGGTGCCGTAGGCTACATCGGCGGCAGCAATTCGACCTACTGGACCGAAGACTTCTACTGGACTGTCGGCATCCGCAACAACATCAACAACACGATGAACGCTAACTACGACGCCAACAATCTGGGTATGTACGACCGCCTATACCATTCGCACAACGAGACCTACGACAAATGGTACCTCTCGATGGGCGCTATGATCCAGGCCGGCAATATGGCTGTCCAGGCCAGCACCACCGGCAATGGTATGAAAGAATACTACTGGCAGATCTACCACGTGATGGGCGACCCCTCGCTGATGCCCTACATCCACGGCGTCCCGTTTCCCATTACAGCCAATGTGCCGGCCGCTGCCAATGTCGGGTCCACAAGCCTCACAATCAACACTATCCCCTATGCTTACATAGGTTTTACCGACGAAGACAACAACCTTATCGGCGCCGCTTTTGCCGACGCAAATGGCGTAGCGACGCTGTCGTTCCAGGCCCTCAGCAATCCCGGCGAATACCAGATCGTCATTACCGCTCAAGGTTACCAGCCTCGAATCCAAACCATCAACGTAATAGCTAACGGGCCTTATGTCAACACCTTAGAAATGACGCCAACGGCAACCTTATGCGCCGATGGTGACATCAGCTTCGATGTCAAACTGCAAAATATGGGCATCAGCGATGCCGCTAACATCTCCATCGAGTTCCAAAACCTCGACGGCAGCATCCTTCTCGACACTACCGGCATCATCGGCCTCGGCACCGGGCTCGCTTCTGGCGAGACACTATTTCTGCACAATGTCGGCACCGGTCACATTTGGGGCCAAACACCCGACCAGACCCAAGCCACATTTAAAGTCATCGTCCGCTGGGGCAACACCATCAACGATATGTCGACCTCCACATTCCAGTTCCTCGTCAATGCCGACAACCTTAAAATGCAGACTTTCAGCATTGACAGCACCACTCTGCGCACCGACGGCAACGCAACCATTACCGTCAGAAACCGCAACATCGGACACTCGGACCTTAACAGTGCATCCATATCGCTCCTTTCGCTTGATCCCGCATTCGAAGTATCGTCCCCGTCGACAAATGTCAGCAACATCAGCGTTGGCGACAGCTGCCAGCTGACCTACAACATCGTGGCCAACGGAGCCATTCCCAACGGCCGTACCGTCATCTTCCTGCAAACCATCAACAACGGATTCCGC
>JAFWYO010000007.1 GCA_017517715.1 Bacteroidales bacterium
ATACCCTTTATCTTGCCATCGGCCGGGACCGGGATGTTCACATTGAGCGCCACACCTTCCGGGATGTCGTTTTGGAGGCTTTTCTCTATTATCTCTTTCACGAACGGCATTCCGGGTGCAAAATCGGCATCCGCCCTGAAGTCCAGCAACGAAAAGCCGATGGCTTTCAGTCCGCTCACGGCAGCCTCCATCACTGCCCCCATCGTGCCGGAATACAGCACATTGATCGACGAGTTGCTTCCGTGGTTTATTCCCGAAAGCACGAGGTCGGGCTTGCGCGGACAAAAATGTTCAGAGCAGACTTTGACACAGTCCACCGGCGTACCGTCGCAAGCGTACACTTTGCAATTGTACTTTTCCGAAACGAAGTTGACCCGAATGGGGCGGCTGCTGGTAAAGGAATGTGCCAGCCCCGACGAATTGCGCTCGGGGGCCATAACTATCACATCGCCCATACTGCAAGCCGTCTCAATCAGCGTCTTGATACCCTTGGACTGGTATCCGTCGTCGTTCGTTATCAGGAATAGCGGTTTCATCGTGCAAAGTAAGTGTGTTCGCGACCAAGGAAGAACGAAGCCGGCTGCAGGATATTGTCGAAAATATAGTACTGTATAAGAACAGTGTCCTTGTCATCAAGAATGGCATACAGACGGTTGATGTCAAAAACCTGATACATCGACGTGTCCGGCATAGTCACCAAATCGTCAGGGTTTGAATATTTTATATAAGTCTTCAGCGTTTTGGTATTGCCATCTATATCCGTAACTTTCAGTATGGTGCGCGGACTTGCGGCGAATGTGGTATCCAACTCCACCTGAGGAACGACTTTGGCAAATTCGTCGAAATTCAAGTTCACGAACGACGACAGCAACTGCGCGACACGGGCTGTGTCGAAGCCGTCCATTCGCTTGAGCGGGTTCAACTTATTGAAAACGAACCCCTCCCCTTCCCTTTCTATCAGGAAGGACTCTTCCGGTTGTGAGGGGATCTGCAGCTCCACTTTCGCTATGCGCTGTACCGGCAAGCTGACAATGGAGTGACTGCGCCAAGCATACGAATCGACGACAAAACGCGGCGACAGGCAGCCTCTGAATCCTGGGATATTGACAATATAGGGAGTCCTGTCTCCTTCACGGTACATATATGTTGCCATCATATCTTGCGTATCGTGTCCCACATAAATCACATCGCGGTTAACAAACGGGAAAAGTCTGAACTTGCCTTTGAACCAGTTGATTCTGTAATCCTTGTAGTACACCTCCACCTTGACGCTTTTGGCAGCCATCTGCTTAGTGACATTCTGCGCTGCCGATTTGTTCACCTGATTGCGGATGCGCATATCCGAGAGGGTCTGCAGCATCAGCTCCACCATAGGATAGCTTGCCGGATACACACCATCCACCAGCCACACCGAATCGCTAACATACTCAAGAACAACCTGATGATTCTCCTTATCGGCCATATATATCTTACTGACACGACCGGGATGGGCGGCAGCCTCGATCTGAAAATCCTGACTAAAAGTGCGGCTGCGACCACGCAACAAAACCACGAGTACTGTTGCCACTCCCAGCAGCACGACGATTGTCGTTATAATTAAGTTCTTTTTCGATTTCATTTTTTAACAGCAATTATCAGCAATTAAACAGCAATTATCAGCAATTTTTTTTTTGAACGTGAATGTCCGTGAATTATCATAAATGTCAAATATACTTTGACTTCATTTATTTGTCTCTCTTGTACTTATAATACCTAACCACCAGGACCACTCCTGCCAGCACAAGCACAATCAAGACAGGATAGGCGACATTGGCAAACTGGCAATAGCCACGCTGCTCCTTCACCTTTGCAACATCGAGGCGCCTGATGGATATCGATCGGGGACGCGAATCGATGAGCGACTCGTCTCCGGCCAGGTAGTTTATAGCATTGAGGATAAACGTCTTGTTCGCAAACTCCACATTCGTGTATCTGTCGTATCCCAACGGGTACGGATACATTCCCTGTTCGTTCGTTCCGACACCGTTGCGAATAATGTCACCGTCCGACACAACAATCATCTGGGTTGGCTTCTCGCATTGGGTACGGTATCCTATCTCGGTCAACTCGGCAAACGAACTGGCCAGCCTGTTGCGGTATAGCGACTGGAATTTACCTTCCAGCAATACCGCCACCGGCAGGTTGCTCCTGTTGAACAGCTGGTTGTCAACATTTATCATCGCATCCGACAATTGTATGTTCACCGGCGCGTTCTTGATGTGTACGTGATCGGAAGTCGTCAGAAGGACAGTTTTGTCAATATCATTGTTTATCAAATCTATACTGCTGACAAAATCCGTTTTCAGCACATCCAGGTTGCGCACTATGGGGTGCTTCGAATTCGGCACCAGCGTGGGGAAATAGTACCACGGAACCAGCTGCATCCGATTGTCGGTGCCCATCATCGGGATACCGCGACAGCGATAGTCCATAATAAGGTCGGGATTGATGCGCACTCCATAGTTGAAGAACATCTCCTCCAGGTTTGTCGGCAGTCGGGTCGCAAACGTCTGCGCCTTGTCCTGCAGGCTGTCCATATCGGCATCGAGCGCATCCACCAGCCACAGAATCTTTCCACCGTACATTACAAACTGGTCGATGACATACAGATCCCTGTCCGTGAAGGTCTTAAGAGGTTTGGGAACGACCAGCACATCATATTTGTTGCTGATCATCACGCTCGAATCCTTTACATTCTGAACCCTGCCGGTAAGAGCATCGATATTGCGGTCCAGAACGACATTTTCGACCGCATAGTCCTCAACCAGCGACATCTGGATATCATATAGATCTATGTTGGCCAATTCGTCGTGTCCCAACAGGAATCCCACACGGGCCTTAACCGGACGCGACAGGCGATGCAGCGCAGTCACAAAATTGTATTCCAGGTTCTCAACCGACGTGTTCACTATTTCGTCTGTCGAACGGCCGCTGATTCCCGACGACTGCAGCTGTATGGCAGTTTCGCGACCTTTATAGCTCACCTCCATTGCCGGATACACCACCTGCTGCTTCTGTACCCCTTCGTTCTGCGACGTGATGGGAATTGGCGTAAGGCCTTTTTTGACAAGCATCTGATAGAACTGCATCTTCTCTTCGTCGGTTTTGAATCCGTTCGGGTCAACAAATTCATACTCTATATTCCTGTTGTACGCCCTGAACTGGTCGAGCATATTCTTGATGTCATTCCTGAAACGGCGGTATTCGGCAGGCAAATCGTCACCATCGAGGTAAACCCTGAAAAGCACCTCTTCGTCCACCTCTTTCAGCATTTCCTTCGTGCTGTTCGAAAGCGTGTAGCGCTTTTCGGACGTAAGGTCAAAACGTGTGAAAAGATAACTGCTTATCACGTTGACAAACACGATAACGGCTATCACGGCCGCTATGCCCAGCAAATTCTGGCGTCGTATATTTCTCGTATCCATTTTCATCTCTCTTTCCTCCTCTATCGTTTCCATTTGCGCGACTGCAGGACCATTCGCGTCAGCATCAAAAACAGCGCTATTACCGAAAGAAAATACACCACATCGCGCGTGTCCACAACGCCGCGCGATATCGACTCATAGTGTTGCTGGAGTCCCAGCGAGCGCAGCAACAGTGCAAAGCCGCCCTGAGTCAGCTGGTACAGCGAGTCGAATCCCAGATAGCAGAAAGCACATAGCAACGCCGCTATCACAAAGGCCACTATCTGATTGGATGTCAGCGACGAGGCGAAAATGCCTATCGATATAAATGCCGCACCCAACAGCACCAAGCCGATGTACGACCCAATCACGCTGCCGGTATCGATATTGCCCACAGGGTCGCCCAAAAGGTATACAGACCAATAGTATACCAGTGTCGGCAACAGCGAAATGACGACCAGCGTAAGGCCCGCCAGAAATTTCGACATAATGATGGTCAGTTCCGACAACGGTTTGGTGAGCAACAGTTCCAGCGTGCCGGTACGTTTCTCTTCCGCCAGCATTCGCATCGTGATGGCCGGTATCAGGAACAGGTACAGGAACGGCCCAAGAAGAAACAAGCCGTCCAACCCCGCATATTTATAGTCCAGAATATTGAAACTGCTACGGAACACCCACAGCATCAGTCCCGTGAAAACCAGAAATACTATTATAATCAAGTATCCCGTTAGCGACGAAAAAA
Source organism: Bacteroidales bacterium (assembly GCA_017517715.1). Classification (GTDB taxonomy): domain Bacteria; phylum Bacteroidota; class Bacteroidia; order Bacteroidales; family P3; genus Colimorpha. Next base: position 4,186 of record JAFWYO010000007.1, read on the forward strand.
AAGTCGACAGTTCTTTCTTGTATAAAGCAAACATTCTATTGTCCTAAGATTTATTATTTTAAGGTTAAGAATCTATATTTAATAACAATTCACTAATCACTATTCAAATCTTAACCTTTTCGATGCATTCGAGCGGCCCTGGTATTCGCCAAACGAAAGGTCCAGAACCGTCTCAAACAGCAGTTGGGTAGCTTTCACTATATAGCGCCGATCGATGTTTTCCACTATATCGCTAGGAACGTGGTTGTGTCTGTGGCCTTTGTACGAGGTGATGTTGATCGACGGAATACCCACGTGGTCGAAAGCAACGGCGTCGCCCTTCGGCATCGTTTTCATTCCCACAGCGACATCGTTGCCGCAATAAAGCGTGTCGACCTTGCGCGCCACACTCCACAGGTGCGGATAACGTTTGTTGCCCAGCACGGCAATACTGTCGCCCACACCTACCGCAGTCACGTTGACGAAAGCCTCGATATTCTTCAGCGGCTTGAAGTTCGACACAAAAATCTGCGACCCCAGGTGCTGCTGCTCGCCACAGGCAAACAGTGCAAACACTATAGGACGCGACGGCTGGTCTTCAGCATATTGCAGCATTCGTGCCGTCTCCAGCAGCGCCGCAACACCCGACGCATTGTCGTCGGCTCCAGGGAACAGGCAGGTAGTGCCCTGCATACCAACGTGGTCCAGGCTAGCGCCAACAACCACATACTCGTTCGCCAGCTTCGGATCGTTGCCGGGGTAAACACCTATTATGTTGGTTGTCAACGCAGCAGGATGATACTTCGCATTTACGTCCACTTCAAACTTCTTGCGCAGATGGAACGATTGAGGAGTACGGCTGTCGCCAATCTTGTGAACAGCCTCCTCAAGGGTCATTTTCTCGTTTTGCAGCAGCCGGTCGCCACAGTCGCGCGTGGACTGCAAGATCGGGAACGTCGGCAAATGAGGCAACTCGCCATTATACACCGAGCCTTGCACCTCGTAGGGCGAACAGCTGGGCGACATATTCACCACCACCCTAGCACAGGCACCGTGAGCCCGTGCCACACGCGCCTTGTCGCGCAGCTGGACATACTTGTCCGTCACTGCACTTGGCAGGAACGACGGCACACCGCTCAGCACCATAACAATCTTTCCCTTAGCATCAACATCGGCATATTCGTTGAACGCCCCATTGTCAATGCCATAACCGCAGAAGACAACAGGCGCATCGGCATAACCGCGACCTGTCATCCCTGCACAGCAGAAATCGCGTCCCAGCACATACACCTCGCGCGTGTCGTTGCTGTTCACATAGCTGTTGAACGTGCAGTTCTCTATCTTGTTGCACTCTGTCTCGAAATACTGAGCCCATTCGCCCTTATAGGGCTTCACGCCATAGCGCTCCAGCGCTTGCGTCACATAGTCTGCCGCCTGAAGGTATTCGTCCGTACCCGACAGACGACCCTCATATTTCGACGACGACAACTCCCTGATGTGGCTCAGCAGGGTGTCCAGCGACGCCTCTTGGGCTGACACATTGCCACCCGACAACACTGCCATACAGGTAATTACGGTCAACAGTCTGCTTCTTTTCATCTTCTGTTCTTTTATGGTTTAAATTCAATTTGTTTTTTCGACTAACGGGTTTTTGCCCTCTCGTTGTCCTTACTTGCCAAGTTGCTCTATCTGTGCCTTGATGGCGGCGATTTTCTTTTCCGCATCGGCCTTCTTCTGGCGCTCCACGGCAACAACCTTTTCCGGAGCCCCGTTGACAAACTTCTCGTTGCCAAGCTTTTTCATCACGCTGGCCAGGAAGCCTTCGGCATATTTCAGCTCCTCTTCCAGTTTCTTGCGCTCTGCCTCGACATCGATATCCTTGATCTTCAGCGGAACAAAGCATTCCGTAGTGCCGACCATAAAGCTGACGGCGCCCTCCACCTTCTCGGACACATATTCGATCGTACCGACATTGGCCAGCTTCTTGATGATGCCGTCAAAACGCGAGTTGAGGCCTGTACCGTCGCCCGTAGTGACAAAGAGGTCGAGTGTTTCCTTGGGCGACAGGCCCTTGCTGTTGCGTATGTTGCGCACACCGGCAATCACCTCCTGCGCACGTTCGCAGTCGTCAAGCATCCGCTGGTCGAAGAACACGCTGACCGGCATATGCTGCATCATTATGCTGCTTTGCGCCACAAGGTCTTCCTTCACCTTGCTGCTGGTATCCTGCAGCAGGTGCCATATCTCTTCGGTAATGAACGGCATAAAGGGATGCAGCATACACATCAGCCGTTCGAATATGCGTATCGTGGCATCGTAGGTCTCGCGGTCGATGGGCGTGCCGTATGCGGGCTTCACCATCTCGAGGAACCACGAGCAGAAGTCATCCCAAACCAACTTGTAGGTGCTCATCAGCGCCTCGCTCAGACGGTACTGGTCGAAGTCCTTTTCAATCTCCTCCAGCACGCAGGCCATTCGCTGTTCCATCCACTCCACGCTGACGGCGTTTTCGGCCGACTGCTGCAGCTCGTCGCTCACAGCCCAGCCCTTCACCAGGCGCAGCGCATTCCAAATCTTGTTGGCAAAATTGCGGCCCTGCTCGCAGATGCTCTCGTCGAAGGGCAGGTCGTTGCCCGCCGGAGCCGTCAGCAGCATACCCATACGCACGCCGTCGGCACCGTATTTCTCTATCAGCTCGATGGGGTCAGGACTGTTGCCCAGGCTCTTGCTCATCTTGCGGCCCAGCTTGTCGCGAACGATGCCGGTGAAATAGACATTCTTGAACGGCACCTCGTCGCGGTATTCCTCGCCGGCCATAATCATACGCGCCACCCAGAAGAATATGATGTCCGGAGCCGTAATAAGGTCGTCGGTAGGATAGTAATACTTAATCTCCTCATTGTCAGGATTGCGGATACCGTCAAACAGGCTTATCGGCCACAGCCAGCTGCTGAACCACGTGTCCAGCACATCCTCGTCCTGACGCAACTCGCCTCTGTAGCCGTACTTCTCGGCAGCAATCTTGCGGGCCTCTTCTTCATTCAGGGCAACGACGATTTCGGTTCTCGAATCACCGTTCTTAGTTTTCCGCTCAAAATAATAAGCCGGAATGCGGTGGCCCCACCACAGCTGGCGGCTGATGCACCAGTCCTTGATGTTCTCCAGCCAGTGGCGGTAGCTGTTCTTGAACTTTTCGGGGTGGAACTGGATTTTGCCGTTCTCGACCACTTCGAGGGCCTTTTTGGCTATCTCGCTCATTTTCACAAACCACTGCGTGCTCAACTTCGGCTCTATCACAGCATCCGTGCGCTCCGAGTGGCCCACCTTGTTCACATAGTCTTCTGTCTTCTCGACCAGACCGGCCTCCTCAAGGTCCTTCATAATGGCCTTGCGGCAGGCAAAACGGTCCATACCGGCATACTTGCCGCCGTTGGCGTTCAGCGTTCCGTTGTCGTTGAAGATGTTGATGGAATCCAGGCTGTGCTTCAGCCCCAGGTTATAGTCGTTGATGTCGTGCGCCGGCGTGATTTTCAGCGCTCCCGTACCGAATTCGCGGTCCACATACTCGTCCATAATGATAGGCACCACGCGGCCCACGCCCGGAACGACAACGCGCTTGCCTTTCAGCCACTGGTAGCGCTCGTCTTCGGGATGCACACACACCGCCGTGTCGCCCATAATGGTCTCGGGACGCGTCGTGGCGACGACGATATACCTATCCTCGCCATCGACAAAATATTTGAGGTAGAACAACTTGCCGTGGCTTTCCTTGTATATCACCTCCTCGTCGCTGACGGCCGTCAGGGCCTGCGGGTCCCAGTTCACCATTCGCGCACCGCGATAGATCAAGCCCTTGTTGTAGAGGTCCACAAAGACGCGGATAACGCTCTCATAGCGCACCTCGTCCATCGTGAACGCCGTGCGGTCCCAGTCGCAGCTGGCGCCCAGCTTGCGGAGCTGCTTCAGAATGATGCCACCGTACTTTTCCTTCCATTCCCAGGCGTATTTCAAGAACTCGTCGCGCGTAAGGCTGCGCTTGTCGATGCCGCGCTCGGCAAGCATCTTCACCACCTTCGCCTCGGTCGAGATGCTCGCGTGGTCCGTCCCCGGCACCCAGCAGGCGTTCTTGCCCATCATTCGCGCACGGCGCACCAACACATCCTGAATCGTGTTGTTCAGCATATGGCCCATATGCAGCACTCCCGTCACGTTGGGCGGCGGAATCACCACCGTATAGGCCTTCCTATGGTCGGGCTCGGAATGAAACAATTTCTTCTCCAACCAGAATTCATACCACTTCTCCTCTACAGCACGAGGATCATATTTCGAAGCAATTTCCATTATATGTTTATTTTCTTTATAATTCAAACTATTTATTACACAACCAAATACACCAAAAGAAACCCCTTAGGGCCTATTGGTTCAAACTGCAAAAATACGATTTTTTTTTGAAATAGTTCAATTATTCTCGACAAACTCCTCTCTTTGTCCGAACCATCATCATTTTGACAGCACGAGTATTCTGTAACACAGAATAAAAATATCGAATCTCATTCTGCTACATAGAATTCTTTTTGTATATTTGCAAATTGAAAAATCAGCCATATCCCTGTTGTCACCTGCGCACGGATTGCGACGCGGCGGTTCTGTTTTCCCCGCCGACGGAGGGCTACCGCGTACCTCATCCTGCCGCCACCTGCGAGCCACCTGGCAGGGCCGTTCCTATTTGTTAACCGAAAGCTTTTAATTGATTTTCACTTGAGGAATACCAAGCTGTTTGCAAATGCTTTTCACCGTCATTTCCTGTATGTCTGGATGACGTGGAACCGCAGTGAAATTTCCATTTGACAAGTTCTTATACAAACTGTGCTTTTTCCCTTCACGCAACAAAACACAATTGTTTTCTGTCAAGAATTTAATGAGAATATTGCGTTTCATAATACAGCCACACGGCGGCGGAAAATCTTTTTACCCGCATACAGTTTGCGTGTTTCCTCTTTTTTATAGTCAATAACCATCTTTATGGCATCGGCCATATTCTCTTTCAGTTCTTCAAGAGTCTCACCCTGCGAAATTGCTTCAGGCACTTGCTCGCATTGGCCTGTGTACCAGCCATTGGGATTCTTGTATATGATTATTGTATATTCCATAGTTTCATCAAATCAATGCCTTTATTTCATTTTGCAAAATTACAAACTTTTTCCGATATGGCAAAAAATATTTCATTTTGTGTCGCGCAGGCGCAGCGGAGCGGCGGGCCGCCTGTCCCAGCTGTTACCTGCGCACGGATCGCGACGCGGCGGTTCTGTTTTTTCCGCCGACGGAGGGCTACCGCGTACCACATCCTGCCGCCTCCTGCGAGCCTGTCTTGAACGGAAATAACTTGACACTTTTTTGCTCAAAAAAAGCAAAAAAATGGAAAAAAAAGAGACAAAAAGAAGGACACGCAGGACATTCACACCCGAATTCAAGATGGAAGTCCTGAGTCACTACTACACTTAC
>JAFWYO010000076.1 GCA_017517715.1 Bacteroidales bacterium
CCAAGAACAAGTATTTTAGGGAAGATATAGCAATGCAGGAACTTACTGGCAACCAGAAGTGGCAACTGTGGTGTTCTGAACTGTTTCTGGAGTCTCTGGTCAAGTAAAATAATGCAACCTTAATGTGAGAACGAAGCATTTTGACAGCTGAAAAGTTAATACTAATATATTATAAATCAATATGTACGACTATTTAATCATTGGAGCCGGATTGTATGGTTCCACATTTGCATACTTGGCCACGCAACAGGGCAAACGCTGCCTGGTCGTCGAACGGCGCGACCATATTGGCGGCAACTGCTATACAAAGACCGTCAACGACATCAATGTCCACTGGTATGGCGCCCACATCTTCCACACTTCGAACGAGGCGGTCTGGAAATTCGTCAATCAGTTTGCTCGTTTCAACAATTACGTAAACAGCCCGATTGCCAACTTTAAAGGAGAACTTTACAACTTGCCGTTCAATATGAACACATTCTGCAAGTTATGGCCCGACGTGCATACCCCCGACGAGGCAAAAGCACGCATTGCGCAACAGCAGGCAGAATATGCCTCAATAGCAGAGCCTAAAAACCTGACCGAGCAGGGAATGAAACTGGCAGGCTACGACATCTTCACCAAGCTGGTCAAAGGATATTCCGAAAAGCAGTGGGGCAGACCCGCCGAACAGATACCTGCCTTTGTGCTGAAAAGGCTTCCGTTCCGTTTCACGTTCAACAACAACTATTTCAACGACCCCTATCAGGGCATTCCAATCGGCGGATACACCCCAATCATCGAGAAATTGCTGGAAGGAAGCGATGTGCGTCTCGGCGTGGATTTCTTCAGCCAACGCGAACAACTCAAGACACTTGCCAAACGCATTCTCTATACCGGTCCGCTAGACGCATTTTTCAACTACAGCCTGGGACATCTTGACTTCCGCTCGCTCCGTTTCGACCATCAGCTTCTGAAGGGAGTCGAGAACTATCAGGGTAATGCCGTCTTCAACTATACCGATGCCGAAACGCCCTACACGCGCATCATCGAGCACAAACATTTCGAATTCGGCACACAGCCCGACACCGTTATCAGTTACGAATACCCGGAAGACTGGACACCGTCGGCAGAACCTTATTATCCCGTCAACGACCAGCGCAACAACGACTTGGCAGCACAATACAAGCAGCTGGCAGCAGGACTGGACAGTGTGTCGTTCGGTGGCAGGCTGGCCGAATACCGATACTACGATATGGACCAGATCGTGGCTCAGGTAATGGCACATCCCTGGCTGGCAAATCAGTGACACAGACTGTTTTCCGTTATTGGAAATGTTTTTTTATTTAGGAACATAATATTATATGGATTTGTTCGTTTGAACAATAACAGATGAACAATATCCACACTGTATCGATATGAATATTATAGTTACCACAACCGACCAAATTGAGAACCGTAGCATTGAAAGCTATATCGGAATAGTGCGCACATCGGCCGTCGTCGGCAACGATGTGGCGCTTACCGACCTGTTTTCCAGTACGGCGCGCAAATACAGTCGGAAACTGGAGGCTATATACGACAAAGCGTTGCGCGACATACGGTTGCAGGCTTTGGCTGTCGGCGCAAATGCCGTAGTGGGTCTGCACGGAGAATTTGAGGAGGTCTTCGGCAAAGGCAAAACACGCTTCATCGTTTCTTTGATGGGCACTGCCGTCAGTCTCAGTCCGTCGACTCAAAACGAATCGGATATTCAGGGTGGGGGAGTGTCGCTCTACGACATCCGGCGCAGCCAGCTTTCACTGATGTTGACAAGAAAACTTGAAAACCAACAGACTAACCCTTCGGAAGAAGACTGGGACAATATCATCCAGTATGCCTTGTTTGATATTGCACCGCTTTTGTACAAGCGCTACCAGGTCCTGGTTTCAGAAACCATCAGCAGCTCCTCGCCGACAGAGAAGAAACTGCTTCTTGACAATTTCATCCCGTTTATGCGCAGTCTCGACTACGACAGCGCTGTCAATACGGTTTATGGCGACACCCAAACCGCGCCCTATGTGTTCTGTGATGTTGTGAAGGCCTGCGACCTGTTCTGTCCGGAAAAGATTTGCTCGATGCTGTCGCCCGAAAACAAGCACACCATTATCTCGCTATTGGAGAGCGACAAAGCCTTTTACACAAAAGACGACCTGAAGCGGATGATGGTGATTGCCGATTTTCTGGACAACCTGCCCGACACAGGCCGATATGTCGAAGGCCGCGGTGGCATTTTCTCGAAGACGGGTATGCTGCTGGTGTGCGAACGCGGCCACAGCTCGGCAGTGGAACTCGGTGGGCACTGCACGTGCCAGATCGAGGGCAGCGGCGCCATCTGCAATCTCAACGTCAAGGGCATCACGGAACGCGAAGTGGCAACAATTCGCGCCTTCAAGGACAAAATCGAAATATTGAAAAGCTTGATAAACAATGAATAGAGCAATAAGTTGTCTTTTTATGCTGATGCTTTTATTCCTGTCGGAATCAGCATTAGCCCAAAGGAATATCGTCATAAAAGGCCATTCCGAGAATGGCTCCGGCAAAAGAGTGGAAATCCTTAAGCGTGCCGACCAGATCTCGCAAAAGGAAATCATTGCCGACTCCGCCACTATCGACCAGGACGGCAATTTCCGGCTACATCTCTACACCAACTACCCGATGCTCGTTTCTATGCGCATTGACAACTATTCGCAGTCTTTCTACGTGGAACCGGCCAGGGATTATGACATCCTTATCCCTTCGTTCGACTGGAATATGGACGAAAAAAAGAACATCTATCTTGATCCTGAACCGCTCCCCATACTTTTTCAAAACCTGCCGCAAGACGACATCAACCTCCAGATTGACAGCATCGACCGTGTCATCAGCCGTTTCCTCGAGCAGAATCGTGTCCACCTGGACCAGAGGTTCCGTCCGTCGGCCTATTGGTTCGACAGCCTCGCGGTCGTCCTCAACCGCCAGTGCCCTGATTCCGACAAGGAGTTCGTCAACCGATACAAACGTTACCAGTTGGCCGAGCTGAAATACAACCTCAAATTCGACTCGCGAAAAAAACTTATAGAAAAATACATCAAAAACCAACCCATCATTTACAACGACGAGAACTATATGTCGTTGTTTTCCACACTGTTTGCTTATAGCATCTCGAAAGGGACAAAGGACATCTCGGTTTACCGGCTGGCTCATTGGGTCTACAACCTCGACCTCGACACCTATATCGACTCGATAGGTACCGACCCGCTGCTGCGCCACGAGCAGGTGCGCGAACTGGCGGCTCTTCAGGCGCTGCAAGAGTCATACTACAATTTCCACTACTACAATGCCGAAATGGTTGTGAAAATGATTGAAAAAATCGCCGAAAGAACCAAATTCGCCGAACACAAAACCATTGCACGCAACATCATCGACGGACTCAACAACACCAAAGAGGAGGAAAACAAAGATTTGTTCAGCGGAATAACCCTTCCCGACGTCAACAAGAATCCTGTCTCGCTTGAGGGATTGAAAGGCAAATGGCTTTACATCGCTTTCGTCCGCGCTGGCGACCCGGCCTCGCTTGCCGAACTGGAGACGATGGCTCATTTCAAAGACCAGTGCGTCGCCGAAAACGAGGATGTCGTCTTCATCTCGATCGACTGCAACCGCGAGTTCCAGAAAATGTTCCATTTCCTGAAAAACTCTAAACACGGCGACCGCTACAACTGGACCTGGTTGCATTTCGATGGCAACTACGACCTGTTGCGCCAATTCCAAATCACTTCATATCCGTGGTTCGTTTTGGTCAACCCGCAAGGCCAAGTTCAATATACGATAACTCCGGCACCAAGTACAGGATTCCTGCTCAATGCCCCCTGGAAACAGCAGCGCAAAGAAGAAGAGACTTCCAAAAATCCCCTGTTCCGCTAAACATCGACAAACGACTGAATATTTTAATATAGAATAATTATAATAAAATGATAACCGACAAAATACAATCTTCCGCTTCCGAAGCACTAAAAAAACTATATAATATCGATGCAGCTCCCGACAGTATCGTCCTGCAGAAAACAAAAAAAGAGTTTGAAGGGGACTTTACTATCGTCGTTTTCCCATACGTGAAACAGGCACGGAAATCGCCCGAAATGGTTGCCAACGAGCTCGGCAAGGAAATCTGCGACTCATTGGCTGAAGTGGCCAGTTTCAACGTCATCAAGGGCTTCCTCAACTTTGTCGTGAGCGACAGCTATTGGACCGATTTCGCCAACACCATTGCCGGCAACAGAACTTTCGGGCTCAAGTCCTGCGGCCCAAACGACGCTCCGGTCGTCATAGAGTACTCATCTCCAAACACTAACAAGCCGCTGCACCTTGGACACATCCGCAACAACCTGCTTGGCTGGTCGGTGTCGCAACTGCTGGCAGCAAACGGCAAAAACGTGAAAAAAGTCAACCTCGTCAACGACCGCGGCATTCATATCTGCAAATCGATGCTGGCCTGGCTGCGTTACGGCAACGGCGAAACGCCCGAATCGTCGGGAATGAAAGGCGACCATCTGGTAGGCAAGTACTATGTCGAGTTCGACAAGCACTACAAGGCTGAAGTCAAGGAACTTATGGACAAAGGGGTAGAGGAGGAGCAGGCCAAACGAGAAGCCCCCCTGATGGTGGAAGCGCAGCAGATGCTAAAACGCTGGGAAGATGGCGACAAGGAAATTCGCGACCTGTGGCAGAAAATGAACGGATGGGTCTATGCCGGTTTCGACGAGACTTACCGCAAAATGGGCGTCTCGTTCGACAAAATATACTACGAATCGAATACCTATCTGCTTGGCAAAGAACTGGTGCAGAAAGGTTTGGATATGAAGGTCCTTTTCCGCAAGGACGACGGCTCGGTATGGTGCGACCTGACGGATGCCGGTTTGGACCAGAAACTGCTTCTGCGCAAGGACGGCACGTCGGTCTATATGACCCAAGACTTGGGAACAGCCCTGCTGCGCCACAACGACTTTGGCGCCGAACAGCTCATTTACGTTGTCGGCAACGAGCAGGACTATCATTTCCAAGTACTTAAAATCATCCTTGGCCGCCTCGGCTTCGATTGGGCCGACAAGGTCTACCATCTGTCGTACGGTATGGTGGAACTGCCCAACGGCAAGATGAAATCGCGCGAGGGAACCGTGGTGGATGCCGACGACCTGATCGAGGAGATGGAGAAGACAGCCGAAGAGATGTGCCGCGACCGTGGCAAGAACGACGATATGTCGGCTGAAGAACTCAAGCAGTTGTATCATATCCTTGCACTCGGCGCACTGAAATATTTCATCCTGAAAGTCGATCCGACAAAAACAATGCTGTTCAATCCGGCCGAAAGTATTGATTTCAACGGCAATACAGGTCCGTTCATCCAATACACGCACGCCCGCATCCGCTCCATCGTCCGCAAGGCCAGCGAAAACGGTATCGACATCAACAATGTGTCGACAGCCATTGCGCTCAACGAAAAAGAACGCGAAGTCATAAAGATGCTGCACGAGATGCCGCTGAACGTGGAGCAGGCCGCCGCCGCCTACAGCCCGGCAATGATAGCCAACTACACTTTCGACCTGGCAAAGACGTTCAACAGTTTCTATCAGGACACTCCAATCCTCCGCGAAGCCGACAAAAACCGTATGCTTTTCCTCGTCAAGCTTTGCGACTCCGTTTCGGTAGCCATCAAGAATATGATGTCGATTCTCGGCATCGAAGTGCCCGAAAGAATGTAATTGCACATCTTTCTAACTTACAAATTAATATATTCTCAAAGAATTTCAACTCTCATCTTTCAACTCTAATGATCTATACCGAAGACTTCACATTGTCCACACTGATATGCGACGAGGATGACAGACTGACGCTATGGGGCCTGGCGCGTCTGTTTCAGGATGTGGCGGGAGACCACTCTGACAGCCTCGGCGTCGGCTTTAACGGACTTAAACCACAGAATAAAGCCTGGGTACTTACTAATGTGTATTACAGCGCTTTAAGACTTCCGGCGGCAGGAGAGAGGCTGACCCTGAAAACGTGGCCCAAACCCGACAACGGACTGATTGCGCCGCGCGACTATCAGCTGATTGATTCTGAGGGCAATATCTGCGCCGCCAGCTC
>JAFWYO010000077.1 GCA_017517715.1 Bacteroidales bacterium
ATCGTTCCTATATAAAAATATAAGAACGATATAAGAACGATATAGGAACGATATAGGAACGGGCGGAGCGGGTGGCGTCGTTTTCCGGGTTCGGGCGGGTACGGAAATCGGGCCAAAGGGGAGGTTCCCTTTTGGCCCGATTCGTGGTGTGTGTGCTGTGTGGGGGGTGCCTGTCAGGCGAGGAGAGCGCTGACGAGGGGTGCGGCGGCGTCGAGGTCGGCCGGTTTGGGGTTCCAGAGCGAGCGGACGTTCTGGTCGACGACTTCGAAGCCGGCATCGCGCAGGCGTTCTTGCAGTATCTTGACGCTCTCGCCGCTCCATCCGTAGCATCCGAAGGCGGCGGCACGTTTGCCCTTGAATTTGAGCTGTTTGAGGAATTCAAGCCATCCGGCGACGCTGGAGAGTATGCTGTTGCTGACGGTGGGCGATCCGACGGCGATGGCTTTGGAGCGGAACACTTCGGTCATCATTTCGTTCTTGTCGGCTTTGGCGATGTTGAAGACTTTGACGACGGTCTGCGGGCTTTGCTGGTGGATTTCTTCGGCGATGCGGTGGGCTATCTTTGTGGTGCCTTCCCACATTGTGTCGTAGAAGACGGTGATTTGGTTCTCCTGGTAGGCGTTGGCCCACTGTGCGTATTTCTCGACGATCTGCATCGGCTGTTGACGCCAGATGGCGCCGTGCGAGGGTGCGATGATGTCGATGGGGAGGTTGAGGGCGCTGATTTCGTCGAGCTTCTTGGTGATGAGCGGAGCGAAGGGGTTGAGGATGTTGGTGAAGTATTTGATGGCTTCCTTGTAGAGGAGGCACTGGTCGGCCTTGTCGTTGAAGAGTTCTTCGACGGCGAAGTGCTGTCCGAAGGCGTCGTTGGAGAAGAGTATGTTGTCGCCGGTGAGGTAGGTGGCCATCGAGTCGGGCCAGTGGAGCATCTTCATTTCAATGAAGATGAGCTTCTTGCCGTTGCCGATTTCGACGGTGTCGCCTGTCTTGACGATGTTGAACTTCCATCCGCGCTGTCCGTACTGACCTTCGAGCGACTTGACGCACTGTGCGGTGCAGTAGATGGGTGTGTCGGGGATGAGGTCCATCAGTGCGGTGAGGGCGCCGCTATGGTCGCATTCGCCGTGGTTGGCGACGATGAAGTCGATTTTGTTGAGGTCGATTTCCTTCTTGAGGTTTTCGACGAAGTCGAAGCGGTGGGGGGTCCAGATGGTGTCGATGAGGACGTTCTTTTCTTCCTGTATGAGGTAGGCGTTCTGGCTGGAGCCGTTGAGGATGGAGTAGTCGTCGCCGTGGAAGGTTTCGAGTTCCCAGTCGATGTAGCCGACCCAGTTTACATTGTTTTTTACGTGTTTTTTCATATGAAGTTAATTTGTTGATTAGTTGATTTTATAGGGGAGTTAAGGGGAGTTAAAAGGGGAGTTAAAGGGGAGTTAAGGGGAGTTAAGGGGAGTTAAAGGAAGTTAAGGGACAATACATTTTTAATGGGTTGGTGGTTGATGCGTCAGCCAGTTCTCACATCTCAGTTCTCAGTTCTCCGCTTTCCGCTTTCCGTTCTCCGTTTTCCGCTTACTAGGTAGATGGCGGCGGCCATAAGGAGGAGCATCAGGATGGAGATGATGAGGGTGACGTTGTCGAGCCGGTGGAGGGTGGGGGCTTCGTTGACGAAGAGGATGGTGTGGTCGCCTGCGGGGACGACGAGTGCGCGGAGGATGTAGTCGGCGCGGTAGTGTGGGACGGGCTCGCCGTCGATATAGGCTTGCCAGTCGGGCGCGTAGAATACTTCGGAGAAGAGGGCCAGTCGGGCGCGGTTGGTGTGGCTGTGGTAGGTGAGCCGGTCGGGCGACTGCGGGTATTCGTGGACGAGAGTGATGGTTTCGCTGCTGTCGCGCGGAGCGGCGTCGATGTCGACCTGGAACTTAGACCGGTCGATGATGGCGGTGGAGGCGGGGTCGAAATCGTTGAGGGCGAGGATCTCGTCGTTGGGATTGTCTACGTAGCGGACCTGCTCGACGAACCAGCAGTTGCCGAGGGCCGAGGGTCGCCGGACGGGCAGGGTCTGTCCGTTGCCAAAGTTGCGCAGGAAGTAGCGGCAGTTGAGCATATCGAGCACGGGGTAGGGGCTGTCGACGGCGAGCAGAGGCAGTGAGCCGATGTTGCCTGCGACGGCGACCTGGCTGCCGTTGATGTGGTTGTAGAATTTCTGGCTGCCGAGATAGAAGTCGATGAGGTCCTGGTAGCGACGCAGCTTGGCAGCACTGTATCCGCCGATCTGGTTGTGGAAAGCAGAGGGGCGCGAGTCGTTGAAGGTGTTGACAGAGAGGTCGTAGATGCGATAGTCGCTGTCGCCGTTGGCGTTGGCTATCTGGTCGATCAGCTGTTCGGTGGGTGTGGGGTGAAGGGCGACGCGTTCGGGGGCGATGAAGTTGTCGTTGTTGAGGTAGCGCCGGTCGACCTGCCAGAGGTCGATGATGCAGAAGAGTCCGATAGTGGCGATGAGGATGCCTTGTTTCTTGATTTTGTTGTTGATGAAAAGCCAGATGGAGGCGAAGGCGAGAGCGACGAAGAGCAGCGAGCGCCAGGAGTCGCGTAGGAAGAGAGCGCGCCGTTCTTCGACCAGAAGGTTCTGGAACACGGGCCATTGGTCGCCGAGCTGAGCTTGGTATTGCTGGTCGCCGACGCCGATGAAGGAGAGTTTGGTTTTGGCGAGGGCAATGCCGACTAGGATGATTGCTGCCAACAGTCCGCCGGTCCAATAGAGGGCGCGGTTGAGCTGGGCGGTGGTTTCTTTGCGTCCGGTGGACACGTTGAGGATGAGCGTCTTGAGGGCGAGTGCGGCCATAATGGCCATAGTGGCGTTGGCCAGCACGAGGCTCATTGAGGGCGTGCGGAACTTGTTGTAGAGCGGCAGGTGGTTGAAAAGGAACTCGTTGACAGGCAGGAAGTGGCGTCCCCACGACATCACGATGGCCAGCAGGGTGGCGATGATGATCCACCAGCGTTCGGGCCCTTTGACGATGAAGCAGCCGAGGAGGAAGAGGAAGACGACGATGGCGCCGAAGTAGACGGGTCCGGAGGTGAAGGGCTGGTCGCCCCAATAGAGCGGCGCCTGTTTCTGTCCGGTGCGACGCGCCCACTCGCTGTCGTCGGCGACGCGTTCGCCGGAGCCGCCGCCACAGGCACCGGGGACGAGGAGAGTGTAGGTTTCGCCGACGCCGTAGCTCCAGCTGAAGGCGTAGTTGATGTCGAGTCCGCCGGAGGGTGAGGCCTCGTTGTTTTTGGCGTCGTCGATGCCGATGTCGTGAGGCGAGACGGTTATTTCGTTTCCGCCGCGCATAGTGGCTTTGGCATATTCTTGGTTGACAGCCAGATGGCGATAGTTGGCGCCGAGGGCGAAGGCGCATCCGACGAGGAGGATGGCCACGATGGAGAGGAATTGCTTGAACCATTTGTCTTTTAGGGCGTAGACGGCGTAGGTGAGGCCGATGATTGCGCCACCGATGGCGGTGTAGAAGGTTATCTGGATGTGGTTGAAGGTGATTTGCAGTCCGAGTGCGAGGGTGAACAGGATGGTTCCCCAGACGACGGGTTTCCAGTTGATGGATTTGTTAATTTGTGAATTTGTTAATTCGTTAGTGGCTGACGCGTCAGCCACGCTTTCCGCTTTCCGCTTTCCGCTTTCCGCTTTAAAAGCCAGCACCATACCGGCCAGAACGGGAGCGATCATAGCGATGGCCCAGGCTTTGGTGATGTGTCCGGCTTCGATGATGATGATGTTGTACGACCCTAGTCCGAAGGCCAGTGCGGAGATGAGCGCAAGCCAGGGGGAGCATCCGAGGGCAATCATAGCGACGTAAAAACCAATGAGATAGAGCCAGAGGACGCCGATGCTGCGTTCGAGTCCGAGGGGCCGCATTATGAGCAGCGACTTGAGTGGCGTGAATATGGAATGCTGTTGTTCGACGGCGGTCTGATAGCCGGGCATACCGCTGAACATTGCGGGGTTCCAGTTGGGGATTGTGCCTGTGGAGTCGGCGGCGATGCGCTGCTGATGGGCCATAGCTTCGGCCTTCTGGATATCGCCCTGATAGATGACGTCGCCGGAGAGAGCCGGAGAGAAATAGATGCAGGCTGCAACGAGCATTAAGACGATGGCAATGATGTGTGGGAGAACCTTTTTCATAAAGTTGAAAACGCTTGGATAATTAAAAATTAAAAATTAATAATTAAAAATTAAAATCGCTTGAATATTTAAAAATTAAAATTATTATTTATTGTTCAGTATTAATTTTTTACTGGGTATTCGACGCGGACGTGGTAGATGCTCATCATACGCTGCTTGATGTAGGCGCGGATGCGGGTGATGTCCTGAAGCGTCAGCGGGCAGTTGTTGAGCTGGTTGTGTTCGATTTTGTCGTTGATGATGTTGTCGACCATACGGTCGATGCTTTGCTTGTCGTGGTTTTTGAGGCTCTTGCAGGCCGCTTCGACGGAGTCGACGAGCATAACGACGGCTGTTTCGCGGCTGAAGGGAGTCGGGCCGAGGTAGCGGAAGTCGGCGATGTTGATTTCCTCTTCGGGGTGGTGCAGTTTGGCTTGGGCGTAGAAATAGCCGGTAACGGTGGTGCCGTGGTGGGTGCGGATGAAGTCGGTGATTTCGGCCGGGAGGCGGTATTTCTTGGCGAGAGCGACGCCGTCGCGGACGTGCTGGGTGATGATGTGAGCGCTCTCTTCGTAGTCGATATTGTCGTGAGGGTTGAAGCCGTTGTTTTGGTTTTCAGTGAAATAGATGGGAGCCATAATCTTGCCGATGTCGTGGTAGAGTGCGCCGACTTTGGCCAGGAGGGCGTTGCCGCCGATTTCGTTGATGAGGTCTTCGGCGATGTTGGCCACCTGCATAGAGTGCTGGAATGTGCCGGGGGCTTTCTGCGAGAGTTCGCGCAGAGCCGGCGTGTTGGTGCTGGAGATTTCCATCAGGGTCAGGTTGGTGGTCATTCCGAACATACGTTCGAAGAGGAAAATGAGCGGGTAGGCCAGGAGTGTCAGGATGGCGTTGATGAAGAATATGAGGAAGCGGTCGGCGGCGATGTTGGCGAAGCTGCCGTCGGTGGAGAGCACGCCAGCGACATAGATGAGCGAGTAGGTGGAGAAGATGACGAGAGCGACGGCGAAAAAGCTGCTTCGTTTTTCGAAGTTGCGAACGGTGATGATGCTCATCATACCCGACACGAGCTGGTAGAAGATGAATTCGTAGCTGTTGGGGACCATATTGCCGATGATGATGACGGCGACGATGTGGATATAGAGAGCGACGCGCATATCGAAGAAGATGCGCATAAGGATGGGGACGACGCAGATGGGGACGATGAGCAGCAGCGAGGGGTCGGTGCGGACGACGAGGGCGACAGCGGCGGAGATGAAGATGACGATGAAGAAGGCGAAGGAGACTTTTTTCAGGTCGTCGAGCATCGGGTGGCGGATGTTTTTGAGGAAGATGTAGAGTGCCACGAAGGCGATGATGCAGAGAAGCGCTTCGCCAAGATAGTGCAGGAAGATGCTGTATTGGTCGATGGTGCGGTGGTTCTCTTCCTGTTCGAGAGTGGCCAGGGCCAGTGCTATTTCCTCGTCGATGCGTTGTCCTTTGGCGACTATAAGTTCGTCTTTTTGAATCATTTTGGACGAATAGGCCAGCTGCGACAGTCGGGAGTCGAGCTCGAGATGGGTGCGCTGCTGGTCGAAGACGATGGAGGGGTAGAGGATGGAGTCGACAATCAGATGCGACAGGTGGTTGGCTTTGGCGGAGTCGCTGATGGCCTGAGCGACAAACTGTTCGACATCAATTGGCGTCATTATGGATTCGGGGTTGATTTCGTGACCGATATTGCCCGAAAGTACGACGACGTGGTGGCCCTGCATTTCGGGATAGTCGATGGCGTAGCCCTCCGATCCGTAGACAAGCGAGACGACCTCGCGGACCAGCTGCGATTCGGAACGGTTGAGGTTCAGGCTGTTGGCACGTTGGCGTGCTTTTTCTTCGGCGGTGCTGTCGATGGTGAAATAGCGTGTGGATTCCTCTTTGGCGCGCTGGATGTCCTTGTTGTTTTCCGACTCCGACTTGATGAGGGTGAGGTCGTAGGGCGAATAGAGGTCGTCGCCGTGCCAGAAGGAGCCTACGGCATAATTGTACTGAACCCGCGAGTAGTTGTCGGGGAACATAATAAGAATCAGAGCCACCGTGACTGATAAAAGTGAAATCAGGTAGAAGATGCGCAAATGCGATATTATATATGACAGAAATTTCTTCATTGTCTTATTGCTTTATCTTTCAACGTGTGAATGAAATATGTCTTTGGTGTAGAAAAATACAAAATGCAAAGATAAGAATTTTTTATAATATAAATGGATTCTTTATAAATTTTTAGGGAAAAAGTCGTGGATTGGGGTGATGCCGATAGGGTGTGGCGCGTCAGTTGCGACTGACAGAAGGGCGACAGAAGGGCGGAGGGGCTGACAAAATGTCAGTTTGTATGACAGTTTGGCATTTTGGCACGATTTTGGATGTCATAGAAAATGCCACGAAAGTGAGCGAAAAAGATAATAATTAACAAAAAAAATAATATAATATGAAAATTAAACCGTTAGCAGACAGAGTTCTGATTGAGCCGGCAGAAGCCGAACAGAAAACAGCATCGGGCATCATCATCCCCGACACAGCAAAAGAGAAACCGCAGCGCGGCAAAGTGGTTGCCGTTGGTAAAGGCACTAAGGATTACGAAATGACCGTCAAGGTCGGCGACCAGGTGCTCTATGGCAAGTACAGCGGCACGGAAATCAATATCGACGGTACCGCATATATGATTATGAAAGAGAGCGACATTTACGCGATAATCTAATGCGTAAATGTGTTAATGTGTAAGTGGTTGCAGCGTCAGCACTTACAAATTAACGAGTTCACAAATTCAAAAAAATAACGAATTATCAAATTCACAAATTCAGAAAGTTATGGCTAAACAGATAGTTTTCAATAATGATGCTCGCGAACAACTGCGCAAAGGTATCGACGAGCTGGCAAATGCAGTTAAAGTTACACTTGGACCTAAAGGTCGTAATGTTGTAATCGACAAGAAGTTTGGTGCTCCTCAAGTTACCAAGGACGGCGTTACGGTCGCCAAAGAAATCGAACTGGAAGATGGTATCCAGAATATGGGTGCCCAGATGGTGAAAGAAGTTGCCTCGAAGACCAACGACCAGGCTGGTGACGGTACCACCACCGCTACCGTTCTGGCTCAGGCTATCGTCAACACGGGTCTGAAGAATGTCACCGCCGGTGCCAACCCGATGGATCTGAAACGCGGTATCGACAAGGCTGTTGCCGCTATCGTTAAGGACATCAAGGCTCAGAGCAAGGAAGTTGGTGGCGACATCGCCAAGATCCGCCAGGTGGCTACCATTAGCGCCAACAACGACAGCGCCATCGGCGACATCATCGCCGAAGCTATGGAGAAAGTGACCAAGGACGGCGTCATCACCATTGAGAATGCCAAAGGCATCGACACCACCGTCAAGGTCGTCGAGGGTATGCAGTTCGACCGCGGCTACATCAGCCCCTACTTCGTCACCGACACCGAGAAGATGGAATGCAGCTATGACAATCCCTATATTCTTATTTATGACAAGAAAATCAGCACGATGAAGGACCTCCTGCCCGTGCTCGAGAAGGTCGTCAACACCGGCCGTCCGCTCCTCATCATTGCTGAAGATGTCGAAAGCGAAGCTCTTGCAACCCTCGTGGTCAACCGCCTGCGTGGCAGCCTGAAGATTGCTGCCGTCAAGGCTCCTGGTTTCGGCGACCGCCGCAAGGAGATGCTTGAAGACATTGCCATCCTCACCGGTGGCACCGTCATCAGCGAAGAGAAGGGCTATAAGCTCGAAGACGCTGACATTTCGATGCTCGGCCAGAGCGAGAAAATCAGCATCGACAAGGACAACACCACCATCGTCAGCGGCAAGGGCGACAGCGCTGCCATCAAGGCACGTGTTGGCCAGATCAAGGCCCAGATTGAGAAGACCACCAGCGACTACGACCGCGAGAAACTGCAGGAGCGTCTGGCCAAATTGGCAGGTGGCGTGGCAGTTATCTATGTTGGCGCAGCCAGCGAGGTTGAAATGAAAGAGAAGAAAGACCGCTTCGACGACGCTCTGCACGCAACCCGCGCAGCTGTCGAAGAGGGTATCATCCCCGGCGGTGGTACGGCCCTGATCCGCGCTGCCGAAAAACTCGCCAAGGTTAAACCCGAGAACGAGGACGAGAAACTCGGTATCGAGATTATCCGTCGCGCTGTCGAGGAGCCTCTGCGTATGATTGTCGAGAACGCCGGTCTGGAAGGCAGCGTCGTCGTCAACGAAGTCCGCAACGGCAAGGGCGACTACGGCTACAATGCCCGCACCGAGAAGTACGAGAAGCTGTTTGAGAGCGGTGTCATCGACCCCGCCAAGGTTACCCGTGTGGCCCTGGAGAACGCCGCCAGCATCGCCGGTATGCTGCTGACCACCGAATGCGTCCTCTGCGACATCAAGGAACCCGAACCCGCAGCCCCCGCCAACCCCGGTATGGGCGGTATGGGTGGAATGTATTAATGAATTGATACAACCAACAGAAAAGGGAGCATCCACACGGGTGCTCCCTTTTTCATAATTATTTTGCCATATTAAAAAAAAGTTGTATCTTTGCATTTTGAAAATGAATGTTCAAGAACTGACATATTACCCCAAACCGAGTGATTTCTCAAAGGTTACCTTTTGGGATACAGACTTCTCGCACATCGACTGGAAACGTCACGCCAGCTTCGTTATAGAACGCGTGTTTGGCTATGGAACAGAGGAAGAGCAACAGCTTGTTGTCAAGATGTACGGCTGGACCATAGTTCGTGAATTTGAGCACTCTTTCACCCCCAACGACTACAATAGAATCGCAAAGATAAACCTTCAAAAGATGATTGTGATGTGTTTTTGCGGCGAAAAGCGACTTGATGACGATCGGCAGGTAAGATAACAACAAATTGAAATTGCTCGCGAAAATATGCTAATTCTGCGACTCGGAGAAATATTATTATGCCATCTCGGAAAATGTTGGTATTTTTATACTCTTAAAATAATAACCGCTTTAACTATGGTAAATAGGTTCTGACATATTTTGAAGCGGTAAATAGAATTAATAGAACCTACCTTAAAATTAAATAAATATGTGGGATGCTTTAATGAATTTTTTTTCTCCAATTGCTGATTTTTTGGATAAACCTTTTAATGCTATTTATATGCATTTGCCGTGGTGGTGTGGGGTCATTATTATAATTGGAGCCGTGATTATAGCGGCAGTAGATTATGACAAATATGACGAGAAAGGACTTGGAAGCGGCTACTTTTTTTGGCATATATTATTTATGTCGATTGTCTTTATTATTGGAGGTCTGGCAAGAGCTATTGACTCGCACGAAGGAGCCCCAATAAGCGGGGCAGGATCAATATTTCTCATTTTTTTGATCTGGCCAATTATCAGATTCATTATCCTTTTGTTTAAAAACAAGAAATCGAGTTTGTGGGTTTTCCCTTACTATATTCTCTGGTTTGTGGGACTTCTGCCATTAATAGACTATATTGGAGCTCTGGTTGGAGGACTGCTTCTTTTGGGCGGTATGGGTAAAGTTATGTTAGGCAGTGGAAAAAATGAATATAAGCTTTCTGACGGAACCAAAGTAGAGGGTTATGGTGATAACAAATATTACGATAAAAGTGGCAATTCTTATACAAAGAATAGCGATAATACTTTCACAAAAGACAATTGAAAGGGAGTAGCCATTCCATTTGTTAAACTTTGTTCGCCAAATAATTTTTTTTAATGAAAACCCGTTACTGTGAAAGTATGAAAAAAATGTTGATTTTCAATAGACGGCTGACTGTTTTTGTGCTGATGGTGTGCGCTTTTATGGGCGCGGCTTATGCTCAGAAAGTGGAGAACGGAGAGCGAGGGTCGGAGAACGTAGGTCGGGAATCGGAGTGGAAAGACAGCTCGGTTGTGGTGTTGAAAGTGTCGCAGGATACGCAGTATTTGTTGGTTTATCACTCGGATGCCTATATTGACAGCCTGATTCGCGATTGTGGTGCTGACGAGACGGAATTAGACAATCTGTACATTGTTCTCGACGATTATGGGTTTTATATGAGCGAGTGCGCTGAGGTGATGGAGAACAAAGGCTTGTATTATAGGTCGGTAGATAATGAAACCGAGGTGTATGTGGAAGCGCCGGAAGGCAGGTCGTTGCTACCGATACGCAGCTTTTCCGGCATAGTTGTTGTTGCCCCTGACGGAAAGATAGAGTATGCCGATCTGCTTGGTTTTTTGGAAAAGATGAAAGATATATAAGAGCGACCTCTAATATTCGTTTTAATTTGTGTTTTGCTTGCAAAACTAATTCGTTGTGATGTGGGAAAATATTCGTTTTATTCGTACAATTCGCGGTCAAAAAAATGAGTTATAGATGAGCCTTAGAGATTAAAACACAGGAAAATATTGTAATGAAAATGATAGATTTTGATGAGCCGATAGAGCGTCGGGGTACCGACTGTTTCAAATGGGATGCGTTGTCGTCGATGTATGGACGCGACGATTTGCTGCCGATGTGGGTGGCGGATATGGACTTCCGCTCGCCCGATTTTGTGCTTGATGCCATAAAACAGCGTTGTGACCATCCCGTGCTGGGCTACACGATGCCGTCGGAAAGATATTGGAATGCTGTAACGAGCTGGCTGAAGCGCCGTTACGAGATTGAGACGACAAAAGAGCAGCTGCATTTCATTCCCGGCATCGTGGCGGGCATAGCATACGCTTTGCTGGCGCTGACTCAGCCGGGCGACAAGGTGCTGGTTACCACGCCGGTCTATCCGCCTTTCCTGAACCTGCCGAAGGGTAGCGAACGGACGCTGGTGTGCAGTCCGTTGAAGATTGAAAATGGCCGTTTTGCTTTCGATTTTGACGATTTCGAACGGAAAGCAAAAGGCTGCAAAATGTTCATAATGAGCAATCCCCACAATCCTGCCGGAACGGTGTGGGGACGCGAGGTGTTGCAGCGAGTCGCCGACATCTGCCAAAGGAACAACATCATCGTTGTTAGCGACGAGATACACGCCGATCTGACTTTGCCGCCACATAAACATATCAGTTACAGCACGGTGAGCGATGCTGCAAAAACAAACAGCCTGACTTTTATGGCTCCAAGCAAGACGTTCAACATAGCGGGTTTGGGCAGTTCGACGTGCTACGTTGCCGATGATGCGTTGCGCAAGCGCTTCTTTGGCTGGCTGGATACTATGGGGGTTGCGGGTGGCAACATCTTCGCCTTTGCCGGTGCCGAAGCGGCCTTTGCCAACGGCGAAGAGTGGCTGGCTCAAATGCTTGATTATCTGAAAGAAAATGTCCGCTTTCTTGATGATTTCCTAAAGGAGCGTCTGCCGTTGGTCAAGTCGGTTTTGCCGGAGGCATCCTATTTGGCCTGGCTGGATTTTGGGGCTTATGGGATGAGCCATAAGAAATTGTCCGACAAGCTAATAAATGAGGCTCGGGTGGTGTTGAACGACGGAACGACTTTTGGCGGAGAGAAGTACGAATGCTGCTTCCGTATCAATTTGGGCTGCCCGCGTTCGATGCTGAAAGAAGGCTTGGAACGGATAGAGAAAATGGTGAATGGTGAAAAGTGAAATGTGACCAGTGACACGAATGCGCTCGTTTCACAGGTCACTTATCCTTAGAAATCCAACCCTATGCCGAGGTAGAAGCCTACCGACTTGTTGATGTCCGACCAGTGGATGTTGGCGCGAAGGGGGCCGATAATGGAGTTGTAGGCGTATTCGAGGGCCAGGCCGACGTTGGTCTGCGACGTTTCTGTGTCGAAGAATTCCTTGATTTCCTGCGACTGGTGCAGGGCCTGTGCCGTTGCTGTGACGTAGTGCCGTTTTGCGAAACGGCATCGGATGTTCAGTCCGGCGCTGGCCAGTGTGCGTTGTGCGAAGATGGGGGTGCTGATGCCGGCAAAGGTTATCTGCTGGTCGAGGATGCGGTTTGCGTCGCTGATAGACAGCATATTGATATAAGGCATAATCATTGCGCTGACGTGTCGCGCGTCGACGAAAGGAATGAAGGTGAAGCGTCCGGCGCTGTGGGCGGAACGATAGCCGATTTGGACGGCGTGGAGGGGCTTGGTTTCGTGCAGCATACCTTCAAGGAACCCGTTGTAGCTGGCTTTGAACTGTACGCCGAGGGTGGGGAAGTAGGGGTCGTCGAACGAGTCGGAGCGCAGATGTGCGAAGGGTCCGACAAAGATGTTCGACTTGTTCATCTGGTCAAGGTTGTAGCCGGTCATCGTGTAGTCGGCCAACATCGAGGTGCAGTAGAAGTAGTCGGCGCGGATGCCGAGCCGAAGGACCATCATCCTCCAGGGCGAGAGCGAGAGCGAAAGGTCGGCGCGTCCGCGGTTGAAATCGATGCGGAAGTCGTATGGCCAAATGCGGAAAGCGCCGTTGCGGGCGGCCTGGAACGAGATGTCGGTGCCGAAATCCACCCCGCGTCCGGTGCGCAGCGTGTGGCTGGCAGAGATGACGGAATTCAGTCCCAGCCGGGCGGTGAAGTCCAGCCGGCTGCCTGTCAGTTGGTGGGCGTTGATGCCCGTGTGGAAAAGCAGCGATGCGAAATCGGCGGCGTCGAAGCGGACGCTGGCGCCGAGTTGGTTGACGGGGGCGCGGTAGCAGTTGAAGCGCAGCGTATAGGGTGCTGTGTCGCCAACGATTTGGTAGGTGACTTTCTCGAAGGCTTTGGTGCCCATCATAGTGGCGATAGCATCCTCAAGTTCAAGGATATGCAGCTGCCGGTCGGACTGTCCGTCTGGGAAGAGCCGTGTGCGCAGGTAGCGTTCCTCTTTGGCGTTGATGCCGTTGAATTCAATGTGGCCGATATGGATGGTCTGTTGCCTTAAGTTGATGGCTTTGTGCTTGTTGCGGCTGTGCGAGTCGCGGATGGGGATGTCGGTGACGCGCTGCCGTATGCTGTTGATAGAGTCGGCATTGAGTTCGGCTGCTTTTTTGCCGCGCTCCAGCATAGCCGAGATGCTTTCCTTGTCGAACGA
>JAFWYO010000078.1 GCA_017517715.1 Bacteroidales bacterium
CGGATGCACGACGGTGATGGAGGTGGTGCGCCAGCAGTACGGCCGCCGCGCCGAGACGGTGGGGTCGGTGCTGTTCCTCGTTGGCATTTTCATCAGCATTATGTCGCAGCTGCTCTCCTCGTCGGCAATGATTACCAGCCTGTTCGGGCTGCCTATGGTGACGGCGTTGCTGGTCGGTGCCGTGCTGATAGCGCTGCTGGTGCTGTTTGGCGGCATACGCAGTGCCGGTGCCGGCGGCATCGTCAAGTTGGTGCTGCTCTACGTCAGCTCGCTGGCGGCAGGCATCGCGGTGTGGCGATTGGCTGGTGGCCTTGGCGGTATGAGGTCAGGATTGGAAGAGGTGTTTGCCAATCCGCAGCTGGCGGCAATCAACGACATCGGCAGTGCCGACGAAGTGCATCGCCGCTATGGGTCGCTTCTGGCCCGCGGGCCGCTGAAGGACCTCGGCGGCTGCCTGTCGCTGACCCTCGGCGTGGTCTGCACACAGACCTACGCACAGGCCATCTGGTCGGCGGCCACCACGCGCAAGGCGCGTCGCGGAGCTGTGCTCTGCGCAGCCCTCATCCCTTTGATAGGAGCCGCCTGCACGCTGGTGGGCATCTATATGCGTGGACATTACGTGACTGCTGCCGAGATGGAAGCCGTCGTCGCTGCCGGAGGCTCGTTGCCCGACGGTATCGGCGTTTTGGAGAATTCGCTGCAGGCTTTTCCCACCTTCATCCTGGCGCATCTGCCGTCGTGGTTGGGCGGAATAGCCTTGGGCGCTTTGCTGGTCAACATTTTGGGCTGCGGCAGCGGACTAGTGCTTGGCGCGGCGACTATCGCTTCGCGCGACCTGGTAGGCAACGTCTTGTCGCTCTTCCGCCGCAATGCGCGCCTCGAACCGCTGGCGCAGACACGCCTGGCCATAGTCGTCATCCTGCTGCTGGGCGTTGTGGCAGCGTTGTTCGTCCGAGGGTCGTTCATCAACGACCTGGGATTCCTTTCGCTGGGCTTGCGTGCTGTGGTGCTGCTATTGCCGCTCAGTTTTGCCTTGTGGCTTCCGGGCCGCTTCGGTGCCAGGGCCGTAACGCGGTCTATGGTTGTCGGTTCGGTGGCGATGCTGGCCGCAGGCCTGCTGCACCTGCCGCCCGACGCGATGTACTACGGCCTGGCAGCCTCGGCACTGACTGTTTTTTTGGCAAGTAAATGGCCAAAATAGCTGCCGCTCTGACCCATTGACGCACTCCCACACTATAATTGCATTGCCGCCACAAACGGAGTTAAACTGCTATAATCGGATAGCACCCGGCAGGGCCGTTCCTATATCGTTCCTATATCGTTCTTATATCGTTCTTATATTTTTATATAGGAACGATATAAGAACGATATAGGAACGATATAGGAACGGGCGGAGCAGGTGCCTCCAGGATGTACCGGTATGATAGCGGAAAACGGAAAGCGGAAAACGGAAAGCTGGCTACCGCGGCAGCCGCTTTCAATGTTCGTCGGATTGCAAATCCTTATATTAAGTTGCGTCGGATTGCAAATCCGCCGCAACGACGCCGAACATCCGCCGCATCGGATATAATTGCTATTGCTAATTTAGTTTTCATAATTCTTCATTGTTATTAGTTGTTCTGTTGATACAAAAAAATCATTACTTTCTGGATCATATTGGACAGTACCAGTAGCATATACAAAAGAATCGTATGGATTTTCTGGCATTATTGAATCAGATGGCATAGGATACGTTTCTAGTAGAACATAAGGATTTGAAAATAATAAAGAACTATTATGACTGAATTGTATATCTTTTCTACTTGTCAAAATCTCTCCATAAGGTGCATTCTCCCACGAGTTGTCGAATAACCACCCATACACTTTTAAGGTGTCTCCTTTATGTGCCATACAGTCATCTTTAAAGTACTTGAAGTTGCAGTGTACGTCTTCGACTGAATTGTAGTCTGTCCACGAGAGCGCGTTGCATTCGTGTTTCTTGCAACTAACGAACATAAATAAAGGTAGCACAGCCAGTAAGAAAAATTTTGTTTTCATTGTCGTTTAATTTTGTTGGTTTTTAAGTTCATCGATTTGTTTCTGCAGGTCGATGACGCAGAGCGTAAGTTCCTCGACTTTCTGCAGCAGCTTGGCGTTCATCTGGCCAAGGGCTGTGGCACACACCTCCTGCGGAGGAATTTATGTCAGGTCATAGGCGTTGTTTCCTTTCTTTTCTGTGTCCCCGCAGCCTGCTGTTGGGGACGGTTGTTGGCGATGGAGAGCAGACCTCCCGGTTTTGCCTATATAAATGCATATTTTTTTGCCGATTTGTGACACTGTTGAAAAATATTCTTTCCTAATATATTAGATGCAAAATTAGTAAAAAATAGTAAAAATGTGACACTTGTTGGAAATTTTTTTTGATTGTTTTGCTGTTATTGTTCAGAATCAACATTTTAAATCAAGATAAAAATCTCTGTCGCCACTGGTGTTTTGTGTCGGATTTGCGAACCGCCACCATCGTTCGGTCTATATGGTTTTAGGCGTATAGGTCTAAAATTCAAAAATGTGACACCCTGATGAAAATTTTTTTTTGCCGGAAGGGTTAGTTTTGTGTTAACAGGTTGTCTGGTAGTTTGTTGCTTTGAAACGGAATCAGGTAGTAGATCGACATTTTGTCGCGGAAGAATTCGATGGCGCCACGCCGCTGCCAGTACTGGTGGGTCTTGAGGTGGTGCATAACGGGAA
>JAFWYO010000079.1 GCA_017517715.1 Bacteroidales bacterium
CAAAATATAATTAATCCGTTTAGTGACAATAAAAAAACGCGTAAGCCCACTAACGCATTAACACATTAACGCATTAACACATTAACGAATTAACGCCTTCTCAAAAGTATATTGACCTTTGCCCTGCGTAGCCTTGCCGAATTGAATGGCATTGTTCGGGCAGTGGTGGTAGCAGGCCATACAGTTGGTACAGTTACCGTGCCATACGGGACGAAGGCCCTGCTTAACGCTGCCTTGCGGGTCGGCATAGTCGCCCGACATAGTGATGTTGCCCAGCGGACACACCTTGGCGCAAAGGCCGCACGAGATGCAGCGGTCGGTGGTGTAGAACTTCTTGTCGGTAATCAGCAGACTGTAAAACAAGGCGTTGGTGACGTACGTATTAAGCCAGGGTAACTTGCCGCGAACCACGTCGACCACCTTCTCGCGACGCCTGATGCGCTCCGCCACCTGCGGCAAACGCTCGCGGACGGCGGCAATCTTGCGCGCCGCGTTCTCGTCGCTGTCAAGGTCAAATCCCTTCAAATTGACGTATGTTTCCGGCATCACGAACGAGAAGGCGGCATCAAGGGCTACACCTTTCTTCTTCAATTCTTTGGCAAAACGTTCGGGAGTGCGACCAACATTGTCGCCACAGGTGCAGGCTAGGTAGCAATACGACGGTTTGACGTTGATTTCTAGACGTTTCACATAGTCGCTCAAAATATGCGGCACCGCCCACGAATAGACAGGACAGACAAACCCCAACGCCTCGTCGGCCGACAGTTCCACCTTTGGCGCTGACTCCAAAGGATTTATAAGCACCAAACGGTCATCCGTCAGTCGGGCCAACTCTTCGGCCACAAACTTGCTGTTGCCACAGCCGGAAAAATACAAAATCATATCTCGTTGTTTTTTAAATATTTCATCCAATGGAAAGCCTGCACCGACGGCCTTGCGCCACTTTCCGCTTCAAGCAGATAGGCCGACCGTTCGAATGGAATTTCACGGTAAGCACGCTCGCTGTTGCGATATCGCAACAACCCCACCAGCCAGAAGAGGAAATAGAGCAGATAGAAGCCCACCAGCAGCAACGCCGCCTGCTGCCACAGGTGCACCGTCTCGTGGCGCACCTCGCGCTCGTTCAGCCTCTCGCCGTTGTAGAACACAAAGGGAAACAGCGTGATAGCGTGGAAACGACGCGGCGGAAAACGACGTGTATTTACCAGTAAAGCCATCGGAATCTATTTGTAGTTGGCATTGGTCAGCGTGCCGTTGCTCACGGTGAATTCCAGCACCTGCCAGCAGTCCACCTTGTTGCCCTTTTTGCCCTCGGCAGAGCTCCATTTCTGCGGCATCGTCTTCACGATGTCAAGCACCATATTGGAAAATTCGAACAGCTCGCCCTTGCCTTTGCTGATCACCTGCCAGCGGCCGGCCTCGCCCTTGCAGTTGACCATAAAGCCGATGCGCACGCGGAACAGACGCTCCTTGGCACGCTCGTCGGTCAGCGGATGGTTCAGGAACCAGTTGCGCAGAGCCGTCTTGCCGCCTTCGTATTCGGGCGACTTCTTGGGTGCCTTGAAATTGCCCACAGCCTCAGCCAGTTGCTTGTCGTCGACCGACCAGACATTGGCTTCGTTGCAAAGCACAAACGACGTCGCCGCCATCTCGGCCTCGTCCTCCTCGAAGCTGCGCGGCGAGAACTTCGACGACACGACGACGCCATCTTTTACCCTGATTTCCTGCGTTTTCGACACGACATAGTCGCTCACACCGAAGCTGTTGGTCTGCCAGCTGCCGTAGTGAATCACGTATTCGCCAGAAATCCAGTCGGCAAAATAGCAGCTGTCGTGGACAAAACGGCGGTGGCAAAACGTCATACCGCCCACAACACTGTCTGCCAGATAGTCAAACATTTGCTGCCGATCTTGGCCACTACTGTTGTGCGTCTTGATTTCGGAAACAAAAAGCGAGTCATTGCGGAGTAGCCACGACCCGAACGGGGCACCATTTACCGAAGGTACTCCAATCCAGTTGGAGCCACATTGCAGAGGGTCGTTGCCAAAGAACTCCATCACCAGCGTCAAGCCATTGGCCCTCTGTTGGAAAAGACCCTTGTGGCCATTGTAGGTCACCTCCTCGCGGTCCGAAGCGCAATGCAGATAGAACTCCTTGAAGCGCTCGTTCATATAATATACCTTGGCCTGGTCGTGTCCCAGCTTCGCCCGACCCGACTGATATTCGGCCATTAACTTGTCTGAAATTAAAACATTGTCAACCACTTGTCCGTTGACGACATTCAAGTAGCGCGTCCCCCGGGCCTCGTCGCTTTTCTGCTCTTTTTTGTCTTTGGCCAACAGCCTCATTTCCAGAATGCCAGAATACCAGTCGGCCACTACGGCCGACTCACCCAAAGGCTGCTCCTTCGCTAAAGGGCTGATTTGAAAGTAGTCAGGCGAGACGATTGTGTCGATGCCCGTTTCCGTCCAAAGATTTCCCGTTCGAGTCTTAAAACGCTTGGCTTCAATGGTATTCACACGTATTTCATTGTTGATAAGTTCCAGCTGGGCAATATGGCCGCGACTGTTATTCAAGCTCCACGACTGAAAAGGAGCATCGGCGCCAACGCGCTGAAAATAAGACATTACCACCGTGGGGACATTACGATCGACCGACACGGTATATCGCTTGCCGTTCCACAAAAGCGTATCGGCATCCTGTTCTTTCTGGGCGAAAGCACCCTGGATGGCGAATCCAAAAAACAAGAGAAGAAACAATAAACTTTTTTTCACAATATCAATACTTTATGGTTTTAATATTTTATTTGAAGATTATCTTTAAGATTCGATTAATTCACGTTTAATTTGCAAAATAGACACTCATTATCAACAATATAGTTCACGCCATTCGCAAAATTCGCCATTCAAAATAAATATAGAAGTTACTATATAAAAAATATACACAAAAACGCTACAAACAGGTTTTTATTACATAGCTTTGCCGAAAAAAATGGACGCCACTTTCAGACCTCGTCGCCGGCGAAGAACTGCACCACGCTATGGTTGTAGGTTCGCGAAACGGGAATGGACTTTGCCCCTTGAGCCAACTCCAAAACAAGGCCCTCCTTATCTTTACGCAAAAGTTTAACATTCTCAATATTAACCATATATCCCCTATGACAACGCAGAAGACCTTTATATTTTTCCGGATCGTCAAGCTGCTTGAGAGAATTGTGAAGAATAAACGTATCTTCCTTACCTTCATTGATATAGTGGATATTACTGTAGTTGTCGGCCGCCTCTATATAAAGGACATTGGAGCGTCGCGTCGAAAAAGACAACTTGCCTCCCCTATCATAGAAGTTAATATTCTCACTTTCAGAGGACAACTGCGCAGCAGTGGTATCAACCAATTTGCGTAGGCTTCGAACCTGAAGACGACGGTCGTCGAGATAAAAAATAAGCACGGAAATAATATACGGCACTGCTATGACGGAAAGAAAATCGAGCGACACGTGCCACAACATATCGGAGAATATCAAATTGGATTCGTTGCCCAGAAAAAACGCAATCACCGTCAGCAGAACAGATATAACTATCAGTTCCACAGCCAACCATATAATATAATGGAAAAATTCCATACTATGTTTCCGCTGTATGTAATACAACAGCATACGGCTGATTACAAACATTCCGGCACCCGACGAGACCATAATCACGGTAAATATGTAGATGTTTAATTTCGACACAGGCTCTGTTTCACGCATATACGAAGCAGGCTGATAGAAAACAACGAAGAGCAAAGTGACGATCAGCATCGTTGCGAGAAAAAGCCAGATACTCTTCATCTCGCAAAGAAATTTTGGAATTTTAACTATGTTTTTCGCCATAATGTTAAAAAGATTTCACGTTATTCACCAAA
>JAFWYO010000080.1 GCA_017517715.1 Bacteroidales bacterium
GACGGTGAGCACGCGGGGCTGCTGGCCTGCAAAGCGGAAGGCCCACGAGGCTATGGACGACTGCGGGTCGCGCTGCTTGAGGAGCTGGACGGCGTGGTCGTTGAGGTTCGCCAGCTGGCCGCCGAGCAGCGGCTCCATAATGAATGCCGGTATGTTGCGCTTTTCGAGCTCGGCGTAAAGGTAGCTGGAGTTGGTGTTGCTGGGGTTGATGAGCTTGGCGTGGTTCCAGTCGACGTAGTTGTGCTGAATGAGGACGTGGTCCCAGTGATAGAGGCCATGGTCCTGCAGCGAAAGGAGGTAGTCGAAGGCGCGGATGTCGCCGTGATAGGAGAAGCCGAGGTTGTGGATGCGCCCTTTTTCGCGCTCCTCGCAGAGGAAATCGAGCATACCGTTGTCGAAGAATCGGGCCTTGAGGGTCTGCATTGCGTCGAGCTCGTTGCCGTTGGCGTCCGTGCGCGTGCCGCCGATGCTGTGCAGCATATAGTAGTCGAGGTAGTCGACCTGCAGTTCCTTCATCGAGTTGTGGTACATCTTAATGCTTTCCTGACGCGGCCAGGTGTTGCTGTTGAAGTTGGAGAGCTTAGTGGAGACGAAATATTCCTCCCTCTTGTGGCGGCTGAGGGCGATGCCGACGGCGTGCTCCGAGCGGCCTTTGCAATAGGGCGGCGCGGTGTCGAAGAGGTTGACGCCGTGCTCGATGGCATAGTCGACGAGGCGGTTGATGGCCTCCTGGTCCAGTTCCTGGTCCTGCTCGCGGCCGCTGTTGCCGTCGAGGGTCGGGAAACGCATACATCCGTAGCCCAGCAGCGACACCTGCTCGCCGTGGAGGTTTTCGCGCAAAGTCATTTTGCCCACGGGCACTTCGCCCAGGGTTACGCCCTCGGCTTTGGTCTGGTTTTTGGGTGTGCATCCGGCGGCAACGGCAGCGGTGGCTACTGCTCCGGCAGATGCGGTTTTCAAGAATTTTCGTCTATCCATTTTATGAGTTGAGAGTTGAAAGTTGAAATTGACTAACAAATTCACAAATTAACGAATTAACACATTCTGAATTGCGTCAGCCACTAACACTTTACGAATTAACAAATTACCGCATTAACACATTCAACGAGGTGGTGTGTCCGTAGAACGGGCTGAAGAGCGGGTCGCCATAGTAGCCTCCGAACGGCGTGCCGAAGAGCATCGGCGTGAAGGCGCCGGTGCGGTCGTCGATGACGGTGAGGTGAATGTCGAGGAAGCTGCTTTCGCCTATGCGATAGCGCATTGCAGCACTGAACGCCGTCGCGTCGAGCATCAGCGGCATATCGGCCGGGAACCAGGGATTGACCAGGGCTGCCGACGCGAGTCCGCCGGAGGTGTGAAACAGCGAGGCGGCCACCCACAGGCGGTCGTTGACGCGGTAGGAGGCCGAAAGATTAAGGGCGGCAGCGGCGGCACTGTAGTTGCGCACCGGCGCCAAGTTGCGCACCTCGCGGCCTCGGATATTGTATCCGCCGGGATACATCGAATAGGAATCGAGCAGTGTGACCGATGCATTGATTTTCAGGCGGTCGCTAGGCTGGAATGTGAGTGATGGCGTGATAGTGGAATAGGGCGACGTGGCGCTCCGGTTGCCCACGATGCCAGTGCCCATCGAAAGATGGAACTGCCAACGGCGCAGGCTGTCGTCGTCGAGCAGGCGACCGGTATCGCCCAGCGGATGCATAGGCCGCACGGAGGTGGGGACATTGCCCACAGCAATGTCGCCGCTATGCGACACGATGGTGTCCTGCTGGCTCCGCGCTGCAAGTGGCAAAACAAGCAGCATTGCGGCAAGTGTAATCGTTTTATACAATCTTTTCATATACCCATAAACGAACTATTGTCTATTTTATTGTGTGAATTGTGAAATTGTGGGTAGTGATTATAAAAAGGGAAGTTCTCCGTTCACGCGAAAAGCGCACGGAACGCTTCCTCTATCACCGCCACTTCGACAATCTGCAGCCCGAAGCGTTTCTTGTTGATTCCCCGCATATTGTATTTCGAGACAAATATCTTTTCGAACCCTATGCGGTCGGCTTCGGCGATGCGCTGCTCGACGCGGCTGACGGGACGCACCTCGCCGCTGAGTCCCATTTCGGCCGCGAAGCAGTAGCGCGGCGAGATGGGTATGTCGACATTCGACGAAAGCACCGAGCAGGCCACAGCGAGGTCGATGGCAGGGTCGCTGACGCGGATGCCGCCGGCGATGTTGAGGAAGACATCCTTGGCGCCAAGCTTGAAACCACAACGCTTCTCGAGCACAGCAAGCAGCATCGACAAACGTCTGAAATCAAAGCCGTTAGCATTACGCTGCGGCGTGCCGTAGACGGCCGAGGAGACCAGTGACTGAACCTCTATGAACATCGGACGCGCACCCTCCAGCGTGGCGGCAACAGCGCATCCGCTGAGGTTTTCGTCGCGCTGCGAAAGCAGGAATTCCGAGGGATTTGACACCTCGCGCAGCCCGTCGCCCTGCATCTCGAAGATGCCTATCTCGGCCGTCGAGCCGAAACGGTTCTTCAGCGAACGCAGCATACGGTAGCCGTAGTTGCGGTCGCCCTCGAACTGGAGGACGCAGTCGACAATATGCTCCATCACCTTCGGACCGGCCAGGTTGCCGTCCTTGGTGATGTGTCCCACCAGGAGGATGGGCAGCGCGTTTTCCTTGGCCAGACGCTGGAATTCGGCCGTGCATTCGCGTATCTGTGATATGCTACCCGCCGAAGAATCAATTGTTTCGGTGCTGATGGTCTGAATCGAGTCGACGACGAGTATGTCGGGCCGCACCTGCTCTATGTGCTCCATAATCCGCTGAGTGACAGTCTCCGACACAACATAGCATTCCTCGCTTTCCGCTTTCCGTTCACCGCTTTCAGCTTTCCGCTCCCCCATCAGTCTGTCGGCGCGCATCTTTATCTGCTGTTCGCTCTCTTCGCCGCTGACGTAGAGGATGCGTCGACCGGGGATGTTCAGCGCCGTCTGCAACAGCAGCGTAGACTTGCCGATGCCGGGCTCACCGCCCAAAAGGATGAGCGAGCCGGGGACGATGCCGCCACCGAGGACGCGGTCGAACTCGGCACAACCCGTAGGTATGCGCTGAGTTTCGGCCGCAACGACCTGACTGATAGGCTTTGGGGCAGATGCCGCCAGCGGCGAACGCAGTTTCGACGACGAGGCCGGCTTCACCGCCTGCACCACCTCCTCGCTAAAAGTGTTCCACTTGCCGCATTCCGGGCACTTGCCCAGCCACGAGCTGGACTGATAGCCACATTCGCTGCAGAAAAAATATGATTTAACTTTTGCCATTCAGAATTGAAATTTATGTTAAGGGAAGTTAAGGGAAGTTAAGAGAAGTTAAGGGAAGTTAAGGGAAGTTAAGGGAAGTTAAAGGACAATACGAATTATCTTTCCGATTTCCGTTCTCCGT
This sequence comes from Bacteroidales bacterium, assembly GCA_017517715.1. Lineage (GTDB taxonomy): Bacteria > Bacteroidota > Bacteroidia > Bacteroidales > P3 > Colimorpha. Next base: position 3,446 of record JAFWYO010000080.1, read on the forward strand.
TCCGCACTAACTCACAACGTGTTTCTCGCGGCCGTTGACATAGATGGCGCTGAACGGACGTGACGGACACAGATATTCGCACGCGCCGCAGCCGATGCACTTGTCGGTGTTGACCGAAGGAACCTTAACAGCGCTATCAGCCTTATAATCAACCATCACGATGGCTTCGGACGGACAATGTCGCGCACAATTGCCACACTGCACCCCGTCGCGATAGGCCAGACAGTTGTCTGGGACGACGACAGCGTAACCTATATGGATGGCCGACTTCTCCTCGCAAGTAACCGCACTGATGGCTCCAGCGGGGCACACCTCGCCGCAGCGCGTACATTCTGGCCGGCAGAAGCCACGCTCGAACGACATCTCGGGCTGCATCAGCGAGTCCAGCTTGCCCGACGGACGGAGCACGCCGTTGGGGCATTCCGTCACACACAATTGGCAAGCGACGCACTTCTTGCTGAAATTGCTCAAACCCTGAGAACCAGCAGGTTTCAACGGCACGTCACGATGCGGAATCTGTTTTTCTTCGACCACGGCCAGACCTCCATCTACTTTGACCTGCTGAGCCTTAATCGTCGCAGCAGCGGCAACCATAGCGCTAGTTGCCAAAAACTTACGCTTCGAGTCATCTACACTTTCCGCTTTCCGCTCTCCGCTTTCCGCTCCCTTCGTGGGGTTGAGCCGGAAGCGCGTGTTGCCGTATTCGAGAGCGCCGAACTTGCACTCGTCAAGGCAGTCCATACAGGCCACACAACGCGAATAGTCAATCTTATGATTTTCAATATCAATGCACGAAGCCTTGCAGTTCTTTTCGCACTGGCGGCAGTTCTTGCACTTGTCGGCATCGATCACCGGACGGAACAGCGCAAAGCGCGAGAACAGTCCGAGCGTCGTACCCACAGGACAGACGGTGCTGCACCAGGTGCGGCCGCGGCGCAAAGCCAAAAAGCCGACAACCACAAGCGTAGCGACGGCCACAGCAAGCGAAACGCCGCTCTTCAGCCACACATCCTTCTCATAGAAAGCATAGCTTCCGTGGCGTTCCGCAATGCCGGCAAAAATATTGTTAATCCACACATAGACAGGCTGCAAGAGGTTGGTCGCTATGCGTCCGAAGGCGCTGTAGGGCTCTATCAGGGCCGCAATGCCCGTAAGCCCCAAAAGCAGCAGAACCGCGAAAACCACCAAGAGAGGGTAACGAAGCCAACGGTTTTCCTTCACATAATGGAAGCGCCCCTTTTTGACCTTGCGGGCAACGAAGTTGAAGCCGTCCTGCATCACACCCAGCGGACACATAATCGAGCAATAGAAGCGTCCGAAAAGCAATGTGACCACAAGCACAAAACCGAAGAAGATGAAGTTGCCGGCCAGCACGGCAGGCACAAACTGCATCTTGGCAATCCATCCCAGCCAATGGTGCATCAGACCAGAAAAATCGAGAAACAAAAGCGTCACTGCCACAAAGACAACAACGGCAAAAATAGTGCGTATTTTTCGAATCATAGTGATAAGTTTTTTTTGATAACGCAGGCCACAACAAAAAATTGCACAGGGATGCAAATTAGTTTTTAACAAAAATATTGTATTTTTGCAAAACAGAAATCTCGGCAATATTCGCACAGAACACTGATTCTCAACAAAAAGAACATCACAACAAACAATAATTACCAATAAAGAACAGAACAATATGGCATTTTTGACAACAAAAAACCTTAAAGGAGACATTTTTGGCGGCATTACGGCAGGCATCGTGGCGCTGCCTTTGGCGCTGGCATTCGGCATACAGGCATTCGGCGGAATCGACGACCCTGCCGCAAGTTCGATGGGGGCCCTGGCGGGCCTGGTCGGCGCAACGCTGCTGGGATTCTTTGCCTCGATGTTTGGAGGCACGCATTCGCAAATCAGCGGTCCGACGGGTCCGATGACGGTGATCACGGCATCGCTGGTATCGGGCGTATGGGCTTCGTCGCAAGGCTCGTTCAGCGAGGTGCTGATAGCGATGTCGATGGCGGGAATGTTCTGCGGCCTGTTCCAGATCTTGTTCGGAATCATCAAGATAGGCAAATACGTGCGCTACATCCCCTACCCCGTTCTGTCGGGTTTTATGAGCGGCATCGGAGTCATCATCATCCTGCAGCAGCTGTATCCGCTGGTGGGACTCAAATCGCCCGTAATGACAATCGATATGATTACCGAACTGCCCTCGCGTGTGGCAGCAGGCATCTCGCTCGACGCGCTGTGGCTGGGACTGGGCACCATTGCCATCATCTACCTTTTCCCTCTGATTACCAAAAAGATTCCTGCCACTTTGGTGGCCCTTATCGTAATGACGGTCATTTCGCTGTTTATGAACATCCCCGAGCGTCTCACCATTGGCAACATTCCTGCGGGACTGCCGCTGCCGTTTTTTGCCAAAGAGGGTGTCGACCTGGCAGGCATTGACTGGCTGGGCGTCCTCAAAGCCAGCATCATACCTGGCCTTACGCTGGCCGGATTGGGTTCGATAGACACCCTGCTGACTTCGGTTGTGGCCGACAACATCACAAAGACGCACCACAACAGCAACAAAGAGCTTGTGGGACAAGGCATTGGCAATATGGTCAGCGGACTTTTCTGCGGCATTGCCGGCGCCGGCGCAACGATGCGTACCGTCGTCAACGTCAAGAGCGGCGGCCGCACGCAGCTGAGCGGAATGGTGCATTCGCTCTTCCTGTTCGCCATCCTGCTCGGTTTGGGCAGCCTGGTGAAATATGTGCCCCTATCGGTACTGGCAGGCATCCTCATCACCGTGGGCTGGGGCATCATCGATTTCAAGGGATTCAAAGACCTGCTGAAGATTCCCAAAGCCGACGCCTTTGTGCTTATCGCCGTCTTCCTGCTGACAGTTTTTGTCGACCTGCTGACGGCTGTGGGCATCGGTATGGTGATAGCTTGCGTGCTGTTTATGAAACGAGCCAGCGACCTGGTCGAAGGCGGATACAGCTCGTCGGTGATGACCGATACCGACCTGCGACGCGGCCTGCCGGCCCCACCCCAAGCCGACTTCGACAAGACGAAACCCTGGAACGACGAGGGCGGAATCACCGACGAAATGCTGAAACACATATACATACAGCGTCTGAACGGCCCCATCTTCTTTGGTTCGATCACCAAGTTCCAGGAGGTTATGAACGATATACCCGACGATGCCAAAGTGGTCATCATCCGTATGCGTCTGGTGAGCTTTATGGACCAGTCGGGACTGTACGCAATGGAAACGGCAATCAAAGACTTGCAGGCGCGCGGCGTGACGGTGCTGATGACCATCATCCAGCCGCAGCCTATGTATATGCTCAAAACAATGAAACTCATACCCGAAGTGGTTCCGGAAGAGCATACCTTCAAGACCTTCGAGGACTGCACTGTATACTTAAAGACAATTCTTTAACCCACCACCGACATTGTCTTTTCCGGAAGAGCTTTTCTCGAAGCCTTCGGCCCACATTGGCAGCCACCCGGCAGGGCCGTTCCTATA
>JAFWYO010000081.1 GCA_017517715.1 Bacteroidales bacterium
CTGGAAGTTGCTCACGCCGATGGCGCGCACCTTGCCGTCGCGGTAGGCACGCTCCATAGCGCGCCACGTGCCGAAGACGTCGTTGTAGGCCTGATGGATCAGCAGCAGGTCGATATAGTCGGTCTGCAACTTGCGCAGGCTCTCGTCGATACTCTTGGCGGCACGCTCTTCGCCGGCGTTGCTGATCCACACTTTGGTGACGAGGAAGAGCTCTTCGCGCCGCAGGCCACTCTTGCGCCAGGCGTTGCCCACGCCCTCCTCGTTGGCGTAGGCTTGTGCGGTGTCGACAAGGCGGTAGCCGACGCTGAGGGCGTCGCTAACGCAGCGTTCGCATTCGTTCGGGCTCACCAGGAAAACTCCGTAGCCCAGGGTCGGCATTTCCACGCCGTTACTCAGTTTGATATATTCCATAGCGGTTAGTCTATTTTGACAATGTGATACTTGCGGCTGCCGAGACCGATCTTTTCGGCGTGCTCGACGGTGTGGATACCGTGTTGCTTCTCAATGCGCGCCTTAAGGCTGGTGGCGTCGTCGCCCTCGGCATTCTGGTGCTGGTAGACAAGGTCGAGGCAGGCCTGGTCGAGGGCCACGGGGTCGGTGGAGGCCAGGATGCCCATATCCTTCAGCTCGGGAGCGGCAGGGTTGCCGTTGCAGTCGCAGTCGACGCTCATATTGTTCATCACGTTGATATATACAACTTTGCCGTTGAAGTAGTCGTGCACGGCAGCAGCGGCGTTGGCCATACATTCAAGGAACTTGTCCTGGTTTTCAGGCTGGATGAAGTCCCACAGGTGTGTGTAGTCCTCGCTCTGGCCGTTGGTGTGGATGTAGGTCTTGCCGTTGCGCGATGCCACGCCTATGCTGGCGTTCTTCAGCACGCCGCCGAAGCCGCCCATCTGGTGCCCCTTGAAGTGGGCCAGGTTGATCATACAGTCGTAGTTCTGCAGGTTTTTCCCGACGATATTGTAGTGCATATAGGTAGTGTCGCGCACCGGAATCTTGATTTCGCCATCGGCATCCATAATGTCGACGCCGCCGATGGTGTTGAATCCGTGGTCGTCGATGACGGCCATATGGTCGGCAGTGTTCATACGCTTGCCAGTGTATGCGGTGTTGCTTTCCACCAGATTGCCGTTCACGTGCTTAACGAAATCGCCGATCAGTTCGGGTTTGAGGTAGTTGTGGCCACCGGCCTCGCCGGTGCTGATTTTCACGGCCACACGCCCTTCGGCCTTCACGCCCAGGGCATCGTAAATCTTGATCAGCGCTTCGGGGCTGATGCTTTCGGTCATATAGACGGCAGCGCCCTGTTCGGCGACGGGCTGCGCCTCGACCTTATTGCTGTTTTCCTTGCAGCCGCAAAACATCAGTGTGGCGGCTGCCAACATCAAAAATATATTCTTCATTATTTTATGTATTAAATATTTAGACCTTTCGATTATTTAACCACACTATTAATCCACTTTTCCACCTTGGTTTTGCCACTGCGGACCTCGTGACCATAGATACTCCAGCCGGCGGCGACACGAGCCTCGGGGAAAGCCTTCTTCACGTCGTTGACGCAGTTGGCCAGGCCGCTGCCCTCGTGGGTGGTGAAGGGAATGACGGTCTTGCCGGCGAGGTCAATGTCCTTGAACAGAGTGAACATCACCTGCGGATAGGTACCCCACCATACGGGGCCGCCGATGAAGACGGTGTCGTACTGGCTCAAGTCGGGGGCCTGACCCTCGTAGGGCGGCAGCTCGCCGGCGTTGGCCTCTTCCTGTGCCAGCTTGATAAGGGGATTGTAGGCCATTCCGTCGTACTTGTGGGTGACGATTTCGTACTGGTCGGCACCAGTCAGCTCACTGATATAGTCGGCCACGATTTTGGTGTTGCCCACGGCGATGTTGCCCACGGCGTAATTGTCTCCAGCGTGGGAGAAGAAAATGACGATCTTGTTCATTGCGTTATATTTTTTCGTTTTGTTTTCGTTCGTTTCACTGCTCACTTTTTCACTATCCACCACTTCTTTGTTCTGACCGTGACAGCCTGCGGAAATCAGCAGCGCAAGAGCTGCAAAGAGAAAGTTTTTTACATTCATAATCCTATATCTTAATAATTTACGTAATATTTTACCTTTCCGTTTTCGACTGCAAAATTACCAACATTCCACCGAACGGCTGCAACACAAAACGGAGTAAATCATTCACATTTTTCGGTTACGTTCATCCTCCGGAGAAAAAAAACGCCGAAATGGAGATTTCGGCGAATACGAATAGAAACAGTATTAACGTGAGAAATAAATATGAATAGTAACCTGCGACACGAACACGCTCGTCTCACAAGTCACTATTTCTCAATCCTCTCCGTAATATTGCTTGCGGTCCGACACAATGTCGTGCAGGTTGTGGTAGGCCCAGTCGATGAGCTGGCGCATCAGCGGCAGGAACGAGCGTCCACGCTCGGTAAGAGCGTATTCCACACGTGGCGGCATCTCGGGATAGACGGTGCGGCTCAACAGGCCGTCGGCCTCCAGGCCGCGCAGGGTCTGCGTCAGCATCTTCTGCGAGCAGTCGGGGTTGGCCTTTTCCAGCTCCTTGAAGCGCATCGGAGCATCGCTGCCGCCCAAGGTGTAGATGACGGCCATCGTCCACTTGTTTGCTATGCGTGCCAGCACGTTGCGTATAGGGCACTCGGGAAATACAGGGTCTTGTATGAAGTCTTTTTGCATAAATCTGATATGTTTGATATGCTTGATGTTATGGATTCAAAGGTTTTTTATCGTTTATATTCGGGGTCGATGTCGACATCGGGGCCGCATTGCAGGTCTGTCAGGCTGTCGCAGCCTCGGAAGGCGTGGGCGTAGATTCTCTTCATCCCGCTGCCGCAGACCACCTGCCGCAGCGACTTGCAGTCGAGGAATGTAAATGGGATGATCTGACTATAGCGGTCGGGCAACGTGATGCTTTCCACTCCGCAACGGGCAAAGGCATACTGCCACATACTCTCGAGCGACGCAGGCAACTCTACGTGTTTCAGGTTGTTGCAGCCGTCGAAGACGAAACCTCCAATTTCGGTCACCGTGTCTGGTATGCTGACCGAACGTATTTCGCTGTGCCCCTTGAAGAGGTCGTCGAAGAGTATGGTCACCGGCTTGCCCCAATGCACTGGCGGCACGATGACATCGGCTTCGTCGCCCTGATAGTGTATGGCGCAGAAACTGTCGGTTTCTTCTACGTATTTGAACAGGTATTCTTGCATATTGCTATTTAGTTATATCGTTCAATATCTGATTAATATCCTCTGTAAAGGCAACAAATCGCGGCATATCCTGAAGGTACGGCTCGGGGTCGGCAGGGTTGAAACGGACAAGGGTGGTGTGCGGGAACTTCTGGGCAAACTGTTCGAAGGGCAAACGGATGATGCCGGGGGTATTGTAGCCGATGCCGAATTCGAGGAGCAGCAGGTTTCCCTGCGAGGCATTGCCGACAAAGTCGCTGTAGCGGCGCGCCTGCTGCTGCCAGTGGAAGTCTTCGACGAAGGTGTCGTCGACGCGCAGGTTCAACGCCGCGGGCTGTCCATCGGGCATAGTGGGCAACATCTCCGTCGGAATACGGCAATCTTCGACGAGAGGCAGCGCCCGTTCCACCCATTCGCGGTTGCTGACCAGCCGCTTAGGCGTGCCGCTGGCGGGTTGAAAACAGCCATAGTCGCCCTGTGTAGCGAAGATGTTCTCTGCTGGGAATCCGGCCAGCTC
>JAFWYO010000082.1 GCA_017517715.1 Bacteroidales bacterium
AGGGATATTTGTGTGCCAGTGGTTTATGGTTGCTATTTCAGATTGCGGATAAGCAAGATGATCGATACGACAGAGGTGAGTGCGCTGAGCGAGTTGCGGGCTTCGGCACCCCAGTCGATTTTCTCTTTCGGCTTTTCCTCTTGTTCGCGTTTCTCGCTGTCCATACGCATCGTTATCACGCCGCCGGGATGCATCCTGGGCGAGCGGCGAATGCCGAGGAAGTGCTTGGTTCCGTCCGACTGTCCGTTGGGGTAGGTGATTGTGACGCTGTTGCGGTCGGTGTATTTGTCAAATCCACCGGCGTAGTGCTTGACGTACCAGCGTGCGGTATGGCGGCCTTGGTATACGATGGTCTTCTGTGTTGCCGAGTATTCGGCGGGGATGTATTGGGCCATACGTGTACCCGTTTCTCTAATCGTCACGGTATTTTCCTGGCGAACTATGTTGATGACGTCACCTTCCATCAGGATGGGGTCGGCTTTGAGGTTGCCTTTGTGGCGTCTGACCTTGCGCAGGTCGAGGCCGATGTTGCCAGTGTTGCGGCCGTTGGTGCGGAACAGGCGTGCATAGGGGTCGGCATCGTCGAGGAGGCCGCCAGCCATCTTGATGATTTGCCAGAGCTGGGTCTTGTTGTCCTCGAGGACGTAGACGCCGGGGTATTTCACGCGGCCGTTGACTTCGACGGAGCGTCCCTTGGTGAAGTTGGGGGTCATACGGACCACGATGTGGTCGTAGGGCTGGAGCTGGAAGTCCTTGGGGCCTTTCTTCGGGTCGACAATGAGGTTGTAGTTTTCGTCGACGTGGAGAGTTATCTGTTCAAGTTCGACTTCGTCTTTCTTCGAGATGTTGACGCGGAACACCTCGACGCGGTCGTAGGCGGCACCTACGGTGAATCCGCCGGCCATAGTCAGCAGGTCGGGTACGGTGATCGACGGGTCGAAGGTGATTCCGATAGGATTCTTAACTGCGCCGCTGACGCGCAATTCGCCCACGTTGGTGTAGGTGGTGTTGTCGTAGATGTTCAGCTGGTCGCCGGGTTGGAGCAGGGTTTCACCGTCTTTTTCAAGGTCGACGCGGATGTATTGCATCTTGGCCGGGTTGGTGAGGTCGCGGCGGAAGATGTATGCCACGGGGAAGACGCTTTGCTTGAGGCCGTGGGCAAACTCGATGGCTTGGCTGACCGACATACGGTCGTTGAGGCTGAAGGTGCGAGTGAAGGGGGCACGTACCTGTCCGTTGACGGAGATCTGGTCCACGTCGCGGAACGACGACAAGCTGAGCACGCGCACGATATCCTTGGCTTGCAGCTGGAATTTGGATGCGTCGTTGTCGGCTGTGGGGAAGGGCAGAGTGAGAATTTCGACGGTCAGGTCGGGACGCGTGCGCTCCACGTAGACGTAGTCGGTGCGGGCCGTGTGGCTCGGGCCGCCGGCATATTCAATGGCCTGTCCCAGAGTCATACGGTCGTTGAGGCCGAAAGTGCGGCTGAAGGGGTTGCGGACTTCGCCTTCGACCGAGATGGTCCATTTTTCCAGATAGCTGTCTTGAGCAAGCACGGTGACGACGTCACGGGGTTCGAGCGTGAAGTCGGGATTGTCGTTCTCGCCGGGATAGGGGATGGTGAGGAATTCGACAGTCTCGTCGGGGCTGGTGCGCTCGACGATGACATAGTCCTTACGTGCGGTGTATTTGGGCTGCACTTTGTTTAGGAGTTTGACAAGGCTGCTGTTCTTCTCGATGTCGAAGTTGCCGCCATAGTATACGTCGCCACGTACGGTGACGTAGTTCTCCATCGGGCGGTTGGAGGTCTTGATGCGCACTATGTCGCCACCTGCCAGTTCCACTTTCGTCTTGCCCGACATCACGTCGTTGAGCTTGTATTCCAGATATTTAATCTCGTCGTTGACGCGGCGCTCGATTTGGATGAATTCGGGATAGACATCGTAGGTGAGTCCGCCTGCGTATTCGATGAGTTCTTTAAGGGTTTCGCCCTCAATCATTTCGTAGCGCATAGGGCGACGGACGGCGCCTTCGATGCGGACGATGTTGTTGGCTACGGGGACGAATATTACGTCGTTATTCTGAAGGTCAAATTTTACGTTGTCGACATTGCCGAGCATATACTGGTAGAGGTCCAGACGGTCGGTCTTTCCGCCACGCGAACGCTGGATGTTACGGATTGAACCGATGCCTGTGGGGCCGCCGGCGGCAGCAAGGGCGTTGAAGGCGGTGTTCAGAGCGCTGAGGGTGAAGCCGCCCTGGACGCCAACCTCGCCGTAGATGCTGACGCGAACGGTGCGAGCCGTAGTGATGGTGACGGCTATCTGGTCGGGACGGAAGGCGTAGTACATTGCCAGATTGTTGGTTATGATGTTGCGTCCCTGAGCCAGCGTCATACCCTTGAGGAATATCTTTGCAGCACCGGCAGGGTGGATGCTACCATCGGCCGAGATGCGCTGGTGGATGTCGGTCTGCGACGAGCCGAAGATCGAGATGTGGATTTCGTCGCCCTCGCCCAGCACGTAGGTGTCGGGAGCCTGGGCGCCGTCGGTGGTGCGGTACACATCCATCGAGGTGCCGGTGAACAGCGAATGTCCATAGATGTCGTCACCTTCGGTTTTCGACACGTTGTTCTCTTCGAGAGCTTGGTTCAGGGCCGATTCGGCAGCGGCTTCGCCAAGTGTTGTTTGGGGTATGTCTTCTGTGCTGGCAGTCACGCTGGTTTCGCCACCGGCGGCCTCGGTGTCTACCGAGCCGGTGCTTTCGCTGGCAGCTTGTCCGCCTTCATTGCTTGCGGCTTGGGCTTTTTGGGCTTTTTAGGCCTTTTCGGCCTGCATCTGATTGAGTATGTTGATGACACGTGCCTGATAGCTAGCATATTCCGTAGGAGGAATGTTGTCCACGTCGATTCCGTTCTGCAGGAGTCGAGCACGCACTTCGGTCTCTTCAAGACCGCGTTTTTGCAGTTCGCCTCTTGCCATTGCCATCAGGTCGGGGCTTTGTGCCATTGCTGCGATAGGAAGCAGCATAAAAAGTAGAGATAGTAAAATTACCTTCTTCATAATCGAATGTTTGACTTTTGATTAATTTTGCAAAATTACAAATTTTTCCCCATTTGTGGCCTCTTTTTATTTAGAAAAATAAACGTTATGTTTCATTTTGCTGATAATCTGTTTGTTTGTTCTGGTGTTTTGCTGTTTCTAGCCTACTGGTTTTTGCCCGAAAAGGCATAAAATCCAGCCGTGATTATTGAAAATGGGCTGAATTCAAAATGGGTGTTTAATGTATTTTCTAATAAAAAATTCTTGCAGATTGTTCTGTTTGTAATATTTTTTGTATCTTTGCAAAACATAGTTGGACGCTTATTTTGTTATAAGTGTCTGTGTATGAATTGATATAAACTAATACTAACTGTCTAATGAAAGGCATTGTCTTGGCGGGAGGCTCCGGCACTCGCCTCTATCCTATAACTAAGGGCGTAAGCAAACAACTGCTACCCATATACGACAAGCCGATGGTATATTACCCCATATCGGCCCTGATGCTTGCCGGTATACGTGATATTCTGATAATATCCACACCGTTCGACCTGCCTGCATTTCAGCGTCTGCTGGGTGATAGCAGCAACTATGGTGTCCGTTTTTCTTATGCCGAACAGCCATCGCCTGACGGCCTTGCTCAGGCTTTCATAATCGGCGAGAAATTCATCGGCGACGATGCTGTCTGCCTTGTGTTGGGCGACAATATTTTCCAGGGCAACGGCTTCTCGCGGTTGCTGCGCGAAGCTGTCAACGCCGCCGAAAACGAAAACAAGGCCACCGTGTTTGGCTACTGGGTGGCAGACCCTCAGCGTTATGGTGTGGCCGAGTTCGATAATGCCGGAAATGTGTTGTCGATAGAGGAAAAGCCCAAGGAACCCAAGTCGAATTACGCTGTGGTGGGCCTGTATTTCTATCCCAATAAGGTGGTCCGTGTTGCAAAAAGCATCAAGCCCTCGGCGCGAGGCGAACTTGAAATCACGAGTGTGAACCAGGCCTTCCTCGAAGATGGCGAACTTAAGGTCCAGTTGTTGGGACGTGGCTTTGCCTGGCTCGACACCGGAACACACGACTCGCTGTCGGAGGCTTCGACATTCATCGAAGTCATTGAAAAACGTCAGGGACTGAAGATTGCTTGTCTCGAAAGCATTGCTTATGAAAAAGGCTGGATTAGCGACGACGAACTGCGTCGCATTGCCGAACCGATGGCCAAGAACCAATATGGCCAATATCTGCTTGAACTAGTAAAACGAAAATCATAAAATGGAAATAATAAAAACCGAAATACCTGGAGTACTGATTGTTGAACCAGCTGTGTATGGCGACGAGCGTGGCTATTTCTTTGAGAGTTTTAACGAGAAGGAGTTTAAGGCCAAGAGTGGGTTCAAGGTGCATTTTGTGCAAGACAACGAGTCGAAGTCCCGTTATGGCGTTGTTCGTGGTCTGCACTTTCAGAAGCCGCCTTTCGCACAAAGCAAGCTGGTTAGAGTGGTGAAGGGCGAAGTGCTTGACGTTGCGGTCGATATACGTCCTAATTCGGAGACCTTCGGGAAGTATGTCGCCGTGCGCCTCACGGCCGAAAGCCATCGGCAGTTCTTCATTCCCAAGGGTTTTGCCCACGGATTTGCTGTGTTGAGCGAAGAGGCTGTGTTTCAGTATAAATGTGACAATTTTTACAATCCCGACAGCGAAGGCGCCATTGCCTGGGACGACCCCGACTTGGCTATTGATTGGCAGCTGCCTGCCGACAAAATAATCCTTTCCGAAAAAGACAGGAACCATCCGAGATTGAAAGAAATAGGAGAAAAACAGGAATGAACGTCTTGGTGACAGGATCAAACGGACAGTTGGGCAGCCATCTGAGACTGCTGGGTGCGGAGTCGCAGCATCGATATTTCTTTACGGATATCGACGATCTCGACATCACACGGCGGGATGCTGTTCTCAACTTCGTGCTTACCAATGGCATCAATGTGGTCGTTAACTGCGCGGCCTATACCAATGTCGACCGCGCCGAGGATGAGGAATCTGTGGCCGAGCTGGTGAATAGCCTCGCGGTGCGTCATCTGGCTGATTCTATGAAGGTCAGCGGCGGAACATTGATTCATATCTCCACCGACTATGTTTTTGGCGGCAATGGCTACAATACACCTTGCAATGAGGATGCCACGCTGAATCCTACCGGTGCCTACGGCCGCACCAAGATGCACGGCGAGGAAGCTATTGCCGAAGTGGGCTGCCATTGTGTCCTTATCCGTACAGGGTGGCTTTACAGCGAATTCGGAAACAATTTTGTGAAAACGATGCTTCGCATTACTGGCGAAAGGGATATGTGCAAAGTGGTTTTCGACCAGGTGGGCACGCCAACCTATGCCGGCGATTTGGCCCGTGTCATCTTCGATATGGTTGAAAACGAGAGCTATCGTGGCAAGGATGGCATATATCATTACAGCAACGAAGGAGTGTGCAGCTGGTATGACTTCGCTCTCGAAATACAGCGGCAGTCGGGTAGGACGGATTGCAAGATACAGCCGTGCCACAGCTACGAATTCCCCAGCAAGGTGGTGCGACCGCCGTATTCGGTGCTCGACAAAACGAAAATCAAGGAAACATTCGGAATAGAGATACCTCATTGGACTGTCTCGTTGGCGAAATGTATGGAAAATTTAAAAAAGTAACAAATTTAAAACTGTATAACAATGAACATTATCATCACCGGCGGTGCCGGATTCATCGGAACCCACGTAGTACGTCTGTTTGTGAACAAATACCCGGATTATCACATCTTTAATGTTGATAAACTGACTTATGCTGGCAATTTGGCAAATCTTAAGGATATTGAAAACAAACCGAACTACACGTTTGTAAAAGCCGATATCTGCGATTTCGACACCATTTATGCGTTGATGCAGAAAGAACATATTGACGGTGTCATCCATTTGGCAGCCGAAAGCCACGTGGACCGCAGCATCAAGGATCCGTTCACCTTTGCCCGCACTAATGTTATGGGTACACTTAGCCTGCTCCAGGCCGCCAAGCTCTATTGGGAGTCGTTGCCCGAAAAATACGAAGGCAAACGGTTCTATCATATTTCTACCGACGAGGTGTATGGCGCCTTGGAAATGACTCACCCCGAAGGTATTAAGCCGCCGTTTACAACAAAAGCTTCGAGTGGCGAACATCATCTGGCCTATGGTGACAAATTCTTCACGGAAGACCTTAAATACCAGCCTCACAGCCCCTATAGCGCTGCCTAGGCATCGAGCGACCATTTTGTGCGTGCTTTCCACGACACCTACGGTATGCCTACCATCGTTACCAATTGCTCGAACAATTATGGCCCCTATCAGTTCCCCGAAAAACTGATACCGCTCTTTATCAATAATATCCGCCATCGCCGTCCGTTGCCCGTCTATGGCAAGGGCGAGAATGTCCGCGACTGGCTCTATGTGGAAGACCACGCACGCGCCATCGACCTGATTTTCCATAAAGGGAAGATTGCCGAGACTTACAATATCGGTGGCTTCAACGAGTGGAAAAACATTGATATCATCAAAGTGCTAATCAATACTGTCGACCGCCTGCTGGGCCGTAAGGAAGGCGAGGATATGGATCTCATCACCTACGTTACCAACCGCGCCGGACACGATATGCGTTATGCCATCGACAGCAGCAAGCTGCAACGTGAACTTGGCTGGGAGCCGAGTCTGCAGTTCGAAGAGGGCATTGAAAAAACCGTGCGCTGGTATCTCGATAACCAGGAATGGATGGACAATATTACCAGCGGCGATTACGAAAAATACTACGAATCTATGTATAACAATAGATAAGAGTTAGTTACCTGTGATTTACCCCCCCCTATATTATTGTTTGTCAGTAAGTTTAATTATGAAAACTTTCTAAACGTGCTTAATACTGATTTTTTGTGCATATTATCTGTTCTGTTGCCGTTCGTGTTTATGCCTATAGTACTTCCGATGGTGGTGCTGATGGCCAACCGAAAGCGGCTGATGGACAATCCTGATGCCCGCAAGACGCAGAAACGCCCCGTTGCTGTTATGGGTGGAACGGTGATAATGCTTGTCATCTGCATTACAAGCATTATCCTGAACCTATTCTATAATATCAGTAACCTTTTCCCGGCAATGTGCGTAATGATGATATTGTACATTTTCGGAATGCTCGACGACAATATTGGACTCAGTTGGCAGTTCAAACTGGGGATGCAGATCTTCGTTATCCTTCTCTTGTTTTTTGGCGGCAATTATGGTATCAACTCGCTTTACGGGATGTTCGGCATCTACAGTATGCCTATGTGGTGTGCCTGTCTGCTGACGGTCTTTGTCGGGTTGCTCTTGCTGAATGCTGTCAATTTTGCCGATGGCATCGATGGCTTGGCTTCGGGACTTGGTGTCCTTGCCAGTCTGACTATGGGCTACTGGAATTTGCGACACGGTTTCGTCACGCAGGCTCTTCAGTCGTTCACCGTCGTTGGTGTGATGGCATCGTTTTTCTTGTACAATGTCTTTTCGAAACGCTACAAGATGTATATGGGCGACTCCGGTTCGCTGGTTTTGGGTCTGTTTTTGTTCCTCTCTATTTGCCAAGACCCTTACTATCTGGCAGATGACGCTTTTATTGTCGACAGTTATTTCCTCAGTTTCATAATAGCACTGTTTTCCGCAATGCTGTTTGATTCGGTCAGGGTTGTCATTATGCGCGCCCTGAAAGGCAATTCGCCATTCGAACCCGACCGGTCGCACCTGCATCACGCCTATGTCGATGCCGGAATGAGCCATCTTCTGGCTACGATAAAAATTGTTCTCAATAATTTGGCTGTCATTGCGGTATGGTATTTCACAGCCAAGGCAGAGCTGAGCGAAGTTTTGCAGTTGGCAATCGTGTTGTCGGTTGGTGTGGTTTTCATCTGGGTTCCCTACTTTATGCTTGAATATCTGAAAAACAAATCTGTAGATCGCTACATACTCATCACACGTCGCTGCAGGCGTCGCAGTGAAGTCTTGAACAGTTTCAGCAGTTTGATTCAACGGCTTGTCGACGGGCGTCGCAGACAAACTCATATCGCCAAATGAAAAATTTTGCTCTCATCGGTGTTGGGGGCTATGTTGCTCCGCGTCATCTCAAGGCCATCAAAGAGACTGGCAACCGCCTTGTGTCGGCTTATGACAAGAGCGACAGTGTGGGCATAATGGATTCCTATTTCCCCGAAGCTGCATTCTTCACCGAACAGGAACTCTTCGACCGGCACAATAGCCTGCTGAAGAGCAGGGGCGAGGCTCTTGACTTTGTGTCGGTGTGCACTCCCAACTACCTGCACGATGCCCATACCCGCTATGGACTTCGGCTTGGTGCCGACGTGATTTGTGAGAAACCCGTGGTGCTTAATCCTTGGAATATAGACGGTTTGGAACGTGTGGAGCAAGAGACGTCCCACAGTGCATATACTATCCTGCAACTGCGCCTGCATCCGTCGGTCGTGGCGCTGCGCAATAAAATCTTAAATGGACCTGCCGATAAAACTTACGATATCGATCTGACTTACATCACTTCGCGTGGCAACTGGTACTATGCTTCGTGGAAAGGTGACATACATAAAAGTGGCGGTGTGGCAACAAATATCGGTGTGCATTTCTATGATATGCTGAGCTGGATTTTCGGCAAGGTGACCAAAAATATAGTCCACATTGCCTCGCACGACCGCGTGGCCGGATATCTAGAACTGCAGCGAGCCAGGGTCCGCTATTTTCTGAGTATCAACTCCGATACTCTCCCGCCCGAAGCCTTACAACAAGGCAAACGCACGTTCCGCGCCATTTATGTCGATGGTGAGGAATTCGAATTTAGCGACGGATTCACCGAATTACACACCAAAAGCTACGAGGAAATACTCTCGGGCCACGGCTTCCGCATCGGCGAAGCCAGAGAGTGCATCCAGACAGTACACGACATACGCAATGCACAACCAATAGGTCTTGTGGGTGACTATCACCCCTTGGCCAAGTATCCACTCGCAAAACACCCCTTCGGATGGTAGATAATGTTTACATACACGAGAGTAGCTATGTCGATGATGGCGTGACTATTGGTGCCGGCACCAAGGTGTGGCATTTCTGCCATATCCAGAGTGGTGCTGTACTTGGCGAACGCTGTTCGTTGGGGCAGAATGTCAACATCGGGCCTAATGTCCGTATCGGCAACGGCGTGCGCATACAGAATAATGTCTCGGTCTATGAGGGCGTTGAGATAGAAGATAATGTTTTTCTCGGACCCAGCTGTGTCTTCACCAACGTGTTGATGCCGCGTATGGACCGTCCGGCCAATGGTCACTACGAGCGTACGCTGGTCCGTGAATGGGCTTCGATAGGGGCCAACGCCACCATTGTTTGTGGCCACACTATAGGACGCCACGCCCTTGTGGGTGCCGGTGCTGTGGTGACGAAAGATGTGCCTGATTATGCAATAGTTGCCGGTGTTCCGGCCAAAATAATAGGGAGGGTTGAAGAGTAATCGATGCAGTTCCGTGATCTACATAGACAGTATGAGGCAATGAAGGCCGAAATCGATGCAGCGCTGCTCGGTGTTGCCGCTTCGGGTTCGTTCATACTCGGCGACGTGGTGGCCGGATTGGAACGCCAGCTGGCCGACTATGTGGGTGTGAAACATTGCATCACCTGCGCCAGCGGCACCGACGCCCTGCGCCTTTCGCTGATGGCTCTCGGCATTGGCCCCGGCGATGCTGTCTTTGTGCCCGACTTCACCTTCTTCGCCACAGCTGAGGCTGTGGCATTGCAAGGTGCCACACCGATATTTGTAGATGTGTGCGAGGATGACTTCAATATTGATGTTGACGACCTGTTCGAAAAAATCGACCACGTAAAAAGCCTTACGGACCTGCGTCCCGCTGCGGTTATAGCCGTCGACCTTTTCGGCCAGCCGGCCGACTTCACCGACCTCGAGCTGCTATGTGAAGGATTGAACCTTCACCTCATAGAGGACGGCGCACAAGGCTTTGGCGGCAGCATCGGAAGCCGTAAGGCCTGCTCCTTCGGCGACATCGGCACTACCTCTTTCTTCCCTGCCAAGCCGCTTGGCTGCTATGGCGATGGCGGTGCTCTCTTTACCGACAATGACGATTGGGCTGCCTTGCTACGCTCACTGCGGGCGCACGGCAAAGGCTCCGAAAAATACGACAACATACGCATAGGTCTCAATTCGCGCCTCGATGCATTGCAAGCCGCCGTATTGCAGGTCAAACTAAAACATTTCGACGATGAACTTGCAGCCGTCAACCGTATTGCCCAAAGCTATAACGAACGGCTGCGCGGCAAGGTCGCGACACCCATCGTGCCGTCTGCCGTCACCTCGTCATTCGCACAATATACCATCCGGACCGACAACCGCGACGCACTTCAGGCCCACCTGAAAGCCGCCGGCATCCCGTCGGCTGTATACTATCCGCGCACTATGTCGCACCAAGCGGCGTTTGCCCACATTGCCTCTCTGCAGCAGCCCTGCCCCGTTTCCGAGCGGCTGACGCAGACCGTACTCTCTCTGCCAATGCATCCATATCTCACTGAACAAGAAATAGAACTGGTCACAGAAACAATATGATAAAAGCAGAGGACATACATATAGGCATTATCGGGTTAGGCTACGTAGGGCTGCCGCTGTCGCTGCTCTTCTCCAAGCGCTACCCCACCGTGGGCTACGACTGCAACAGCCATCGCGTCGCAGAGCTTCTGCAAGCCGACGACACCACCAAGGAAACCGATGCCACACAGCTGCGGCAGGCCCTCCGCGACGGAAAGCTGACGCTAACTGACAAGCCCAATGCACTCAAGGACTGCAATGTCTATATTGTCGCTGTGCCTACTCCTGTCGACTGCAACAACCATCCCGACCTCGAGCCCCTCATCGGTGCCTCGCGCACCGTGGGCGGCCTACTCTCAAAAGGCGACATCGTCGTCTACGAGTCCACCGTCTATCCGGGCGTGACCGAGGATGTCTGCGTGCCGCAGCTGGAAGCAGAGTCGGGACTGGTATACAACGTCGACTTCTTTGTCGGCTATAGCCCCGAGCGCGTCAACCCCGCCGACACGGAGCACACCGTCGAGACCATAGTCAAGGTCACGTCGGGCTCCACTCCCGAGGCAGCCGACTTTGTGGACCGCCTCTACAACTCCGTGCTCCTCAACGGTACCCACAAGGCCCCCTCCATACGTGTTGCCGAGGCCTCCAAGATTGTCGAGAACTGCCAGCGCGATGTCAATATAGCCTTTGTCAACGAGTTGGCCAAAATCTTTGCCGCAATGGGCATAGATACTGGCGATGTGCTCGACGCCGCTGCCAGCAAATGGAATTTCATACGTATGAAGCCCGGATTGGTTGGCGGCCATTGCATCGGCGTCGACCCATACTATATGATTGAACGTGCGCAGGTATACGGCGTCTTGCCGCGTGTGATGTCCAGCGCCCGTCGACTGAACGACGGTATGGGCACATATGTGGCTCAGCAATTGGTGCACCATATGAACATCAAGGGTGTGCCCGTCAAGGATGCACGCATACTGATACTGGGTTTCGCTTTCAAGGAAAACTGTCCTGATACACGCAATACCAAAGTGGCAGATATCTATCATACTCTCAATGAATATACTGACCGAATCATCGTCGTTGACCCCTGGGTGGACCCGCTAAAGGTTGCCGACAATTATGGCATCTCTGTAGTCGCTTCTGTCCCTGACGGGGAAGTCTTCGATGCTGCCATTCTTGCTGTCGCCCATAGCCAGTTTGCTGCCATCGACATAAGAAAGTTGGTGCCGCGTCCTGGAGTTGTCTATGATGTCAAGGGCTTTTTGCCTCGCAACGATGTCGATGCCCGTTTGTAAATTAATACGTAAACTAATAAAACTGAAACAATATGTTTAACAAATTATTCTTCAAACTTGTAAAAAGATTTCGCCACTCGACAGCACCGGGATGGATCGTGCTGATGATTGATGTGCTGCTGTTTGTTCTGGCGTTTATTGTTGCAGAAGCTTTCGCTGTCCGATCGTTTGCTGGGCTTAGCTTTAAAGCGTTAGCCGTGAAGTTTATCGTGTCGGCTGCCCTCACGCTTCTGAGTTTCCTGCTGTTCAAGTCATACAGGAACATCATACGGCATATGGGTCTCAACGACATTTTTCGTGTCTTGATTGTGTGCTTGGTGCCGGCAATTGCGTGCTATTGCATCAATTTCGCCAACAATCAGGCCCACATCCTGTCGGGCAACTACCTGCTGTCCTACCGTGCCGTGGCAATGCTCTACTCGTTGTTGGCCGTTCTGATGCTGCTGTCGCGTTTCTCGCTGCTCTACATCTACAACCAGTACTTCAAGCGTAGCCGCCGCGAGGTCAATGTTGTCATCTATGGAGCCGGTGCCGCTGGCGTCATCGCCAACAACGCCCTGAAACAGGATATCCACGACGAATACAGGGTTGTGGCATTTATTGACGACGACAAAACCAAGGTCAACCAGCAACTCGACGGCGTGCCGGTGATGCGTGCCCGCGACGTCCTCAATCAGAATTTTGTTGACAGCAAGAAGATTACGCAACTCATTATCGCCATTCCGACCATACGGCTGAGACACAAGCAGGCCATCACCAATCGCGGTCTCGACTTGGGATTGACAGTCAAGGCTGTCCCGCATATCTCGATGTGGATGGATGGCACCTTCACTGCCAACCAGATTCAGGACATCAAGATTGAAGACCTTTTGCAGCGTGAGCCTATCAAGATCGACAACATCAATGTCGTTCGCGAAGTGCTCGACAAGACGGTCCTCGTCACCGGCGCCGCTGGCTCCATTGGTAGCGAAATCTGCCGCCAGCTGCTGCAATACAAACCCAAGAAGATTATTATGCTCGACCAGGCAGAATCGCCTATGTACGACCTTCAGTTCGAGCTTAAAAACAACGAGCCCTACAAGAAGTACGTCGACTCGATGGCCTTCGTCATCGCCAACGTTAAGGACTATTCGCGTATGGAAGAGGTGTTCGAGATGTATCGTCCCAACCTCGTCTACCACGCCGCTGCCTACAAGCACGTGCCTTTTATGGAGGAAAATCCTTACGAAGCGGTCTATGTCAATGTGTTCGGAACCAAGAACGTCGCTGACCTGGCCATCAAGTACGGCGCCGAAAAGTTCGTGATGATATCGACCGACAAGGCGGTCAACCCCACCAACGTGATGGGCGCCACCAAGCGTATGGCCGAAATCTACATCCAGAGCCGCTCGACCGAGCAGACCCATTTCGTCACCACCCGCTTCGGCAACGTGCTCGGCAGCAACGGCAGCGTCATCCCGTTGTTCAAGAAGCAGCTCGCCGCCGGCGGTCCGC
>JAFWYO010000083.1 GCA_017517715.1 Bacteroidales bacterium
CAAGGATATCACGCTCTTCGCGCTGAATGGCGAGGCGGCAAAGCCGATCAATATAAACCGAAACCTGCTGGACAGTGGCGATTTCCGCTCCGTGCCGGAAATTGTGTCGGGCGACTATCTTTTGATTATCAATGATAAAAACAAGTGGACCTATCGCACGGGATATGATTATGCTGTCTATCGGAGCGATTTGCTGTATGTCAATGATGGTCGCAGCCAAAACCATCCGGTGGCAACGTACGAGAATGCTGCTGCACAGCCGGCCTGTTCGTATGTGGCAGTCACTACCGAACCCAAAACGATTGAGAATGTGACCATTCACAGGGGTAGAAATGAGAAACATAAGACATATTGCTTCTCAATTCGCAACCAAAACAATGTCCTCGTCCGCAATGTCCATATCACGACTCCTAGGACCAAGTTTAACGCCGATGGCGCCATCAGTATTAGCAATAGCGCCAATTGCACGATACAGGATGTCCGCATAGATTCTACTTATTCCTATCCGGGAGCATACGGTTATGCCATCGGTATGAACAACGTTTGGAATACGACTTTTGTGCGTTTCGTGGCCGATGCCGCTTGGGGTGTATTCGGTACTAACAACGTCAATAACATTACTTTACGCGAATGCGATGTGAACCGCTTCGACATTCATTGTTATGGCCGCGACGCGCGTTTGGTCAACTGCACGTTCCGTAACAAACAGACTCAGTTTTCGTCGATGTACGGCGAAGTCGTGTTTGACAGTTGCCATTTCATTGACTGCATACCTGTCCGTATCCGCTCGTCGTACAATGCCTATACACCTTTCGACATCAAGATACGCCATTGCACCTTCGATGCTACATTGCGACATCACGCATTGGTCAACGTTATGCTGCTTTCGACCGAACCCAATCCGCGTCCGGAGCTGACTGCGCGCTGCTGGCCAAATGTTTATATTGAGGATTTGACGGTCAATCTGCCATTTTTGACACGCCGAATAGAAATAATAGAGCCCACGGGCACTCTGTCGGAATGCAAAAAGCCCGTTGATTACATCGAATCGATTGAAATCAACGGACTTAAGACTTTGCGTAAAGGCCGGCCGGAACGGTGTGACCTCTACTTTACGAAGCATCGCTTCTCGACAGTCGGCTTATTCCGCATCAACTACAAAAACGTTGATATCAGCGGTGGCCGTATGGTGAATATGATCAACGACCGTTAGCCGAGAGGGGTCGATTATTCGTCGCGCACCTCGTGAAGTTCGACTTCGTAAATTACTGTCGAATAGGGAGGTATACCCTCGGCTCCTGTCGCACCGAATGCCATTTCGGCTGGGAAGTAGAAACGATAGGTGCTGCCTGCTTTCATCATACAGAAAGCCTCATAGAGACCGGGCATAAGTGTCTCGGTGACAGCGTGAGTGATAGGAGGACGGTTGCCGTAGGTCTGGTCGAAAACCTGGCCGTTGGTGAAACTGCCTTTGTAGTCGAAAACAATTACCAATCCGGGTGCACCCTGGCGGCCGTTGCCCTCTTTGATGACTTCATAGTAGAAGCCTTTGTCGCTCTTTTTGATCGAAGGATTGTCTTTCAGCAAATTGGCGAAGTACTCTTTTTCGCGAGCCCGCGTTTCCTCCATTTTGGACTCTTCGACGTTCGTTTTGTTGTAGAAAGCTTGTTTTTCAACTTCTTGCAGCATTGCGAAAGTCTGATCCTGAGTCATAGCCTGTTGCTTGCCGTCGAGGGTGGCAAGAAGAGCTTGGATCATTATTTCGCGGTCGGGGTTGAGTCCTGTCGAAGCAATGTTTTGTGCCAAAGTGAATCCGAGTGCCCAACTCAGGCTGTCGTTAAAGTTGGAGAGGGCCGGAGTTTCTTCGGTGTTGATGGTCAGGCTGCCTTTTTTGTTGCACGAACTTGTTGCAGCAATAATGCAAAGTGTAGCTACTGCTAATGCTAATTTTTTCATAATCTGTTTTATGCTGTTCCTTTTGAAGTTTTATGTGCTAATTAACGAAATAAAGTATTTATTATTGTATTATATATAATAAATGATGTGCCGAATCAGTATCCCAGTATTTTCAGCATCGATTTGTGGCTCTGTTCTTTGGCAAAGAGTTTGGTGGTGTAGTCGCCATTTTCGTCTTTGTCGATGATGATGTGTTTCGGCGCCGGAATGAGGCAATGCTGAATGCCTCCGTACCCTCCGAGGCTCTCCTGGTATGCGCCGGTATGGAAGAAACCGATGTAGAGGGGCTCGTCCTTTTGCAGTTTGGGGAGGAAGATTGCATTGGCGTGGCTGTCGGCGTTGTAGTAATCCTCACTGTCGCACGTGAGTCCGCCCAGGAAGACGCGTTGATATTCGCTGTCCCAATGGTTGATGGGCAGCATAATGAACCTCTGGTTGATGCCCCACGTGTCGGGCAGGGTGGTGATGAACGACGAGTCGATCATATACCACAACTCGCGGTCGTTCTGTTGTTTCTGGTCGAGGATGCTGTAGAGCGTTGCACCGCTTTCGCCGACGGTGAAAGAACCGAATTCGGTGAAGATGTTTGGCTCGTCGACCCCTCGGGTGGTGCAGATGTTCTTGATTTGAGCCAGCATTTCTTCGGCCATATATTCGTAGTCGTAGTTGGCAGCCAAGGAGTTCTTGATGGGGAAACCGCCACCGATGTTGAGCGAATCCAGTTCGGGGCATACGTGTTTGAGGTCGCAGTAGACGTTGACGCACTTGGCCAGCTCGTTCCAGTAGTATGCGGTGTCACGGATTCCGGTGTTGATGAAGAAGTGAAGCATCTTGAAGGTGTATTTCGGGTTGTCCTTTATCACTTCTTCATAGAACGAAACGATGTCGTTGTAGCGAATGCCGAGTCGCGAGGTGTAGAAATCGAATTTGGGCTCCTCTTCGGCAGCGATGCGGATGCCAATCTTCATTGGTACGTCGGGGTCGGTGATGGCCTCGTCGAGCATATGCATCTCGTTTTTGTTGTCGATGATAGGCACGATGTTGTGGAATCCGTCTTTGTATAGTTCGGCAATATTGTCGATATATTGTTGACGCTTGAAACCGTTGCTTACAATGAATATGTTTTTGTCAATCAGGCCGTTGTTGTAGAGCTCTTGGATGAGGTTGATGTCGAAGGCCGAAGAGGTCTCCAGATTGATGTCGTTTTTCAGGGCCTCCTCCAGCACGAAACTGAAGTGACTGCTTTTGGTGCAGTAGCAGTAGTTGTATGTGCCTTTGTAGTCGGTCTTTGCGATGGCTACATTGAACAGTCTCTTGGCCCGCTGTATCTGAGAACTTATTTTGGGCAGGTATGTTATCTTTAGGGGCGTTCCGTACTGTTTGATTATTTCCATTAGAGGGATGTCGTGGAAGTAGAGTTCGCCATCTTCAGTGCGGAATTCGTCCTGCGGAAACTCGAAAGTCTGGTCGATTAAATCGTAATATTTGTTTTTCATTCTTTTGAATTTTTTAAGTTAGGTTATCTGTTTTGTTGTAATCCGACAGAGTTGGATTGCTGTAAAATTGGGTGCAAAAATACAATAAATTTAAATATAAAAGCCATTTGATGTGATTTATTTTTACGATAAATGTTGATATTTGACTAATTTGCTTTGTTGTATGTTGTGATTCAGGTGTTTGAGTGGCTTGTGGTTTTCTGTATATATTAATGTGGAATGTAATATAAGTTGGCTGGATCGGATGTTTTTGTCCGATCTGTCCAACGTGAATTGTCTTTTTTGCGTAAAACTAAATGGGTTGTTGGGGACCGTCCCTTGGGTTATTTGCTGTGAGGCGGCTCC
>JAFWYO010000084.1 GCA_017517715.1 Bacteroidales bacterium
AACAGCCATATCGTTGTTGAGTTGGATAATCTCTTTGACGAAAGGCAGACGCCCGATGGCCTCAATCTGCTCGGCTGTTGCGGTGACGGCAACGGCGTTGAGCCAGCGGCTTTGGCCAAACACTTCGGTAGCGGACAGCATATCCGTCGCAACGATAGCGTCGATTTGCGCCACATAGCTGTCGTTGAGAGGATAGTTAGTGATGTCGTAGAGGTCGGCATTGTTGCGCTGGTAGCGTTCGATGGCTTTCTGGTCGAAATAGCTGTAGGGGTCGAACGTCGTGCCCGCTTTGTCGGTCAATGCTACCCAGTAGCTGTTCTGGGCGAAGGCTATGTTGGCAAACATAGCGCAGGTCAGGATTGTGAGAGTCAGTATTTTTTTCATTTTGATGTAGGTTTATCTTAATACGGCGTGCAGAACTTCGTGCGAAGTGAAATTGTGAAAGTCGGACAGGTGTATATGGTAGTATTCCAAAAGGTTGTTGAGTGTCGAACTGCGCTGGAGGGCAGATAGTTGCGGAGCCTGGTTTTTGTGTGCCGACGACAGGCAGTAGTGGATGTGCGTGCTCGATGGCTCGTCGAGAAAATACTCCACGTTCGGGTTTGTTGCTGCAGCATACGTCGATGGGGGTGCCTGAAAGCGTCCCTCCTTCAGGTTGAACAACGGCTCCTGACGGCTGTAGTTGTCCATAGGTTCAATGCCTAGATGATGCGCTGTGCCAATCAGGAAGTCGATAGGCATTGTCGATACATTCCCCTCTTGGTCAAGGTTTTCGAGCCTCGACACCACATAGTCGAACAGCGGTTGGTTTTGCTCCTCTTCCCTCAGCGATTTGTACAGCACTTCGTCCATAAAAAAGAGCAGAGCCATTTTCTTGCCGTCGTTTTGGATGTTGTTGTAGTGCGAAGCGGGCCGCATCTCCTTGATATACTGTAGGTCGCGTTTCGAGTTGTTGTATACGGTCATCTCCAGATGACTCAGTGGTTGGAGCAGGTTTTGCTTTGCTTTTCCTTTCGCGCTTCGGACGCCTTTGATGATGTACGAACACAGACCCAGCTGGCGAGTGAAAATCTTAGCGATCATACTCGTCTCACCATATTTTGTTGTGTGTAGGACCAGGCCTTGTGTCGTCAGAAGCATTGCTTTATATTTGATTTAACTTTAACTTTAACCTTAACTTCAGATACAAAATGTATTGTCCCTTTAACTCCCCTTAACTTCCCTTTAACTTCCCTTAACTTCCCTTTAACTCCCTCATCGTATTACCATTATCTTCGTTGCCGAACGCATCGAGCCATCCTCGGCTGAGGCGAAAACATAATAGACTCCCGAGGCAACTTTCTGTCCCTCAAGGGTGCGTCCGTTCCATACTGCCTGACCGCCGTTGGCGCGGGTGGCGTAAACGGTGTTGCCGGCAGCGTCGGTGATATGTACTATGGCGTTGCGTGTGAATCCTTTGATGGCAATCAATCCGTCGTAATCGGGGCGCACGGGGTTCGGGAAAGCGTGGATGTCTTCCATCGGCTCGCTGAACGCATAGGTGGCCGTGCCGCGATAGCTTTGCATCCCTTTGTCGGTGATAATGAACACTTCGCCGCTCCAGGGCATTACTGCAATGTCGATAATCTTGTCTGAAAAGAGGGGCGAATTGGCTGCCGTGAAGTGCTCTATCTGCTCCAATCCGTTGGCCGACAGCAGGTAGAGGCCGCCTGTCGATGTGCCTACCCATTTGCGGTTGGCGCCGTCGACGGCAATTGCGGTAACGCTCTCGTAGGCCAGCAGGTATTCGTTGATGCCGTTTTCGTTATAGAGGATATTGTTGCAACTCACGGGCGATCGCTCGCCGTCGCCGCCGTTCTGGAAGATGCTGGACAGGTTGTAGATGGTCTTTATTCCCTTGTTGGTTCCCAGCCAGATGTTGCCGCTGTGGTCCTGTGCCAGTGCTGTCACTATCGATGTCTCCAGCTTGGCTCCGTTGTTGGGGTCGATATAGGCCATCTTGCTTTCGCCGTCGTGTACAAATACTTTGTTGGCGCGTCCCCAGAACAGCTTCAGGTCGTTTATGCTGTCCCAGACAATGTGGTCCAAATCACTCCCGGCAACCATCGATTGGGTATTGAAACTCTCCCAGCTTCCGTCGTTGCGCAACACGGCTAGTCCGTTGCTCTTCAGCGAATTGGTTATCCACGCGTTGCCTTTGCCGTCGTAGGCTACCGCTCCGGTGAAGAGGGCCGTGTAGCTGCCTTCCACGTAGGGCTGCAAAGCGCCGTCGCTGTTGTTTTCGTTGTATAGATTGGTGACTTTGTTGTCGGTAATCTCCACGATGCCGGAACGCCAGGCGGCGGCCAGCCGCACTTTGTTGTTGCGCGGGTTGACGGCTATATCAATGATGTCTGTCACGCCATCGAGCAACCCGTTGGGGTCGTCGAGGGTTTCCCATTCATTGTTGTTGAAGGTGAATACGTTGGCAGGCAGGTAGACACCCGAATAGGTGGATGTGTGTCCGCCGGGAGCCACCATCAGGTCGTTGTCGAATGCTTTGAGCCTGAATCCGTTGTCGGTCGCCGGACCTTGAGGGTAGAAGGTGTGCAGGGTCATCCCGTCCCTCAGGTCTATCAGCGCCAATGCGGCCCATTGGTGTGCTATCCACAGGCGGCCGTCATCGTCCAGTTCTGCGTCGTTGGCCTCCATCTCCATCCAGTCGATGGTTCCAATTTCTTGTTGCAGCGCAAGTTGGCTGTCGTAGATGGATATGTGGTCGTCGAAACAGATGACCAAGCGGCCTTTGGTGTGCTTTGCCGAGCGTATGTTGCCCGATGTCAGCGGCGCAAACGTCATCGCCGCATTCTGCACGTATACCGTTGTGTCGGCCCCGACGGCGGACGCTTTCGCTATTATCCGTCCGGCAGCATCCACATCCAGTGCCGTCACCGTCTGTCCGGCCAGCAGCGAGGTCTCGTCGTGCGTCCAGCTCGTGGCTACATTGAGAAGCGTACTCGTTTTCGGAGCATAGAGTATGCCGTTGTCGGTGGCAGCCACAATCAGGCTGTCGGTAAAGGCTATGTCGTTGATGTTTAGGTATGTCCCATTGTCGCCCAGATAGTAGGTCTCCTTGATTTCCTCGCGTTGCAGGTCGACGACGACGATGCCGAATCCGCACGCCAGATAGGCGCAGCGGTTTTGGAACCGTATGTTGTTGATGGTCTTGCTGCCACCGATATTGTTGCGCTTGATGTCGCTGATGTTCACCACTTTGTCGTTACGGACGATATCGATGTTGGCGTTGTTGTATGCCACCACCAGATTGCGTGTCTGCTCGTCGTAGGCGATGGTGCTGATGCCTACATCGTTCAGGATGGTGGTCTTGTTCATCCTGTTGACCGTCAGGTCGTCCAGGTCGTAGTAGAACAAGCCTCCTTTGGCTGCTGCATATATGCGGTCGCCGGCGTGCACCACTTTGTGCAGCTCGTAGTAGGAGAGACGGTCCTGCCATTTGCCCACTGCCGTTTGCGAGTAGCCGCAAAATGCCAGACAATGGAGGATGGTCAGCAATATGAGTCTCTTTGTTTTCATTAGGCTTTGTTTTTGAATTTTGTTTTGCGCAGCAGCAGCGACTGGTACAGCATCGCCAGTATCCACGTCACTATGGTGCTGAGGAGCGCACTGAGCAGAATGTCTAGTATGTCGCGAAGCGAGAAAATCAGCAGCGTGTGGTATATGATGTTAAAAACAAAAAGTATGAGGAATAGGTAGATGGAGTATTGCTGCAAGGGACAGGTATATATGCAGGGCATTTCGATGCCTTCTTCGTTGTCGTGGATGATTATTTCGTCGAGCCAAAGCCCCTTCACGTAAGCCAACGCTGTGCAGGCAAAAGCGTGGAACCCCAGCAGGTTGCTCGACACATCCACGCATAGGCCTGTAAAGAAGGCTATCAGCATTGCCGGAATGCGTCCCGTAGTTGTGGGCAGCATCGCAATAAAAAGCACATAGATGCAGGGGTTGATATATCCGCCCAGATAGATATTGTTGAATATCAGCACCTGCAGTAGCATTAGCAGAATAAAGCGCCCTATATTTCTTATTATCAGTTGGCTATTCATCGTCTACCTCCGTCATTTTCATTAGTGAGTCCTGTTCGGCTTTGAAGTGGTTGTCAACGATATATACGTGGTTCAGGTTGTTGAAGTCGGTGGCCAGACGGATGCGGATGTTGTAGAATCCGCTTCCCTGGACGCTGCTGAAGTCCTCGATGTATCCCACCGCGATGCCTTCGGGAAAGTCGTTGGCCAATCCGCTGGTCACTATCGTGTCGTTCTTGTAGAGAGGGTAGGTGGTAGGTATGTCTACCAGCGTCGCATAGCGGTAGTCGCCCCCTTCCCATATCAGCGAGCCTGTCGAGTTGGTGCGTTTCAGCTTCACGCTGTGGCGGCTGTCGGTATGCAGCACGGGCATAATTGTCGAGAAATTCTTTGTGCAGTTCACCACCACGCCGACGATGCCTTTGGGCGATATCACGGCCATATCCACCTTCACGCCCTGCGCCGTCCCCTTGTTGATCATCATATAGTTCTTCGCCTGGTTGTACGAGTTCTTTATCACTTGCGCGTCGGTATACGAATAGCGTTGCTTGTAGACGGTGTCGTTCACCTGGAACACGCTGTCGCTATACGAGATGTACGATGCCGCCATCCGGGCCCGCAGGTCGGCGTTTTCGGCGGCCAGGTATTCGTTCTCGGCTTTCAACCCGAAATAGCCTGTAACGCCCGACACCCCTTTATGCCACGTGCCGGCTATGCGGTTGCCGGTACGCACTATGCGCGAACGCTGGTAGAACGTATTCTGTACTATCAGTAGTGTCGCCACGATTTCCAGCAGGATGAAAACTATCGTGTTCGAATATTTCCTTATGAATTCTCCTAGTTTCTGCACAACTCAATTGGTCTTTTGTCACTTCCCAAGAAATCTTTCTACCACGCGGCGCGTCTCCTCGACGGCACGGTCCAAGTCATCGTTCACTATCGTGATGTCGAACTTGCTCGATTCGCCCAGCTCCTTGGCCGAACGTCCCAGGCGTTTCTGTATCGACTCCTCGCTCTCGGTGCCCCGGGTGCGCAGACGCTGCTCCAGAACCTCGATCGAGGGCGGCATCACAAAGATGGCCATAGCCTCGTCGCCAAAATAGCGCTTGATGTTGATGCCGCCGTTCACGTCGACATCGAATATCACCACTTTGCCTTTGGCGGCAATGCGCTCAATCTCGGACTTCAGCGTCCCGTAGCGCGTGCCGGCATAAACCTCTTCCCATTCCAAGAAGTCGCCAGCCTCAACGCGGCGCTCGAATTCGTCGGGCGTCAGGAAGTAGTAGTCCACTCCGTCCTTTTCGCCCTCGCGGGGCTGACGGCTTGTGGCGCTTATCGAGAATTCAAAGCAGTCGAAGTATTGCAGCAGGCGTTTGATGATTGTCGTTTTGCCCGATCCCGACGGCGCCGAGAAAAGTATTGCCTTGTGGTCCATTGGTCTGATTTAAGTTTGTCGGTTTATAATGCTTGTGATATATGATTCTTGCAGTTTTTTTCCGAGGTGGCCTTTTAGAACTTCCTGTCGAATATGCTGTAGAATGTCTTTACCGTTATCGACTCGTTGTCCCATCCGTACTGCTCGGCAATGCCAGCCACGTATGACAGTGCCTCTTCGCGTCCGCTGATGGCGTTGAGCTGAAGGATGAAGTCGTTGTAGCCCTTCATATTGTTGTGGAACAGCTCGTTCATAAAGCTGAACTTGTCGTTGATGTTGATCACCGTACGCAGGTCCTGAACCTTGTTGGCCGTGGCTGTGTTGGCGCTGGGCGACATCTGCGGCCCCAGCGTGTCTGCCAGCGTGCGAGGCGCCGGTTTGTCCTGTGTCGATGCCTTGAAGTAGTCGAACAGCGATGGCTGCTCCTTAGGCTGCTCTTTCATCTGCTCTTTTGCCGGTTCCTTGGGCTCTTCCTTGGGTTCCTCTTTCGGCGTTGCGGGTTCCGGCTGGTTCTCTTCGGCCTTTGGGGCTTCGTTGTCAGTGCTTTCCGGTTCGTCGGCAACATCCTCTTCTGCAAACAGTTCGTCGTTGGGTTTGCCCTCCAGGGTCTCCAACGAGGGCTGCGTGCTGTCGTAGGCCTTTACGGCTTCCACCTCGGGTTCCTCAGCAAAGACAGGCTCCACGTCGTTGTCTACCATCAGGACCGACATCGGTGCGGGGCTGCTCGCTTTAGCCGCCTCATTTGGTATCTCGGTTTTGCTTTCTGCTGCGCGAACGACCTCATCCACAGGTTTTTCTGCTTGCAGTTCTTTGCTCTCGTCGGCCTTGTCCGTTTCCGCTTGGGCGGCGTCAGCCTTCAAATCCTTGTCGTCGGTTTCCTGTTCCGCTTCTGCCGTATCCCAGTGGTAGACGGCATCGTAGGTTCTTCGCAACTCGTCGAGCAAGATGTCGATGTCGATTTGCGATATATTTCCATTCGCGTTTTCAATCCTTTTGGCCAGTTCTGTAAGTCTGGCGATGTGTGCTGACAATGATTTGCTTACTTTTTTCATATAGTGTATTGTTTCTTTCTTATTGTATATAAGTATATTATGCCCTCTGTTGAGTGCAAAAATATTTTGTAAAAATACAATAAAAAACCGAAACAAACCTAAAAATGCAAAAAGTTTTTTAACAACATTCCCACAACCCTTTGCATCGCGCGGCCAGATAAGCATTTTCACCAATTCATTTAATTAATACGCGTTTTGCTTGCAAAATGAAATTTTCAATATTAAATTCGTAACACAAAGTCTGCCTATTTTTTACTTGGGTTTGCGAGTGCGATACAGTTTTGCGAGTGCGATACAGTTTTGCGAGTGCGACACACAAAGTCGGTCTACTTGCCACTTGGGTTTGCGAGTGCGACACACCCCGCCCTTTTGTTCACCGCTTCGCTATCGGAACTCCAAAGCTTCACTGGAGCTTCGGATCCTACTGGCAGTTCCTTCTCCCCTCTCCGAGAGGGGATGGTGCGGTGGCGGCTAGGATGTCAAGTC
>JAFWYO010000085.1 GCA_017517715.1 Bacteroidales bacterium
GAAATAATAAAAATGTCTTGGTAGCTCAGCTGGTAGAGCAATTGACTCTTAATCAATGGGTCCAGGGTTCGAATCCCTGCCAGGACACCACACTTCGGGGTGTAGCGCAGTTGGCTAGCGCGCCACGTTCGGGACGTGGAGGCCGGAAGTTCGAGTCTTCTCACCCCGACAAATCTTTTCCCTTCGATTTTGCACCGCACCTTGAATGCCTGCCACTTTAGCTCAGTTGGTAGAGCAACGCATTCGTAATGCGTAGGTCTGCGGTTCGAGTCCGCAAAGTGGCTCTGATTTAATCAATTAACAATTTTAATTAATTTTCATAATGGTAAAACAATACGAAACCGTTTTCATTGTAACTCCCGTTTTGTCTGAAGACCAGATGAAGGAAACGGTAAAAAAGTACACGGACTTCCTCACCAATCGCGGTGCAGAGATAGTCTACACGAACAATTGGGGTATGCGCAAACTGGCCTACCCGATTAAAAAGAAATCGTCCGGATTCTATTATCTTATTGAATTCAAGGCTGAAGGAAACGTCATCGCCGACCTTGAGGTCGCCTACAAGCGCGACGAGCGCCTGCTCCGCTTCCTCACGGTGTCGCTCGACAAGCACGCCATCGCCTATAACGAAAAGAAACGCGCCGCCAAACAGAATGTCGTCGAACAGGCTCCTGTCGAGGCATAACAAATCTGTAGAGCGCAAGAATTTCAAAACCATTTAAAATAATAGAATTATGGCTAACGAAAGTGAAATCAAATATTTGACTCCTATCGCTGTCGAGACACAGCGCAAGAAATACTGCCGTTTCAAAAAACTCGGCATCAAGTATATCGACTATAAGGACGCTGACTTCCTGCTGAAGTTTGTCAACGAGCAGGGCAAGATCCTTCCCCGTCGCATCACCGGTACCTCGAACAAGTACCAGAAGAAAGTTTCGCAGGCAATCAAGCGTGCCCGTCATCTGGCTCTGCTGCCCTATGTTGCCGATTGTTTAAAGTAATCATAAGGAGGAAGAATAAATGGAAATTATACTGAAACAAGACGTTATCAATCTGGGATATAAGGACGATGTCGTGACCGTCAAGAATGGTTACGCCAACAATTACCTCCTTCCTAAGGGCTTGGCAATCATCGCCACCCCCGCTAACAAGAAAATGCTTGCCGAGACTCTTCGCCAGCGTGCCTTCAAAGAGGAAAAGATCCGCAAGGATGCCGAGACCCTCAAGGCTGCCCTCGATGGCAAGAATGTACGCATCGCCGCCAAGGTCGGTGAAAACGGCCAGCTCTTCGGCGCCGTCAACAACATTCAGATCGCCGATGCACTGAAAGCCCAGTACAACTACGATGTTGAGCGCAAGAAAATCGTTGTCGACGGCTCGAAAATCAAAGAGGTTGGTACCTATACCGCTATGGTCAACATCTATCGCGATATCAAGGCTACCCTCAATCTCGAGGTCGTCAACGAGGATGCTCCTGCAGCTCCCGCCGAGGCTTAAGTCTCAAGGTCGCCTGACCTGATTCAGGCACTCTGAATTTGAAGTTTTCTTTTTCATAGTACAATTTTTAGGTTGGCTATACCCTACGTGAGTTGGGTATAGCTTTTTTTATAGGCATTATTATACCTATAGGTTGTTTTGCAGGATAAGATTTGGCAATTCAAATCTGCCGAACTTAAAAGACTTCCTTATCCCATCTTTCCCGTCAGATAAGCCTTTGTCCGTTCGTCAATAGGGTTTGCAAACATCGTTTCAAGCACGTCCTTCACTTCATCCCAGAGCGCCACGCTTTTTAAACAGTGTTCAACTGTTGTGTCTTTTTCTGCCTTTGAAAGTTTAATATCGTTCAAGGGAAATCCCGACAAGACATTATCGTAGATACTCGTTGTCGGCAGCGACGCTCCGCAGAAGACTGAGATGTGCATTGTGATGTTTCTGTTTTCATTGCCGTCCGCTTCACTACGGCCGGTGGCCATAGCACGCATGGAGGGCAGCCGTTTCCCATATCGGCTGGGGCTGGCGCAGGGGGCGACAGCCGTTCTCAAACAGCTATTGATTGTGCCTGACAAGAACGGTGATGTCTGTTGCGCTTACTAACGTGCTTTGCTTTTTTTCAATCAGAGCCAAAGTGTCCGTTGTCAACTTTGTAATTTGGATTTCCCCTTTCTTGTCGCCGTCGGAAAGCACAATTGTGCCATTGGCAACATAGTACTGGAAAGACTGGAGAATCGTGTCCGTCTCGACGGAGAAAAGTCCATCGGAGAAATCCATTGTCCCGTTAACGAATGTGTAAATGCACTTGCCGTCATTTGTGAACTCTATGCCAAGAAGAGGGCTGCATTCGGAGTCGCAAGTGTCGTAAATAGCGCCATCGCTTGCTTTCCAATCGTTAATCTCATAGACAAAATCCCACTGCCCTACGAGCAGTGTCTCATCAATGTTTTCGTTTGCCGTCCCGCTCTTGCAGGCGGTCATCATTCCGATGGCGCACACCATAGTGCCGAGCAAGAAGAGTTTCTTCATTGTATGAATGTGTTTGTTGTTTTACTTCATTTTATTGTTTCATTCGTGCATTTTCACCGCGCACGGGTGCGGGGTGGCGTTGCAGGGCTGCCGCCCGCAAGGATGGCAGCCGTTGTGATTGTATTAGTAATTGGCAGGTGGCGTGATATTGTATTTCTTACAAAAAACCCGAACTGACGGGAGTCCAATCTCGGCACGTCGCTTATCAACGTTACTCACATCCTCTATCTCGACGCAGAAATGCTTCCCTGTTTCCGGGTCAAAGGACAATTGCCTTCCATAGTATGATTTATTGTTGTTAAACCAATAAACTATGTCATAGACACTGGCATATACATCGGGATGTAAATTACCTTTAAGCACCTCTTTCTTCAACAAATCCATCATATCGGTGTATATCGTATCTCTCCCATATTCGTTCAACCCCAATGCTTTCGCGCAATGAACCAAGGCAATCTGTAGTAATTGGTTATTCCACACGTCAACATTTCTCCTGTTCAATTTCTTGTTCTTAAGCAAGGAACAAAGGTCTAATGCATTCTGTGCAAATACCGCATTCAGCCATTCGTCTTCGCCAAATCTCCCATCCCTTATTTCCTGACAGAAGATTTCGTTCTGGACAATCCGTTCAAGATAGGCATTTTCGGTGGGGTCGATTTGTTGCAAATAGTTTTGGCGTAATGTTGGGTAAATACTGGTTATATAGACAATTCGTACTGAGTCGAACGCTCCAATTCTGTTTTCCAATGAGCGAAAGCCTATCACTGGATAAGTTTCATACAATTGCCATCCGCACGCAACCATACGCTTGACACAATTAACTGCATCGGCAGTATCTTCTAACGCTAAATAGCAGTCGCGCAGATTGGCAAGGTCCTCGGGGAAAGGATAGTAATTGGAAAACGCCTCTTCATAGCGTTCAACTGCCTGAACATAATTGTTTTCTGCCATTTTAGTAAAGGCATCAATGGTCTTTGTGTAGTATGGAATATACGAAGTCTGTGCCTCCACATATCCGAATGCCATAATCATCAAGTATGCCGGCAATAACCTCTTCATTGTTTTTTATGAGTTAAGTGTTTTCAATCCGTTGTTTCATTTCTGCATTTTCACCGCGCACAGGTGCGGAGCCCGTTTCGCGCATCGGCGTTCATCTGCGCTTATTTTATTCGGTTTGCTGCTATAACGCATAATTCGTTGTTTTATTGTATGGAAAACGATTGTTCGTGCAACTGGCGCCTGAATCGGCTGCCGCTGTTGGCGGCTAACCAGCAGCCATTATGCGACGGCCGATTGAGAAAAAGACAAGCCCTGCCGTTGTCGGCAGGGCTGTGGTCTGATATTTTGGGAAACGCCACCCCTCTAAAAACCAGCTCGGCAACTCAGAAATGCCGAACTTAAAAGACTTCCTTATCCCATCTTTCCCGTCAGATAAGCCTTTGTCCGTTCGTC
>JAFWYO010000086.1 GCA_017517715.1 Bacteroidales bacterium
CGTAATATTTCCTTTATAAATGGCATTGCTTTGTTAACGCCCCAAGTCCGCTTTTATTGTCCCACGTCGCAAAACATTTTGGCTGCGGCTTTCCGCGATGTCGCGCAGCGCAATCCTAAGCACCGCAAAACGGAGTCGGTAAGTCGTTGTCGGAACATCTTGAAAACCAGCTTTTCGAGTCACCTGCTCCGCCATTTGTACGCTATATGTACGCTATATGTACGGTATTTGTACGCTTTCGAAGCGTACAAATACCGTACATATAGCGTACATATAGCGTACAACGGGCAGAGCGGGTGGTGTGAATCAGTGACTTATGAGGGCTGAAAAATTGATGTTGTGCCTGTCGTCTGCAGGTTGCCTGCCGTTTGCCCGCAAGTTTTTTGCCGATTGTCTGCCAGTTGCCTGTCGGCTGAGTTAATGCTGCTGTCGGCAGGGCACAAATCGGGTGTTTGAAAAATAATTTTTGCCGAATCGAAATATTTAATTATCTTTGTAACTTTGAAATTAATATAGAATTAATAATAAAAAACTGAAAACGATATGGTTACAAAGTTAGAAGAACTGCTTGACCTGGTGAAAACCAAGGGAAAGAAACGTTTGGCCGTTGCTTACGCCAATGATTCGCACACCATCGGAGCCGTCAGCCTGGCTATCGACAAGGGTATCGTCGACGCCACCCTCGTGGGCGACATCGAGACTATCAAGAAGGTCTGCGCCGAGGAAGGTATCAACCCCGACAAGTTCAAACTGGTTCAGGAAGCTGACGACAACAAGGCCGGTGCCAAGGCTGTCGAGCTGGTGAACAGCGGCGAGGCCGATTTCCTGATGAAGGGCCTGCTGAGCACGGACAAGTATATGCGCGCCATCCTGAACAAGGAGAAGGGCCTGATGCCCGGCAAGAAGAACGATATGCTGACGCACATCGCTGTGTTCCAGATTCCTGCCTACCACAAGCTGCTGGTTTGCTCGGATGTTGCCATCATTCCCGACCCTGACTTCAAGCAGAAACAGTCGATGCTGAACTACATCATCAGCACCGCCAAAAGCCTCGAGATTGCCAAGCCGAAGATCGCCGTTATCGCTGCCACTGAGCAGGTTAGCGTCGGAATGCGCGCTTGCTCGGAGGGTGCCTGGCTGGGTATGATGAGCCAGCGCGGCCAGCTGAAGGGTGCCATCGTCGACGGCCCGCTGAGCCTCGACTGCTCGATCGACAAGGAGAGCGCCCAGACCAAGAAGCTGACCAGCGAAGTGGCCGGCGACGCCGACGGTCTGCTGTTCCCCAACATCGAGAGCGGCAACGTGTTCTACAAGGCCTGCACCAAGTTTGCCGGTGCCGAACTGGCTTGTATGGTTGTGGGTGCCAAGGTGCCCTGCGTGCTGACCAGCCGCGGCGACAGCATCCAGTCGAAACTCTACAGCATCGCTCTTGCTGCCCTTAACACGAAGTAATCAACTAGAAATAAATGATTTTCGAAGGTTGAAGACAGAATGAGCCGCAACGACTACACTGCCTTCAACCTTCTTTTTTAATGTATATACAACACTATGGACCGCTATTTTGAAGGATTGAAAAACATCGCCATCACGGTGTGCGATGCCGATGCCAACATATTGGATATGAACCAGCACAGTGCCGACGTCAACAGCCACGGGCAGAAGATTATAGGCAACAATCTGATGGATTGCCACCCCGAACCGGCCAAGACGAAGCTGAAGGGCCTGCTGGCCGAGCAGAAGCTGAATGCCTACACCATCGAGAAGACCCTTGCTGACGGCAGCAAGGTGAAGAAACTGATCTATCAAACGCCTTGGTATGAGGAAGATGGCGAGTTCGGTGGATTGATTGAATATTCGATTGAAATTCCGTTCGAAATGCCGCATTTTGTGCGCCAACCCAAACCGCAGCAATGAGGCGCGGAAATCGAAAGAAAAGTGTGTATCAGAAATCTGGATTATTTAAATGAAACGCCTTATTGTATTGTTTTTCATTGCGGTAGCCTTTGTCGGCCAGGCCCAGAAGGGCAAAGTGACGGGCAAGGTCGTCGACCGCAAGAGCGGCGACGCTGTGGAGTATGCCTCTGTGGTGCTGCTCAATCCCAATGACAGCTCGATGGTGAAGGGCGTCGGAGCCGTTACGGCCTCGAACGGCTCGTTCACGCTGACGGCTCCCTACGGCACCTATCTGGTGCGTATCACTTTTATGGGCTATGCGCCTTATATTCATCAAAATAGGGTCGTTCTGTCGGCACAGCATCCCAATGTCAATCTCGGCAAAATGGCCATCGCCCCAAGTGCCGCCGCTCTGGATGCCGTTGTGGTTACCGCCGAGCGCACGATGGTCGAGTACCAGCTCGACAAGCGTGTGGTGAATGTCGACAAGAACCTGGTTGCCAGCGGCGGAACGGCCACCGACGTGCTGCAGAATGTGCCTAGCGTGTCGATCGACAACGATGGCAACGTCAGCCTGCGCGGTTCAAGCAACGTCAAGGTGCTTATTAATGGCCGCCCATACGAGCTGGTTGCCAACGATTTGGAGAGCCTGCTGGAGCAGACTCCGGCCAGCAGCGTGGAGAGCGTGGAGGTCATCACCAACCCGTCGGCCAAGTACGACCCCGAGGGTATGTCGGGCATCATCAATATCAAGCTGAAAGACAAGGCTTCGGCGGCGATGGGCCTGAACGGCGCGGCGTCGCTCAACCTGGGTACGCCGCTGGCATTCCTCGGCAGCAATTATCCAGACGCGCTGCCGTCGGTGCTGCCCACATCGATGGCCACGCTGAGCCTGAACTACACTACGGAGAAGTACAATCTCTTCCTCTCGGCTGACGGTGGCGTGCGCAGCCGCGGTCACATCGGCCACGCCTTCCGCGAACGCCTGAGGAACGACAGCGTCTGGTCGCGCGACACGATAGACCAGTACAGCCACAACCGCAACTATATGGGCAGCATCAAGGTGGGCGGCGAGTATTTCTTCAACGACAAGAACAGCCTGCTGGCCAGCTATCAGCTGCGCGGCGGTGCCCGTCACCGCTGGAACGACATCTACGCCACCGACCTGCTGACGGCGGGCCTGCTGGACTATCGGCAGCTCGACACCAATGACAACCGCAACATCAACCATAGTTTCAATCTGCACTATACCAAGAAGTTTGACGAGAAAGACCGCGAACTGACCGCCGACGCCACCTTCAGCACGCGCCAGATGCACGGCACGGGCTGGCAGCAGCAGCTCTACAGTCCACTGGCTGGCGACAGCACGGCGGTGTGGAACAACTACTACCTGCGCGAGTCGACGTCGGAAAATCATCATAATGCGTTGAACCTCAAGTTTAACTACCTGCATTCTTTCGCCAACGGATGGAAGCTGGAGACGGGCTATGAAGGCCGTATGGACTGGCCCGACCAGGATGCCGTCTACTACCGCACGGAGTACAACGCGGCGCACAATCTGGTGAAGAATTTCGACTCGCTGTCGTCGACGCATTTCAACTACACGCAGCAGGTGCACGCCATCTATGCCACCTATGGCGGCAAGCTTGGCGAGAAGCTTTCGCTGCAGGCCGGTCTGCGCGGCGAGTATGCCCTCACCAAGGGCCACGACCTGAACCACGCCTCGACGCCCGAGGTCAACAAGGAGTATTGGAAACTCTATCCGACGTTGCATTTGTCGTACGAAATCAGCAAGATGCAGAGCGCGCAGTTCAGCTACAGCCGTCGCGTGCACCGTCCGCATATGTGGGATATGAACCCCTATATGAATATCCGCGAGGGACAGGAGATGAGCTTCGGCAACCCCAACCTCGACCCGGAGTTCACCAATGCCTTCGAACTGTCGTACAATCTTGGTTTCGAAAAGGTTAACCTTTATACTTCGGCCTATTTCCGCCAGACGAACAATATGATTACGTGGTACGGTTTTGTGTGGGATTCGGCCAGCGCGGCGCACTATTCGTGGTGGGAACCCTACAACAGCGAATACGACGGCTATTGGGCCTCGGCACCGCAGAACCTGAACCGCGGCCTCAACTATGGTCTGGAGTTCATCGTCGACTGGCAGGTGACGAAGTGGTGGAAGCTGAATGTCAGCATCAATGCCTACAAGAACAAAATTGAAGGCACCGAGCTGCTCGACAACAAAAGCACCGACGCTTTCCAGGCCAGCGGCAAATTCAACTCGTTTATGACCCTGCCCAAGGACTGGACCGTCCAGTTCAGCGGCCAATACTGGGCTCCGTGGCTTGACCTGCAGACCAAGATGTATGGCAACTACTGGTTCGACCTGGCTGTCAAGAAGGATGTGCTGCAGAAGCGCGGAACGGTCAACCTGCGCGTCGGCGACGTGCTCTGCACTGGCGGATGGGGTCACGAAACGTTCACCGCACAGCTGAACCGCATCACGCGTTCC
This sequence comes from Bacteroidales bacterium, assembly GCA_017517715.1. Lineage (GTDB taxonomy): Bacteria > Bacteroidota > Bacteroidia > Bacteroidales > P3 > Colimorpha. The sequence goes on from JAFWYO010000086.1 coordinate 4,409, forward strand.
AAGCGCCTGTCGCCAACGGTGACGGTCGGATTTACCTATAAGATTGGCAGCGGCCTGAAACAGCAGAGACAGGACAGCCCTGTGATCGAGGATGAAGGCGAGGGCGAAGGCGGTGGCGAAGGTGGCGGATATTGATTGCTGAAAGATTGGTTGCCAATGGAAAACGGTGGTTTGAAAATAGAAAACGGTCGTGTGTTCGACATTGTCCGTCGGCGGTGGGTGGCTTTGACGCCCGAAGAGTGGGTGCGCCAGCAGACCATCAATATGCTGCACAACCGTTTTCTGTTTCCACTCGAACTGATGCAGGTCGAGGCTGCCATAACTCTAAATGGACTTACAAAACGCTGTGATATTGTTGTCTATGACCGCGATGTGCGGCCGTGGATGATAGTGGAATGCAAGAAAGAAACGGTGCCTATCAGCCAGAAAGTGGTCGATCAGGCGTGCCGGTACAATCTGGTGTTGAAAGTTCCGTATCTGCTGCTGACAAACGGCTGCCAGTCGGTGTGCCTGCAGGTTGATGCTGAAGCCGGTACGCTACATCAGATTCCACTGCCTTATTGGAAGTAAAGAAGAGTTAAGGGAAGTTAAGGGAAGTTAAAGGGAAGTTAAGAGAAGTTAAAGGGAAGTTAAGGGACAAATGAACCTGCTGGGAACTATTGTCCCTTAACTTCCCTTAACTTCTTTTAACTTCCCTTAACTTCCTTTAACTCCTTTAGTAATTACAGTCGGCTTTCCACTGTGGTCCAGTCGATAAGCTGCCAGAGCGCGGCGAGATAGTCGGCGCGGCGGTTCTGGTAGTCGAGGTAGTAGGCGTGTTCCCATACGTCGAAGGTGAGCAGCGGCGTAAGTCCGTGGCGGACAGGGTTGTCGGCATTGGTGTTCTGGGTTATCACCAGTTTGCCCTCCTTGTCGGCGCTGAGCCATACCCATCCGGAACCGAACAGGGTTGCGCCCTTCTGGTTCATTTCCTGCTGCAGGGCTTCGAACGAGCCGAAGTCGCGGTTGACGAGGGCGGCGAATTTGTCGCTCATCTGTCGCGGCGAGTTGCTGAACTGTTCGAAATACATCGTGTGGTTCAGCACCTGGCCGGCATTGTTGAAGATGCCGCCGTCGCTGGTTTTCACTATCTCTTGCAGGCTTTTGCCTTCGAAGGCACTGCCCGGCAGGGCTTTGTTGAGGTTGTCGACATAGGCTTTCAGGTGCTTGCCGTGGTGGAACGACAAAGTGTTCTGGCTGATGGTGTTGCCAAGGTTTTCGTAGGAGAGTTGCATCAGGGCGAACTGTCCGTTGGTGGGCATAATCTCTTTCATTTTTTTTGCGGAATTAAGTTTTTTTCTGTTTGCAAAATTACGAAAAAAATCCGGAATAGCAAAGAACTGCCTCTAATAGTCTAAAATGTAAAATTTTAGTTCTGAAATGGATACTTTTTATTTAGAGTATACGTTATAATTATAAGAAAAAAAAACAATATAATTATAAGAAAAAAAACAATGTTATGGATAATGTCAAACAGTCGCAACGCATACAGACTTCGATAATTAACGGTGTTGAGAAACGCGTCTTGGTGTGGCTTGCCGAACGTCAGCCGCGCTGGGTCACCTCGGATATGCTGACCCTGGTGGGGGTTGTGGGCGCTTTCCTTACGGGATTGGGTTTCTACCTGACGCACTACGATATCAACTGGCTGTGGCTCAGCTCTGCAGGTTTGATAATCAACTGGTATGGCGATTCGCTCGACGGTACGCTAGCGCGTGTGCGCAATTGTCAGCGTCCGCTGTATGGCTACTATATTGACCACACCGTCGACTGCATCAACGAGGCATTTATGTTTATCGGTGCCGGCCTTTCGCCACTGGTTGATATCGATTTGGCTCTGTATGTTTTTGTTTTATATCTTTTTATGACAATCAATGTCAGCATCAACGCCCACCTGAAGAGCGAGTTCCGGCTGACATACGCCAAGCTGGGGCCCACCGAGTTCCGGCTGATTATTGTCATCTCCAACACGGTGCTGATTCTTTTCCCACGGCTGGTCACCTACACGCTGACTTTGGGTAGCCGTGCCTATACGACGCTCGACCTTGTGGCCATCGCTATCATAGTGTTGCTGGCGGTGATATATCTGGCCACCATCATCGCCGATGCTCGTCATTATGCCGCCATTGACCCTAAAAAGAAAACAAAGGAATGAGTCTTTATTTGAAAAAATGTATAGTCTGAATTATAAAGTCACTACCAGTACTTGCGACGCCGATGGTCGTTTGAAACTCTTTGCTGCCTTGCAGATGATGCAGGACTGTTCCGAAATGTGGATTGTCAGCGAACCAGCAGTGCAACGCTATTTTGAAGAACAACACAGGGCACAGCTGCTTGCCGCCCGTGGCGTGGAGATTGTTCGCGTGCCGCACTTCAAAGAAGACCTGACCGTTACCACTTCTGTCTACGAGGTGATGCCCAAGTTTGGCTTTCGCAATACTTTCATCTACGATGCAAAGGGGCATCCCTGCTATAAGTCGTGGAGTATGGGCGCCTTTATTGACCGCGAAACCGCTACCCTAAAAAGTATTGACCAGACCATTATCGATTCGCTGACTATCGAGCCGCGACTCGAGATGGACTACCGCGACCGCCGCATCATCCTGCCCAAAGACGGCGGCACTGCCTTTGAACCAGTCCGCGTGATGCGGGCCGACATCGACTATAACCGTCATATGAACAATCCCAACTACATACGCATAGCAATGGAGCTGTTGCCCGACGGTTTCAGCATCAGATCCCTACGCTGCGAGTTCCGCATCGCTGCCAAGCAGAGCGACCTGCTCACCCCCGTGATGTACCCCGCTCCCGACGGCCTCGTCGTCGCCCTTCTCCTTCCCCAAGGCCCAAGCGCAATCGTTCATTTTATAAATTAAGACCATCTCTATAATCCACTTCCCTTTTCGTCTTCGTACAAAATTTTCGTTGTCTATGGCTTCTCGCAAACATCATCGTCCCCTTGTAAGGCTGCTAATGGCCCTGGTAAGACCTTTCACAAAACTTAAGATAATAGGCAGGGAAAATTTGAAATGTGCAAAAGACCAACCAGTTGTATATGTTTGCAACCACGGGTTCATCTACGGCCCCATTGCAGCCATTATGAACCTGCCCGGTACCTTTCGTCCTTGGATCGACAGCCGGATGCTGAACCATAAACAATGCAGTGAGGTGATCAACACCACATTCCACAATCTTTTGCATCGCTTCAGCCAACGAAAGCGAGAACGGGTGCTGCGCAAAACCACCGACACGGTTATAAAGATACTCAACGATTTCAATCCTATCCCTGTTGTCAAAGGCGGGTCGCGCCAGGTGATGGAGACACTGAGTCAAAGCCTCAACGCACTTGTCGATGGTTGCAATCTGCTGATTTTTCCCGAACATCCGCGGACAGCCTTTGACGGTAACCTTGTCCGCGAACACGACGAAGCAGGCAGATTACGCTCATTCTACAGCGGATTTGCGCACATAGGACAGATGTATTTTGAACGCACCAAACAAAAACTGCTCTTTGTCCCCATTTATATCAACCGTAAGCGACATTCTATGAGCATCAATCCTCCAGTAGCCTACGAGACCAGTGGCGATTCCCACCGTGACCGCCAATGGTTGTCTGATCGCCTCTATGCTGCAATCAGTACGATGAAGAACGACTGAGATGACATTTGGCTCAACGACGACAAACCGCCTTACGTGACTAATAATAAACAGAACAATAATCTGATATGTGATCTTTTTATTATTTGCGTTTGCCGTTGATGGTGGCCAGGCTTGATGTTGTGGAGCGCGAGATGTCGGCCGAGCCGGAATAGGTCAGCGCGCTTCTGCCGGTTAGGTCGACAGCTATGGTCTGGCTTGTGCCGATGTTGGCGTTGCTGGCGCCGCTCATATCGCCGCTGATGGTGTTTGCCTCCAGCGAGCCGCAATCAAGTCTGCTTGTGCCGCTGAGGCTTATCTCCATTCTGGTGGCTTTGCCGGACAGGCTTATGCTGCTTGCGCCGCTGAGGTCGGTTTCCAGTTCGGTTGTGTTGATTTTCGCCTGCAGGCGTGAAGTCCCGCTGAGGTCCAACTCGGTGTTGGTGGCTTTGATGGCTCCGGCAAAGTGGGTGGCACCGCTCATATCGACCGAGGCACTTCTGGCGGCGAAAATGCCGCGGCATTGCGATGTACCCGACAGCTCGATATCCAATGCGTTGCAAACCACGCCTTTCTTTATCGTGCACGCTGTTGCACCGCTCAGGTCGATGTTGAAAGAAGGAACCCTAAGTGGCAGTTCGGTGTAGAACGTCGATGTGCCGCTGAGCGATATGCTGCAGAGTTTCGTGTTGTAAGGCAGATAGATATAGCCGCATTTTGCGTTGTCATCAAAGGTGATGCCGTTGATTCTGTCGAGTTTGACTATCAGTATGCCTTTGTTTAACCGAACGTTAAGGTGTTTGTCGAGTTTTTCGTTGATGCGTACGACCACTTTATCGACGGTGTCGCACATCACCACTTGGAAACCGTAGTTGACATCAATGCCTTTGAAGACCTCTATGTCGAATTTGCGTGTCAGGTAACGGTCGTTTTTGCTGATGCGAATGCGGCTGTTGTCGCCTTTGTTTTGCCATTTGTAGTAGGTCACCACGCCACCCTGGTTGTAGATGACTAGTGTTGAGTCGCTGCTTGCGTTCTCGGCCAGTTCCTCCATACTGTCGGCGAAGTCTTCCATACTGTCCGCGTAGTCTTCCATACTGTCTTCGAAATCATCTGCCCATTTTTCGATGTCGTCTGCCCACCGCTCTATGCGGCTTTCGACGTTAGTCTGGCAGCTACAGGTCGTGGCCAGCAAAACGATAGAAAGAAATAATGTCGTTATTTTCATAGTTTTAATATTTTAATTTTACATTAACCTTAACTTTAACTTCAGATACAAAATACTATTGTCCATTAACTCCCCTTAACTCCCTAGTCGATATTGAATTTTAATAGAAATCCCAATTTGAAAGGATAGATATCGGGGACGCTGGTGCCGTCGAAGAGTGGCATCGTGGCCACTTGTGCGTAGATGCCGAACCACTGGTAGCGCACTTCGGCGCGAATGTCCAGTTTGTAGGGACTCAGGTGCTTGGAGATGTCTTCAATCTTTCGGGCGTCGACGTTGCGGCTGTCGAGCACTTGCTTCAGGCCTGTGTGGCGCGTGTTGATGGCCAGTGCCGGCAGAGCCGTAAACTCTATGTGAAAATCGTTGCTGCGGAAGCCGATGCCGACAGGTATGCTGATGTAGCGGGTCACCAGCTTCGACGACCAGTCGTCCTCCCGGGTGCCGTCGAAGGCGGTGTTTTGCAGGATGAAGTTGTCGTAGCCGGCATAGTCCTGTTTCACAGCGTCGTAGAAAATGCCTGCAGGCGAGCATTCGACGAAGGGAGTGGTGAATCGGAACACGTCTGATTCGTAGCCGACGCCGAGGCTGAGATTGAAATGGCGGGTCATAACGACTGCATACTGTACATCGATTTGCCAAGAGGAGAAGGATGTCTTGAGGTTGTAGTCGCCGTCCAGCTTCGAGAGCCCGTTGTACCACTGGTCGCCCCAGTTGACGAAACCGCCCAAGAAGGCTGCGCTCAGGCGCTCGTCCCAGTCGTAGTAGTTGGCGTGGATGGTTCGCGACCCGCGCCGCGAGGTGTGGAAATCCGTTGCGTCTGCACCTTCTTCGTCAACGACAACTTCGATGATATCGTTGTCGAAAAAGTCCGAATCCTCGACACCGACAAAGAACGTGTCGGTGACGATTTCGCCAGCATTCACGGTCTTTAGTTGTTCGCGTGCCTGCTTCAGCTGTTCGCGCGACTCCTTCAGGGCCTGGCGTGCCGATTCCAGCGCCTGCTGGGTGGCCAGGTTGGCGGTGCTGATTTGGTCGTAAGCCGAGTAGTCGGAATAGGTGCTGTCGCCCGGATTTTCGAAGTCGCTATAGATTATGTTGGCTTTGCGGTCTTGGTTTATCAACTGGAGGTCAGCTTCTTTCAGGTGTACTTTGTATACGGCTTCGCCCGTCTTGTCGTCGATGGTCAGCGTGGTGCCCTTGATGGTCACCGAACCGTCTTCGACGGGTTCGCTCATTTCTGGATAGTAAACCACGTCAATATAATTTGTGCTGTCATATATCAGTACGACAGAACTGGTACCCTTCACCTGCAGGCGGGTTATGGGGCGGCTGATGGTCTGTCGCAGTATCTCGATATTCTCGCTCTGTGTGGCGATTCTGACGTTGGTTGTCTGGTCTTTCTGAGCCGTTGCGACGGAGCTGCAAATCAGCGCAATGAACAGCGGTAGGCAAAAACGGATGTTTTTCATAAGTTTCAGTTTTTATTTGTGAATATGTCGATTATTTCGTTTTGTCGTTCGGTGTAGGCCAGTTGCACCCCGTTCCACAGGTCTTCTATGGCGTATGTCCACTTGGGCCGTGGGGCACTCTCGGCAGGTGCTGTGGCCGGTGTGTCGGCTGGCAGATAGGCTATCAGTTTGTCAGTAATGTTGATAGATGGCGTTTCCGGCTCGTCGGGTTCAGCGTCGTCGAGATAGGCTATCAGTTTGTCGGTTAGGGTCACTTTTACGGTCGGCAGTGGCTCGGCAGGCACCTGTTCGGTGTTTGCTTGCTCGACAGGTGCTTTGCGCTTTTCTTGCTGCGCAGACATCGCCGGGGTTTGGGCTGTTGTTGCCTGCAAGGAACTCTGGCGCCCTTCAAAACCTGCACTCATTTCATCTTCGAGTACAGCGCTGGGACTTGTTTTCTGCGAAAAATAATCGGTATCCTTGTTTTGCCGATTATCGGCAACGATGGCGGTGCTATCTTCTTTTGCATTCGGAATCAACAATATACGGGCGGCTATGGCGACTGCAACGAGGATGGAGGCAGCTATGGAAAGCCGGCGCAATACGATGGCTCTTGACGTTGCTGTTGCGGTCGTTATCAGTGGTTTGTGAAGGCTTTCCTTGTCTGGAAATCCGGCGGCAGGGTAGGAGGGAGCCTTCAGCATCGGGTCGTAAAGGTCTGCCACCTCTTGCCATTCGGGGTGCTGCTGCAGGAACAGCGTCGCCTTGCGTGCCTCCTCGTCGCTCAGCAGCCCTTCCTTCAGTTGGAACAGCATCAGTTCTATGTCTTCATTGTTTTCCATCGTAACCTAATTTTGTTAATATCTCTCTCATTTTTATTCTGGCACGGAAGGCGCCAACCTGCACCTGCCGGTAGTTTATCTTCATCATCGATGCGATTTCGTCGTATCTGTAGCCCTCCAAGTCGTGCAGCGTCAGGATGGTACGCTGCTGTTCGCTCAGCTGGGCCATCGCCTTGTCGAGGGCGTCGCGCAGGTCGATGTCGTGTGCCGGATTGGTCTCCGTCTCCCGATTCTGGCTTAGTGCCTCTTGCGAGGCGGCGACTATCTGCTCGTGTCGGTAATCGTCGCACAACTTGTTCTGCGTCACCATTATCAGAAAGCCCTTGCATCGCTTTTGGTCTATCCGGTCGCGCATCTCCCAGAGCCGGGCGAAAGCCTCCTGCACAGCGTCGCGGCTGCGGTCGCTGTCGCGACAGCAACTCAGGGCAAAACGGTAGACATCGTCGGCCCACAAATCCACGGCTTCATTATATTCCTCTGCGGTCAATGCGTTTTCGGGTGTTTGTTTTACTATAATATCGTTTCAGGATGCCAAAATGATACACAAACAATCTTTTTTTTCGGCGGAGCGAAAAAGAGACGACCTAAATTCCTGTACAAGTGAAGCAAAAAAGAGCACCAAAAACTTGGTGCTCTCGGTTAAAATAGCTTTTTTGCGTTGGCAAATTTATAATTGAGCGGCTACTTCTTGACAATCGTCTTAACCCCGTATTTGTCTTTGGTGCGCACCACGAGGAGGTATTGTCCTGCAGCAAGCGCGCCGAGGTCTATTTCGCATACTTGATTGTCATTCTTTCTGCTCATTACGGCCTTGCCGTTTACGTCGTAGATTGTGATCTCATACGGTTCTTGCTGGTCTATCTGCACTGCCAGCCGTCCTGTTGTGGGGTTGGGCGAGACGGAGAACTCCAGCGTGGCGGCTTGATTGATGCCTATTGTCGGGTCGACGGCGAAAATGGCTTCGAACACCGTGTCCTGTGTGACGGTGACGATGCGGGGCGATTCCTCATTGCCGTCCGTCCAGCCTTCGAATACGTAAGTTTCGGCGGGAACGGCTGTCAGAGTGGCCTGCTCGCCCTCGAAGTAATAACCCGAGCCTTCGACGGAGCCCCAATTCTCGTTGGTGCTTGCCGCTATCACGTAATATTGCGGCAACTCGACGAAGTGGGCGACAAAGGCGGTGTCGCAGGTGAGGTATATTGTGAGGGGATTGTCCGTTATGCTATCGCCTGCGGCGGTGCTCCAATGTGTGAATCTGTATCTGTTCTCTGAAGGTACTGCGGTGATGGTGTGGCTGGTGCCGCCGGGGTAGCTGCCGCCGCCGCTGACGGAGCCCATCGAAGCATTTGCTGACGAGACTTGCAGGTTGAACGTCTGATTGCTGACATCCTCAAAGACGGCGACAAATGCGGTGTCGCTGACGAGGTGTACAACGAGGGGGTTGGTTGTAATCGCAGAGCCGTCGCCGCAGCTCCAGTAGTTGAACCTGTGGCCCGGGTTGGGGGTTGCGGTAATGGTGACATCCGAGGCATAGTATGTGCTACCGCCTGTGACGGTACCCATCGCATCGTCAGACGTTGTGACCTGCAGATTGAACTGCTGGGTGTTTTGGAAGATGGCGGTGAATGTTGTGTCGCTCATCAGGTGGACGACCCTCGGGTTTTCGGTGCTGCCGTCGTTCCACGAAACGAAGGCAAAGCCCGGCGCGGCAATGGCCGTGATGGTGTCGTCGCTTTCGTCGGGGAAGCGTCCACCGCCAAGCACTTCTCCCCATCCGACCTCATTGGGTTCGGCATTTAAGTCCCATTTGTCCACAATGACAAGGTAATATCCGAATGGACTTACAGGCCAGTCGCTAATCCAATAGTTGAACATAGGACCGATTTGCATATCCCAAAAGGCATAAGGCCGGCCCTCTCCCAAGCATTGGGGGCATTCGAGAATAGAATGGGCGTGTGGTGGGCAATATAAAATATCGTGATAGTCACTTGCGTCACAGCCATTTTTGTTGTCCAACATATAGTCCCCCTCGTCCCGAATGTCGACATAAAACGTGGACACCATCCCATTGCTGTTAGGTGTATTCATAGAACCGACGATATAGAAATCGGAGTCTACCCACACTGGCTGTTCGAAATAAGCCTCGTAGATATAGCAGTACTGGATAAACTCGTCGTTCCATCCCTGGCGGAACTCCATAACACGCGCGGTGGCCGTGTCCCACCTCACCGAGTCGAGCAGTTGAAGCCGGACTTCGACATCAAATCCCTGAATATTCCGGCCGGTCTCCGTCATCTGGTATATATACATATATTCAGGGTTTTTCAGGTTCCCCGGGGCACCGTCGACCGTCGGCGGAGTGTATGTATTCACCATCGCCGCCAGTCCTTTCACCTTCATACGGCCGTTGTGCGCATATTCCCATTTGGCGAGCTCGCCTGAAAAAATTCTGCCAAACTTGTACTTGAAACAGAGGCAACTGTCATATACGCCTTTGGGCTTCCAATAGGGACAATCGTCAAACCATTTGGTGTAATAGTACTTGTCGCAACGCGGTTCGGCAGGGATGGTGTCGTCGACATCCGACGGTGTGTGACGCATTGCGAAAAGCGTGCCCGGCAACGCAAGAAAGGCCAGACTGATAATAATTCTAAAATGTAAAGGTGTTTTCATTTTGATAAATATTAAATATATAATTATGATAAGTTTAAAATTGATATATTTTCCCCCTTTTGTATATATAGTAACAAAAAATGGCAAAATTGCTGCATCGGATTCTTCGTTTTTTTGCTAAATATTGATTTATAGCAATTTGTAAAATGTTAAATTTTCTATTGTGTCGAATTTGTAACCATAAGCAGTCATTTTGCCGCAAATGGTTTCAAATCCGTCACAACGGGCAATAAAAAAATGACAACCTCGTTTTGAAAAATATTAAGGCGTTGAAAAATGACAATTCCCTGAATGCTTATGATGATTTCTGTTCATAATCAGAAAGAATATGAAGTTTGAAATTTTGAAAATACTAAACTGAATACAGAAAAACAAAAACAAAAAATGATTAAATGAGGTATGGACAACAGTCGTTCTTTCAATCAGATAATAGTCCGCGATGCGACAGAAAACAACCTGAAGCACGTCAGCGTCAGCATCCCCAAGGGGCAGATCACCGTAGTGACGGGCGTCTCGGGCTCGGGCAAGTGGTCGCTGGTGCTCGACACCATCGCCGCCAAGTCGCGCCGCGAGCTGAACGACACCTTCCCCTCGTTCACGCAGCAGTACCTGCCCAAATACGGCCGTCCGCACGTCGCCAGCATCGAGAACCTGCCCATAGCCATCGTCATCGACCAGCACAAGCCCGCCGCCAACTCGCGCTCGACGGTGGGCACCTATACCGACATCTACGCCCTGCTGCGACTGCTCTTCTCGCGCGTGGGCAAGCCTTTTGTCGGCTATAGCGACGCCTTCTCGTTCAACCACCCTGCCGGCAGCTGTCCGCGCTGCAGCGGCTTGGGCGAAATCCGCGAGCTCGACATCCACAAGCTGGTGGACTTCGACAAGTCGCTCAACGACGAAGACACCATCCACTACATTGCCTTCGGCAAGGGCGGCTGGCGCTGGATACGCTATGCCCACAGCGGCCTTTTCGACCTCGACAAGAAAATCAAGGACTATACGCCCGAAGAGCTCGACCTGTTCCTCTATTCGCCCCAAATCAAGCTCAAGAATCCGCCGGCCAACTGGCCCAAGACGGCCAAATACGAGGGCCTCGTGCCGCGAATGTACCGCAGCATCATCAATTCGGAGGAGGGACTGCTCCACGCCGCCGCCATCAACCCGATGCTGACGATGGGCACCTGTCCCGACTGCGGCGGCACGCGCCTGAACGAAAAAATTCGCTCGTGCCGCATCGGCGACCTGAACATTGCGCAGGTGACGGCGATGAGCATCAGCGACTGCCGCCGCTGGATAGCCACTGTCGCCGACCCGCTGGCTGCCGACATCCGTCGCGCCGTCGGCGAGCGGCTGGCCGCACTCGAGGAGATAGGCCTCGGCTACCTCACCCTCGACCGCGCCATCGGCACCCTCAGCGGCGGCGAGGCACAACGCTGTCGCATAGCCAAATACATCAATTCGCCGCTGTCGGACGTGATGTACATACTCGACGAGCCCAGCGTGGGGCTCCACAACCACGACATACTGCTGATGCAGCGCTCAGTGCAAAAACTCAAAAACCACGGCAACACCGTCATCCTCGTCGAACACCACAAGGAGATGATCCGCATCGCCGACCACATCATCGATATGGGTCCCGGCGCTGGAATGAAGGGCGGCGAGGTGGTCTTCGAGGGCAGCTACGACGAACTGCTGCGCAGCCAAACCCTCACCGGCACGATGCTCAGCGCGCAGAGCGAAATCAAAGAACAGGTGCGCACGCCAAAACAATTCTTCGCCATCGAGGATGCCTCGCTTCACAACCTGCAGAACCTCAGCGTCCGCCTGCCA
>JAFWYO010000087.1 GCA_017517715.1 Bacteroidales bacterium
GCCCTTTTGTTCACCGCTTCGCTATCGGAACGGCCACTGGCAGTTCCTTCTCCCCTCTCCGAGAGGGGATGTGGCTAACGCGGTCGTGTCACTATTCACTGGTCACTATTCTTCAATTTCTTCGTCGTCTTTGTATCGGCTGTCGCTTTCTTGTTCTTCGATTTCATCGACTTCGTCTTCGACGATGCGCATCAGCTGACGCAAGGGCTTTTTGATTTCGTAATTACCGTGACGGTCAAGACGATAGGCTTTCCATTGCTTGCCTTCGGCCTTGAAGGAGCCGTCTTCCAAATCGGTCTTGCATTCGAAGAAGTAGTCGCTCAACTCGTTGGGTTGGATACGTTTGCCAAGGAAGATGGTGTCCAGCTGCATCACGTTGATGGCGGCCTGGACGCTCAAAGAGACTTTCGAGGGCATTTTTTTGGTAGTCAACGCCTTGTATTCCATACCCTTCTCGGAGTATTTTTTGCCGAAAATGCGAATCTTGTTGTCCAGCTGTTCCTGTGTGACGGGGAAGCGGACATAGATGGAATCGGGCAGCGTTTCCTTGCATTCGCCGTACTTGCGGTTGATGCTGCTATGAAGCACCACGTAGCCGACCTGGACGATATACTGTTTGCGGTGTGGGACAAGGAAATATTCCTCCACAATGGGGCGGTAGTCGAGGTGCTCTTCGATCGAGAAGCGGACGTTGCCGGGGCAGCTGTCCTTGGTTTCCGCGATGTTGTATAGCGAGCCGCGTTTCATAAAGACCGAAGCGTAGTAGCCGCGGACCGTTGTGTCGACAGTGGGCAGGATGCAGCCCCTGGCGCTGCCCAAGCAGGCATCGGGGTCGTTCTGGAAGGTGATCAACACACAGTTGCTCAACTTGATGGTTTTGTTGAAGGTGCGTCTGCTTTCGGGCAAATCATTGACATTGTATGCCTTGCGCGACACCGGCACTTCGTAGCGGACGATTTCGACCGTGTCGCCCTGACAGCTGCAGTGGATGGGGTTTTGCGCATAGCGGATGGGGAAAGGAGCGTAGCAACGTCCTGCAAAATAGTCATATATCTTGTCAACTCGTTGCTCGGAAAGGGTTTCGCTATTGCTATAGCCTTCGATGGTGATGGCATACAGTTTGGGGTTGTCACGGTCGGCAAAAGCGACACGATAGACCGAATCAAGCCAGTCGAGGTCGTTGACGCTATAATTCGCCGACTGTCCATTATAATCTATCAGCAAACAAAACTTGTCGGGGTTGATCATAGCCTTCTGCATATTCTTGACAGGTTTGGCGCTGGGTATATATATGCCCGTCTGTGCCTGCAGCGACGGCGTTCCAAGCACAACAGCCATAATGGCGACAAGTATTGTTTTTAGACTTCTTTTCATAATATGAACAATTTTATTTAATACTTTTCTTCAGCTCTTCGATTATAGAATCTGTCGAAACTCCTTCGGCCTCAGCATAATAATTGCGAACCAGACGATGGCGCAGCACTTCGGCAGCAACGCCCTCCACGTCCTCGCGGTCGGGCGAATACTTGCCCTTGAAGGCCGCCAGGGTCTTCGCGCCCATAACCAGATACTGCGAAGCGCGTGGGCCTGCGCCCCAAGAGAGGTATTTGGCAGCGATGCTGTTGCCGGAATTTTCGGGGCGTGTCGATGTGGAAAGAGCGACAGCGTAGGACAACACATTGTCGGGAACCGGCATACGGTGAATAGAGGTTTGGAAATCAACAATTTCGTTACCAGAAAGGACGACGACGGGTTCCTTGCTGCTATCGACCGTTGTCTGACGGACGATATCGACCTCCTCGTCGAAAGAGGGGTAGCCCATATTGATATTGAGCATAAAACGGTCCAATTGGGCCTCGGGCAGCGGGTAGGTACCCTCCTGTTCGATAGGGTTTTGAGTGGCGAGGACGAAGAAAGGAGCTTCGAGTTCGTAGCTGTGTCCAGCCACGGTGACTTTCTTTTCCTGCATAGCCTCGAGCAATGCCGACTGCGTTTTGGGCGGTGTCCTGTTGATTTCGTCGGCCAAAAGAATATTAGCAAAGACAGGGCCTTTGACGAATCTGAACTTCCTGTTTTCGTCCAGGATTTCCGATCCGGTGATATCCGAAGGCATCAGGTCGGGGGTAAACTGAATGCGGCTGAAAGAGAGTCCCAACACTTTAGACAAAGTATTGACAAGCAAAGTCTTTGCGAAACCAGGCACACCGACCAAGAGGCAATGGCCGCCAGTGAATATTGACAGCAGCAAGCTTTCGACGGCTTGCTCCTGCCCTATTATCACCTTCGAGATTTCGCCTCTCAGCTGGGCATATTTCTCAACTAATCTGTCTAACGTCTCCTTATCTGACATTTTGGTTATTTGCTTAATTCTGTTTTTTTTTTATTCTGTCCATTTCAACTTGAAGTTGCACGCCTTGTACTCGTCGTCGATATGGATGTAAGTGTTGCGGATGGTCTTCTGCGCCCAATCCATCAGCTTTTCCTGCTTGGCGTTTTCGAGGGCGGCGTTATAGATGCGGTCGTAGTCGTCCGTCAGGTTGGCTTTGTGTTTGGGGTTACGGCGCAGGAGGGTGACAATCCTGTAGGCATCCTTGTTGTCGTCGGTCTTCATAGCCACGGCGTTGCTCACCTGGCCGGCGTCCATCTGCACGAAGCTTATGCCCGGATAGAGCTGCTTCAATTCTTCCAGCGTGAACTGGTAGCTGCCCGTTCCGGGGTGCGTCACGCGTCCACCCTCAATCTTGTTGGCGTTGTCCGAGAAGCGAGCGGCGGCATCGGCAAAGGTGGTATGTCCCAAGCGCACCTCCTGAGCGATGCTGTCAAGGAGCATACGGCTTTTCAGCAGGTCGTCGGGCGACACTTTCGGCGTCATCAGTATGTGGCGGCAATTGATGGCGTTGCCGCGACGTTCGATAAGCTGGATGATGTGAAATCCGAATGGGGTCTCGATAACGGGCGAAACTTCGCCGGGTTTTAGGGCGAAAGCGGCTGCTTCAAATTCGGCGACCATATAGCCACGAGTGAAGAAGCCGAGTTCGCCGCCTTTGGTTGCCGAGCCGGGGTCCTCGGAATAGAGAGTCGCCAGGGTCGAGAACTGGGATTGTCCGCTCAAGACACGTTCGCGCATCTTGTTCAGTTCCAGCCTTACGCGTTCGCGTTCAGCCTCGTTGATGTCTGGCTTTTTGGCGATTTCGGCAATCTCGAATGTTTCTTCGAAAACCGGAATGCTGTCGGCTGGGATATTGCTGAAAAACTCGGTGACCTCGCGAGGGGTAATCTTAACGGAGCCAGTCAGTTGCGCCTGAACACGTTCGGAAAGCATCCTTTCGCGAATCATTTTTTTCAGCAGCTCCTTCATCTCGTCATAGGTGTAGCCTGTGGCCTGCCTGATACCCTCCTTGCCGCCGTACTGGCGTTCGTAGGCGCTCAGATAATACTGGACATTGTTGTCGATTTCCTCGTCGGTGATTTCCGCATCGACGCTATCCACCTGACCCTTATGAATCAGCAGTTTGTTAATCAGCAGTCCTTCGAGGATATTGCAGCGGTTTTCATAGGCCTTATCGTAACCCTGGCGAATGCGAATCTGGACATAGCCATTTTCGATTTCCGACATTTTCACGATATTCTTACCCACAACAGCCACCACTTTGTCGATGGCAGGTTCGTCGGCAGAAGCCGGCACATCGGACACGTTCTGTCCGACCAAGGCAGTAGATAGAGTAGCAAACAGGAGCAGTGAAAAAAGTTTACGCATTTTTATGTTATCCCTCTTTATAATGTTTTACAATATACATTAAAGAAAACCGTCAGGCGAAACGTAACGCGGCGATTCGGCTCAGTATGTGATTTCGTCTATCACATCCTGATTGATGAAGACGTTGTATTTTTTCCGGAGTTCCTTCACCAGCAAGTTTTCGATATAAGTCTGATATTCATTGATATAGTATCCGCGAGCCTCAGTAACGCTTTTCAGGCAGGGGTCGTACAACTTGCTGACAACAATGATGTTGTATCCCTGTTTGTCGGGAGCCACATAGACACCCTTGCGCCATTGTCCGGACTGGAGAATGTTCTGGTGCTCTTTTTCGACGGTATTGTGGGCGATTTGGAACTCAGCGTCACCCTTCTTGCTTCCGTTCAGTTTTTTGGCCGTTGTTTCGGTATCCCATCCTTTTTTGATTGATTTTTCGATGATACTCTTGGCTTTGGCGGGAGCCAGCATACTGCTGTCGGGGAAACTGTAGACGACGATGTCGGCACGTTCGTTCCAGAAATAGGGCGCGTCGGCCTCATTGTTGATGTCGCGGGTGTAGGAATAGAAGCTGTAGAACTCTTTCAGGCCGTTAGTGTCCTTGATGGCTTTCGACCAGATTTTGCTGTCGTTGTACGAGAAAATCATCAGGCCGTTGCGATACTCGTCCATCAGTTCGGCGAATTCGTTGTGTTCCTCTTCCAGATGCTGGTCGGCATACTCAAACACCTTGTCGTTGATAAAGTTTTGATACCTGTTGTTTAGGTAGGTATCCAAGTCGTAGAATTTTTCCGAGCGCTGGTGGCTTTCGATAAATTTGAGCAGGTCGACAGCCGTGTACTCACGGTCTTCCACGCTGAAAAGCGGACGCATATCCGTCACCATAGTGTCGCTGTAATGCCAAGCTTTGACGAAGACCGAGTCGCTGAGAGCGGCCCTGCATTCGTCGAGCGAAGCCAGCGGGACGGGCTTGCTTTGAGCCTTCTTGCCTTTGGCCTTCACCGGTTTCATATACATTTTGGTATAGTCGGTGAAATGGTATTTGGCTTTGCTTTGTTCGACAAAAGCCTCTCTGGGTTTGCGGCTGCGGCTGTCGCGAACCAGACGCTGCTTGTAGTAGGGGACCATCTCTTCGAACGAAGCCAGACTGTCGCGCGAAACGAGTTTTAGGATATGCCATCCATATTGGGTTTCAAAAGGTTCCGTCATTTCGCCGGCTTTCATTCTGGAGAGGCGTTCCACATACTCCGATGGCATCTGACGCACCGTCAGGTCGGACAAGAGACCACCCTTGTCGGCCGAAGAATGATCGTCGGTATAGTTGGTGCAAACCGATGCAAAGCTTTCGCCTTCAATGATTTTCTCGTAAGCCTGGCGGATACGCGCGGCGGCTTGGGAAGGATTGGCGCTCGAGGCGACCCAGATATGCTGGAATGTGCATTTGCCCAGATATGGGTTTTTGTCCAAGAGCTTAATAATATGATATCCGAAATTGGTTCTCACCGGCAAGGAGACCTCGCCGACAGAGAGGGCGTAGACGGCAGATTCGAAAGGATACACCATATCGAACACCGTGAAATTGCCCAAGTCGCCATCGTCGAAGCGGCGGTTGCCGTTTTCAGACAATCCCTTGTCGACGAAATGTTCCTGCGAGGCCTCGTTGGCCAGAGCCGAAAAGTCCTCGCCGTTCTTCACCCTGTTGTAGTACGACATAGCCTTCTGGTAGGCCTTCAAGGTATCTTCGGGCGAAGGATTTTTGTCCATAAAGACCAGAATATGAGCTGCGTGCAGGGTGTAATGGTTACGGGAGTAGGCCTCGTGCATAATCTGCTCGAGGGTCGACGAGTCAATCAGATACGGTGCAGCCAGCTCGTTGCGATAGCCCTTCAATTCCTTGACCAGTTCAGGTATCGTGTCATAACCGTTTGCGAAAGCGTCCTCCAGTTTGACGCGGTAGTTGACAAAGAGATCAACATAATCTTCCAAAGCCTGACGCTTTTCGTAGGTGCAGGCCGTTGGAGCCGCCTTGGGGTCGACGCCCGCCGAGCGGAGAAACTCTTTCATAAATTCCGACTTGTAGATCTTTTTGCCGTTTATTTCAAAGATCACGGGATCGTCAGCTTTCTGAGCTTTCAGACTCATAGGCATAACGCCCAAGGATGCAAGCAATAGTGCGGTTAATAACGATTTTGATCTTATTTTCATTTTTGACGAATAATGCTTTAACCTAAAAATTACTTATCTCGAATAGTTCGGAGCCTCGCGGGTGATGGCGATGTCGTGCGGATGGCTCTCGGTGCGTCCGGCAGCGGTGATGCGGATGAACTTGGCCTTCTGCAGTGTCTCGATGTCCTTCGAACCCGTATAGCCCATACCGGCCTTCAGGCCACCAACCAGCTGATAGAGAACCTCGTTGAGCGAACCCTTGTAAGGCACGCGTCCCACAACGCCTTCGGGGACAAGCTTCTTGACGTCGGTCTCCTTGTCCTGGAAGTAGCGGTCCTTCGAGCCGCTCTGCATTGCCTCGAGCGAACCCATACCGCGATAGGACTTGAACTTGCGGCCTTCGAAAATGATGGTCTCGCCCGGAGCCTCGTCGACACCGGCCACCAGCGAACCGATCATAATGCTGCTGGCACCTGCGGCAAGGGCCTTGACGATGTCGCCACTGTAGCGGATACCGCCGTCGGCGATAAGCGGAATGTCGTAGCCGCCCTGCTTCAGGGCGCCGGCCACCTCGCACACGGCCGTCAGCTGCGGCACGCCGATACCGGCAATGATTCGGGTCGAGCAGATGCTTCCGGGTCCGATACCCACCTTGACGGCATCGGCGCCTGCCTCGGCCAGCATCAGGGCAGCCTCGCCAGTGGCGATATTGCCCACAACGACATCGAGGTTCGGATATTTGGCCTTGGCGGTCTTAAGAGCCTCAACCACACGGATCGAATGGCCGTGGGCTGTATCGATAACTATTGCATCGACCCCGGCGGCGACCAGAGCATCGACACGGTCCATCATATCGGCCGTGATGCCAACACCGGCAGCCACGCGCAGACGACCGTTGTCGTCCTTGCAGGCGTAAGGGTGCTCCTTGTTCTTCATAATGTCGCTATAGGTGATAAGGCCCACAAACTGGCCCTCGTTGTTGACGACAGGCAGCTTCTCGATCTTGTGCTGCTGCAGTATTTCGGCGGCCTCGTCGAAGGTGGTACCCTCGTGGGTCGTAATCAGTTCGGTAATCATTATCTCGCTCAGCGGGCGGCTCATATTGCGCTCAAAACGCAAGTCGCGGTTGGTGACCATACCTATCAGTCTGCGGTTGGCATCGACGATGGGGATGCCGCCGATGTGGTATTCGTGCATCAGGCTCAGCGCATCCTTGACCAGGGCGTCCTTGCCCAGCGTCACGGGATCGACAATCATACCGTTCTCCGAGCGTTTCACTTTGCGCACCTCGTTGGCCTGGTTTTCGATGGACATATTCTTGTGCAGCACACCGATACCACCTTCCTGGGCCATACCGATAGCCATAGCAGCCTCGGTCACCGTGTCCATTGCGGCGCTGACCATAGGAATGTTAAGAGTGATGTTGCGTGAGAAGCGCGAATTAACCTTGACTTCGCGCGGAAGTATGTCTGAATAAGAGGGAACAAGCAGGACGTCGTCGTACGTCAAACCCTCACCGATGAATTTTGTGGTATCTGTATACATATAATGATAAAATTTCGTGCAAAAATAGGAAAAAAAATCCACATATAAATAATAAATTTAATAACATTTCCCAACTCATTAATTATCTGCGACAAAGAGGACCATTTTTTTGCCTTTGGGCACAAAATCCCATTCCTCATAACACTATTGTATGTTGGCATTTCACTTTTTTTTTGTACCTTTGCAATTCCAAATCCGAAGCAAATGAAACACCTTTTCACATTCACAATAACCCTGCTTCTGGCCGCCACCGTGGCACAAGCACAGGACACAACCGTAGCAACACCACGCCGCGCACACCATCCGTCAGCACTTGGCAACAATGCCGAATACTCGATGCATCTGCTTTATGACCAACCCGTAACGAGCCGCGAACTCATACAGGGCTGCCGCCATCTGACGCTCGACATCGACGCCACCGGATTTTTCTACGATGCCGAATACGTAACCTCTATGGCCAAAGGCTACACCGTCGCCGGTTTCCGCCTGTCCCCTGCCCTCGCCTACGGCATCAACGAACGGGCCCAGCTACGCATAGGCTTCAACGCCACAGCATTTGCCGGCCTCGACTCGCTCTACCGCCTACGTCCCACGCTATCATTGGTTTACGCACCGACCCAATGGCTCACTCTCGTTGCCGGAACCATCTATGGCAGCCACACCCACCGGCTCGACGCACCCGTTTACGACCCCAGCCGATGGATTTTCAACTATCAGGAGGACGGTTTGCAGATATTGACCAAGACAAAAATCTGGAACAGCGATACTAGCTCGACTGGCAGCACTACCTCATCCCCTGGACCCCCGACCAGGAACGCTTCACGATGGGCACACGACACCAGTTCCGCATCATCAACATACAAAAAAGGAAAACAGAATGGGCGGGACACGACTTCTACAAAGACAACGAGCTCGGATGGCAGTTAAGCCTGCCTATTCATTTCATTGCCAGCCACCGAGGCGGCGAACTCAAAACCATCGACACCAACACCGTCACAACATTCAACGAGCGCATAGGACTGCAGATAAAACATTCTTTCGCCAACGCTTTGCACCCCACTTTCCATACCATCAGATTTGATATGTCTGTCTACGACTATCATCTCGAAGACCACGACCTCGACCGCCCGGGACAAGCCTTCTACTCCACACTTTCATACGAATGGATGCACTGGAACAAACAGCAGATGGCCGACTGGGCTGTCCGCGCCGCCGTCGGATTCTGGCACGGCAACCACTACTTCAGCGCTTTCGGCGACCCGCGGTTCTGGTCCCACACTGCCTATGCGTCGCTCCACGTGCCGCAATCAACCATCAACGCGGGCTACTCCATCTACAACCTGCTGACTTTCACCCTCTCGGCCGAGCACGAGTTTAAGGGTCTGAACCTCGGTTTGCAGTTCGATGCCTGCTACAATCCCGACCGTAGCAAAAACAACACCGACTTCCTTTTCGGATTCTATATGCGCTTCAAAGAAAGATTCCTGCTGTTCTAATTCGGCACACGCCCCACCTCCACCAGGCCCCTACCTCCTACCCCATTTCAACGTTCGTTCAACGTTCGTTCAACGTTACTTCTTCGATTTCGTATCGAAGAAATAACGAAGAAGTAACGAAGATGTAACGGCGAAGTAACGAAGAAATGGCGGACCAGCCGGCAGGCAGCTGCATCCGGAACGGGGCGAACTGCATTTGCAACCCGGTTGCAAAAACCCAGTCGTATCTTTGCATTCAGAATCGAACAAATAAAAACACAAAGATATGTCTGAAAATCATCACCATAACACAGAAGCGGAAAGCGGAAAACGGAAAGCGGAAAGCGGCCATTGCCACTGCCACGAAGGGCACGATGAACATCATCACCATCACGATGCCGGCCATTGCCACTGCAACGAAGGGCATTGTCACCACGACGAAGAGTCGCCGCGCCACCAGCTGGCGGTCATCATCATTTCGGCCCTGCTGTTGGCCGCTGCCATTATAATTGAAAAGACAACGCACCTCCCCATCTGGCAGCTGCTGCTTGTCTACCTTGTGCCCTACCTCGTTGCAGGTTGGGACACGCTGCGCGAGGCCGCTGAAGGCATAGCGCACGGCGAAGTTTTCAACGAGCATTTCCTTATGGCCGTCGCCACTGTCGGCGCACTCTGCATCGGCTTCCTGCCCGGAGCCGAAACGCAATTCCCCGAAGCGGTCTTCGTGATGCTGTTCTTCCAGGTCGGCGAATTCTTCGAAGGCTATGCCGAGGGACAGAGCCGCAAAAGCATATCGCACCTTCTGGCCATCCGGCCCGACACGGCCACCGTGGTCCGCGACGGCAACGAGCTGACTGTCAGTCCCGACGAAGTTGCCGTAGGCGAAACCATCGTTGTGCGTCCTGGCGAGCGCGTGCCTCTCGACGCCGTCGTCGTCAGTGGCACCACGTCGCTCGACACCGCCGCCCTGACGGGCGAAAGCCTGCCGCGCCAGGCTGCCGAAGGCGACGAGCTGCTGTCGGGATGCATCAGCCTCAACGGCGTGGTGCACGCGCGCGTCACCAAACCATACAGTCAGAGCACTGTGTCGCGCATCATCAGCCTTGTCGAGGATGCCGCCAGCCACAAGTCGCGCAGCGAGGCCTTCATCACCCGCTTCGCCCGCATCTACACGCCCGTCGTCGTCTTTGCCGCCATCGCGTTGGCCCTGTTGCCGCCACTCTTTTCGTCCTCGTTCTCGGCCGCGTTCCCCACTTGGCTCTACCGCGCCCTGATGTTCCTCGTCGTCAGCTGCCCTTGCGCGCTGGTTATCAGCGTTCCGCTGTCGTTCTTCGGCGGCATCGGCGGCGCGTCGCTCAAAGGCATACTCATCAAGGGAGCCAACTACATCGACCTGCTGTCGAAAGCCGACACGGTGGTTTTCGACAAGACCGGCACGCTGACCCACGGCCAGTTTGCCGTTAGCGCAGTGCATCCCGAGCAGTGCGACGAGCATCACCTGCTGCATCTGGCCGCCCACGTCGAGCATTTCTCGACCCATCCCATCGGAGCGGCACTTCGCGACGCTTTCCCCGACGAGGCCACCGACGGATGCAGTGTGACCGACATCGAAGAGATTGCCGGACAGGGCATTAAGGCCCGTGTGGGCGATTTGTCGGTCTGCGTCGGCAACGAGCGGATGATGGAGGCCATCGGTGCCGCCTGGCATCCGTGCGACCATACCGGCACCATCATCCACGTCGCCATCGACGGGCAATATGCAGGCCACATCGTCATCAACGACCGCATCAAAGCCTCAAGTGCCGCCGCCATCGAACAGCTGCGCCAACTGGGCATACGCCGCACCGTGATGCTGACCGGCGACAGCGAAGAGGTGGCCGCTGACGTGGCCGGCCAATTGCATATCGACGAGCACCACAGCCGCCTGATGCCCGAAGAAAAAGTCTTGTGGATGAAAAGGATAAGCAGAGAACAGAGTTGTGAATCTACCGCCTTTGTCGGCGACGGCATCAACGATGCTCCCGTGCTGGCTTTGGCCGATGTGGGCATAGCGATGGGCGGCCTGGGAAGCGACGCCGCCATCGAGGCTGCCGACATCGTGCTGATGGACGACGACCCGATGAAGGTGGCTACCGCCATACAAATAGCTCGCCGCACACTGCGCATCGCCCGCCAGAATGTCGTCTTCGCCATCGGCGTCAAAGTCGCCGTGCTGCTCCTCGCCGCCATAGGCATTGCATCTATGTGGATGGCCGTCTTTGCCGACGTCGGCGTCACCGTCATCGCGGTAATTAACGCAATGCGCACACTAAATGTGAAGAAATGACGTTACCAACACATTAACGCATTATAATTATGATTACTGACGAAGAAACACTGCATAATGCCGGCATACGCATAACCGCCGTGCGTCTGATGGTATGGCGACAGGTACGGCACCACACCGATGGTGTCTTCAGCCTGGGCGACCTCGAGGAGGCGCTGCCCACCGTCGACCGCTCCACCCTGTTCCGCACGCTGACCCTTTTCAGCGACGCCCACCTGCTGCACAACGTCGACGACGGCAGCGGCGTGCAGAAATACTGCGTCTGCCACCACGACGACACCCGCCACTGCCAAGGCCACGTGCACCTCACCTGCACACGATGTCATAGAACTTTCTGCCTCAGTGACATCACCATTCCTCCCGTGCCGCTGCCCGAAGGCTTCGTCGCCGAAGAAACCGAATACGTCGTCAAGGGCATCTGTTCGCAATGCAGAAAACATAAATAGTGACCAGTGACACGAAAGGCAAATTGGAAGCAGAAAGTTAGGGGCTGCGATAAACTTTTTCCTCCAATTAAGGATTATTTCCAAAATTTTGACTATCTTTGCAATTGGTTTAGGACTGCACAAAAGCAAGCAGAAAGTCCTTATTATGCTGAAAAACAAAGAAACAAATTTATAATATGAAACAAAAATTTATATTTGCAGCCACATTGTGCCTCGCCTTATGCGGCACTGCCACAGCACAGAAGAACAAGACATCACAACCCGAAACCAACGGCGGCATCAGCAGCGAAATGATGCAGCAAATCAAGAAATCCTATGGCGGCACAGCCAGCGACAAGGCTATGCGCAACATCCTCGTCAACCAAAGCCCGCAGAAGCTGGCTATGAACTACGAGAACGCCACCAAGTTCGATTCGCATTTCTCGAACCGCGTCGTCAGCAAGGCCGTCACCGACCAGAAATCATCAGGCCGCTGCTGGATGTTCACCGGTATGAACGTCCTGCGCAACCAAGCCATACGCAAACACAACCTGCCGGCCGACTTCCAGTTCTCGCAGGCATACCTTTTCTTCTACGACCAGCTTGAAAAAAGCAACCTCTTCCTGCAGGCCATCATCGACACCTACAAGAAACCGATGACCGACCAGGAAGTGGAATGGCTCTTCAAGAACCCCATCGGCGACGGTGGCCAGTTCACCGGAATTGCCAACCTCATTGACAAGTACGGCCTTGTGCCCAGCGACGTAATGCCCGAAACCTACAACACCAACAACACCAGCAGCATCAGCAACCTCATCGCCCTCAAGCTGCGCGAGTTCGGCCTTGAGCTGCGCGAGCTTGCCGCCGCCAAAGGAACCACGCCCGCCAAACTGGAAAGCCGCAAGACCGAAATGCTCGGCACCATCTACCGTATGCTGGCCCTGACGATGGGCGAGCCGATGACCGAGTTCGACTGGACCGAACGCAACGCCAAGGGCGAGGTGGTCAGCACCGAACACTACACCCCGAAGTCGTTCTACGAGAAATATGCCAAGACCGACTTCTCGAAATACTATATGGTGATGAACGACCCCACCCGCGAATACTATAAAGTCTATGAAATCCAGTACGACCGCCACGTCTACGACGGCCAGAACTGGCGCTACATCAACCTGCCTATGAACGAGATAGCCCCGATGTGCATCGCCAGCATCAAGGACAGCACGATGATGTACTTCAGCTGCGACGTCGGAAAGTTCCTCGACCGCGAAAAGGGCTTTATGGACCCCAACAACTACGACTACGGCTCGCTGATGGGTACCACCTTCGGAATGGACAAGAAACAGCGCGTCAGCACCTTCGCCAGCGGCAGCAGCCACGCAATGACGCTCTGCGCCGTCGACCTCGACAAGGAAGGCAAGCCCCTGAAATGGATGGTCGAAAACAGCTGGGGCCCCAACTACGGCTACCAGGGCAACCTGATTATGAGCAACGAATGGTTCAACGAGTATATGTTCCGCGTGGTGCTCGAGGAGAAATACATCCCGGCCAACATCCGCGCCCTCCTCAGCCAGAAACCCATTATGCTCCCCGCCTGGGACCCGATGTTCGCACCGGAAGAATAGGGAGAATTCGCGAATTCGTTAATGTATAAATGTGCTAATGCGTTGATATGTTGATTGTAACATATCAACGCATTAACATATTAGCGAATTAACAAATTAGCTCATTAACGAATTCAAAAAATTTTAGTAAATTTGCACCGCGAAAAACACAAAAAAAACACATAAAAAAGTAATAAATA
>JAFWYO010000088.1 GCA_017517715.1 Bacteroidales bacterium
ATGCTCTCGTCGAAAGCCGTATCGCAACAGTAGGCATAGCGGCGCGGAAGGCGGCGCGGCAAAGTGAGCTTCTCGTTGGGAATCACCGTGCCGTCGGCAAGCGTCAGGTCCTCACCCTGCTTGACGCGGATGCAGTCGTCGTTGGTCATCTCATAACGGTCGCGCATATTGGGACGCAGATTGAGCAACGGCGGCTCCTCCTCGAAAACAAACCCATACGTAGGCATACTGTGGCGCAACGGAAACGCCGTGACCGTGAAGCCCTTATCACGATGAATCACCATAGGGCTGTCGACTTCTATATCCCTGATTTGCAAATCGTAGTCGATATGCGACGCCGAGACCTCGAACAGCAGCTGCAACGCCTCGCGGGCGCCAGTCGGAGCATACACCGTCAGCGGCTCCTGCCGGCCGCAGAGGTGCATCGTCGTCAGCAAGCCCGGCAAACCGAAGAAATGATCGCCGTGCAAATGAGAGATAAATATCGTTTTAATCGATTGGATTCGTTGGTGATATTGTCGTAATTGTGTCTGTGTAGCCTCGCCGCAATCCAGCAGAATATGCGAGCCACAGATATTGACCATCTGCGCGCTGCAATGCCGTGCGAAAGTGGGAGTCGCCGCCCCCGAACCGAGTACTAATATATTGAAATCCATCTGTTTTGATTAATTTTTCTTCTTTAAAATTTTCCGCTTTCCGTTTTATATCATTGCCTTCGGCAAGAAATTTCACAAATCAATTTCAAATTTTCCAAATAATTTATTCCGCTTTAAACTTTCAACTATAAACTTTTAACTCTCAACTATCTTCTGTCCAGCTTCAGCAAATCGAGCGTCTTGGGGTCGAAGACAGCCTTGATGCGGCGGTTCGGCAGTTCGACCACTGGACCCAGCTGAGACATAGGCACTTGGCGGCTCACCGAGAAGACCGGCGTCGTCACTTCGACCGACGTCGTCACCGGAATGCGATAGCGGAACCCCTTGCGGCTGCGATACTTTGCCGCTGCGCTGCCCGTGCGGCCGCTGCTGCCGTTCGTGGTGAAACCTGACGTGTGGTATTTCACAAAGCGGCTGGCCGAACGCAGATCGTGGCCGTTGCGCACCAGGCAGACAACAGGGAAAGCATCGGCAGGCAGATGCTCCACATCGCCGACAAAACCGACCTCGGGCGAAAACCAGATCAGCGTGTCGCACATATCCTCGTTGCGACGTATTTGCGGATCGACATAGAATCGCACCGTCTCGCGTTTCAGCTGGCCGCAAAACAAGGCCACAATCTGTTCTTCCTGCTGTTTCAATTGTGCAAAAAGGTATTCCACAGCATCGGCACCGTATGTTCCACTGTACTCACCATCAATAAGTTCCTGCTGCTTCGACTGGATTTCCTCCAGCCTTTCGGCAGCGGCGGCGGCGCGCTGCTTGACGCTGCGCACATCCTTGCGCGACGACAGCATCGAAGGGCGGCCCGGCTGGTCATAGCGCGTATAGAACGTGTCGACACGGTCGTAGAGATTGTACGAGACCGTTGCCGGTGCCCCGCTTCCCGCTTTCCGCGCTCCGCTATCCGACTTTCGCTCAACGCTTTCCGCTTTCGGCTCACCGCTCTCCTCGACCACCGGTTCGGCACCGATAGCCAGCAGCAGATGGCGTTTGTCGACCGACACCGTGCCGCGATTGACCTTCACATAATAGTAATTGTCAGGATCGGCCACATTGACCCCCTCCACATCGATGCCGGTCAGACGGTAGCAAGTGTCGATCAGCAGCGGGTCAACACCCAGATAGTCAGCGGCATACTGAAAATATGGAGCCGCCGACAAATCGCGACGCTCGACAGTCATCGCCACACACAGTTGCGTCTTGGGCAGCGCATACACCGCCCCGCCTCCAACGCGCAGCGAAGGGTTATCCTTCACAGAATAAACCTTATATTGGCTGCATCCCGCCAAAACGACGGAACAGAG
The DNA here is from genome assembly GCA_017517715.1 of Bacteroidales bacterium. GTDB lineage: Bacteria > Bacteroidota > Bacteroidia > Bacteroidales > P3 > Colimorpha. Next base: position 1,964 of record JAFWYO010000088.1, read on the forward strand.
CACTATCAATATTTTGTTTCGCATTTTCATAATTCGTATCATAACATTTTCACTTCTACTTAATTACATCCCGCATTTCAGCAGGCGCGCCAGCATTATTGCCAGCCTTCGTGCTTATGGCAAAAAGTCCCGCGAAAGTCAGCAGACCATTCAGCAAAAGCAGCTCAAAACCAAGCTGATAGCCGCCAAACAAACGGGCAGAATACATCTTTAGCAAATAGCAAACCACAGGACACACAACCGCCACCACAGGCACCCAGCGGTCGCGGACACCGCGTTTGGTGAAGAGGCCAAAGGCATACAATCCCAGCAGCGGCCCATAAGTGTACCCCGCAACATCAAAAAGAATATTAATCAGCGAATCGTTGTGGAACGGCCGGAACGCGATGATTACCAGCAGATAGAGTATCGCAAAACCGACGTGGACAATCTTGCGGTAGCGCACCTGCTGCTTCTCGCTCAGGTTCTGGCGCTTGTCGAAATGCAGAAAGTCGTAGCAGAACGTCGTGGTCAGCGCCGTCAGCGTGCCGTCGGCACTGCTGTAGCCGGCAGCCACCATACCCAGCACGAAACAGACCAGCGTGAAGCCGCCCAACGACTGCGCAATGGCAGGATAGATCTTGTCGGCCAACACACGCCCGTCGGCGCCCACAGGCATCTCAAAACCAGGAGTATGCGTACCGTAATAGACCAATGCGGCGCCAAGCGTCAAAAAGATGAGATTGACAACGATAAACAGAAAACTGGAAGAGATAACATTCTTCTGCGCGTCGCGCAACGATTTACAAGTCAAGTTCTTCTGCATCATATCCTGATCCAGTCCCGTCATAGCGATAGTGATGAACGCCCCCGACACAATCTGTTTCCAGTAGTACTTCGGATGGTTCACATCCGTCTCCCAAACACGGGTATAGCCCTCGTCGGAGCTGGCGCTGAGCAGTTCCGGAATGCTCATTCCCAAGTTCTTAAGCACAACAATCACCGTCGCTATTGCCGCCAGCAGCAGAAAAGTGGTCTGCAGCGTGTCGGTCCACACAACCGTCTTCAGGCCTCCGCGGAAAGTGTAGAGCAGAATCAGCGCTATAAACACCACCGCCGGAACCCAGAACGGCACGCCCCAATGGCAGAAAACAAGCTCGTACAACACAAAGACAACCAGATACATACGCAAAGCCGACCCCAGCAGGCGCGACAAGACGAAGAACAGGGCACCCGTCTTTTCGGACGTGCCGCCAAAGCGCTGATCCAGATACGAATAGATCGAAGTCAGATTCAGCCGATAATAGAGCGGCAAGAGGAGGAACGCGATGACAAAATAGCCAATCACATAGCCGAAAACCAGCGGCATATAGGTGAAGGCGCCATAGTACACCCCGCCGGGAACCGACATAAACGTCACGCCCGACAGCGACGCCCCCAGCATACCATAGGCCACCACGGGCCACGGCGATTTGCGGCCCGCCCTGAAGAAATCATCATTGCCCGCCGAGCGGCGCGACGTCAGCCACATCACAAAAAAAAGCAGCGCCGTGTATAAAATAAAACACAACAATATAATATTTTGCGTAGTCATCCGTTATACAATTGAATTTGCAAAAATACGAAAATTTTGCCATTTTGACTAACTTTCGTATTTTTGCCAACAGAGAAAAAACAAAACCAAGACTCAAAGAAGCACACAACAAGAACAGAATCAACCTGATATGAAAATAAAAGCATTCTTCACAATCGCCTTTTTTGCCACTTTGGCCACCGCCGTCGCCGCACAGAAACCGGCCAACGACCTCGCCATCGACGGGCTGCACGGCAAAGTCAAAAACATAACCAAAATCACCTACGAGGCCCGCACCGACTTCCAGGGCGTCACCTCGCAAGGCGACATTCTGGAGCGGCTCGAGACAGCCTACAACAGCAAAGGATGGCGCAAAACGATGACCTACGTCACCCCCGAGGCCGACATCATCTTCCGCTCGCGATTCAAACACGACGGCTTCGGCCTTACCACCGTCGAACAGATTGTCGACAACAACGACAACGTCATCGGACGCACCTACTACTCCTACGACGCACAGAACGTGCTGAAAGAGATGTGGGTAGAAGATGCCGACCGACAAATCGAAAGCCGCACCCTGGTGCGCTTCGACGCCCAGGGGCGCCTGGTGCAGCGCTCGCTCAACGACGCCGACGGCAACATCTACAAGCGCGAAGTGTTCACCTATGCCGGCAACAACGTCGAAAAGAAAGTCGTCTTCGACCGCAAAGGGCACAAAATGCAGGAATGGCGCTATGAATACGACGAAAACAACGAGCCCGTCTCGCAGACGCTCTACGACTACAGCGAAGCCGAACCCGAAATGTACATCACCATCTTCCAGTACGACTACGACGCCAACGGCAACTGGACGCGCCGCACCGAAAGCGAGCTCATCGACGGCGACCCCGTAATGCAATACATCGTCACCCGCGAAATAGAATACTTCTGACCAAAAGGACACTTGCGTCCATCGACATAGACAAGCGCAAAGCAAAAGAAAGACTGGCCCCACAACGCCAGTCTTTCTTTTTGTCCTGCCCGGCCCATTAAGGAGCGTCCCCCCGTACCCGCTCCGCCATTTCCTATATATATCCTATATATATCTTATATCGTTCTTATATCAAAATATAGGAACGATATAAGA
>JAFWYO010000089.1 GCA_017517715.1 Bacteroidales bacterium
CTTGACGAGGATGGTGGCAAAGGCCATATCGGCAGCCATCTGCGGCGTGACCTTGGTGCTGGTGACGCTTTCGGTCAGTTCGGCGGCCGTCGGAACAACGGTGTCGCGGTCCTGAACCAGGGCGCCGTTCAGCACGTTGCGGAACATAACGCTGGACATCTTGAATTCCTTGCGGCGCAGGATGATGCGGTTCTTCTTGCCGCGCAGAATGGCGAGAGCATCGTCGTCGTAGTCGGGAGCGATGCAGACTTCGAAGAATATTTTGTGCATTTCCTCGGCCACCTCTTTGGTAACTTTGCGGTTGGTGATAAGGATGCCGCCAAAGGCGCTGACGGGGTCGCCGGCCAGGGCGTCCTTCCAAGCGTCGAGCAGGCTGTCGCGGCAGGCCATACCGCAGGCGTTGTTGTGCTTGAGGATGGCGAAGGCCGTCTGGTCGATATCGTCGATCAGGCAGCAGGCGGCGTCGATGTCGCCCAGGTTATTGTAGGAGATTTCCTTGCCGTTCAGCTTGTCGAAGCAGGCGTCGAGGTCGCCGTAGAAGTAGCCCTTCTGGTGCGGATTCTCGCCGTAGCGCAGTTCGCTGCACTTGTCGATGCTGCATTTGAAGACGGGCATCTGCTCAGTCTTGTTGAAGTGGTTGAAGATGGCGGTGTCGTAGTGGCTGCTGACGCCGAAGGCGTAGGCGGCGAAGCGGTGGCGCTGCTCAAGGGTGGTGGCGCCGTCCTGCTCATTGTAAATCTGCAGGAATTCGGCATAGCGGTCCACCGAAGGCACGATGACGACGTCCTTGTAGTTCTTGGCGGCGGCGCGAATCAGGCTGATGCCTCCGATGTCGATTTTCTCGATGATATCCTGCTCGGCGGCGCCGCTGGCCACGGTCTGCTCGAAGGGGTAGAGGTCGACGATGACGAGGTCGATTTCGGGAATCTCGTATTCGTTCAGCTGCTCGCCGTCGCTGAACATATCGCGGCGACTCAGGATGCCACCGAACACTTTGGGATGCAGCGTCTTGACGCGGCCGCCGAGAATCGAGGGATAGCCCGTCAGGCTCTCCACCGTCACGGCGTCGATGCCAAGGTCTTTGATGAATTTATAGGTTCCACCTGTCGAATAGATAGTTACACCTTGCTTGTCCAGAGCTTTCACGATGTCGTCGAGCCCGTCCTTGTAAAAAACCGAAATAAGAGCGTTTTTTATTTTTTTTGTTTCCATTGTATAATATTATTAGTTGTAAGTAGTGCAAAGCATTGGCAATATATCACTTGGATGATATATTGCCTATAATTTGCCAAATGCAAAGATACGTTTTTTTTATAATTTGGAAAACAAAATGTGCAAAATCTTTTTGGAAAGGGGAAGTCGAAGAGCTTCGACTTCCCCAAATATGTCAGTCGCCCATTTCAATGCCGACACCCTTGGCGGTGTGGACCAGACGCTCGTTGGGGTCGATGAAGTGCGGGGTGCGCACGGCTTCCTCGAGGCTTACGCCAACGATGTCGGGGTGGTGGTAGGCCACCATCTGGCCGAAGCGTCCTTCGAGGACGAACTCCATAGCGCGCACGCCGAATTCGGTGGCCAGCACGCGGTCGAAGGCGATGGGCGTTCCGCCGCGCTGCAGGTGGCCGAGGATGGTGCAGCGTATGTCGTGCTCCACGCCAGCGGCCTTCAGGTCGGCGGCCAGCTGCTCGCCGATGCCGCCCAGCTTGACGTGCTGGTAGCCCACTTCGCCTGTTTCGGTGCCCGTCACAGTGCCGCCCTTTGGCATCGCGCCCTCGGCGACGACGATGATGCAGTAGCCGCGGCGCTTGTTGTAGCGCTGCTCAATTTTGGCTTTGACCTTCTCGATGTCGTAGGGTATTTCGGGAATCAGGCAGATGTCGGCGCCGCCGGCAATGGCGCTGTGGAGGGCTATCCAGCCGGCGTCGCGGCCCATCACCTCCATAATGAAGACGCGGTTGTGGCTGGCGGCGGTGGTCACCAGCTTGTCGATGGCGTCGGTGCAGATCTGCACAGCCGTCTGGAAACCAAAGGTGTAGTCGGTCATCGACAGGTCGTTGTCGATGGTCTTGGGCACGCCGACGATGTTCAGGCCCTTGTTGTAGAGACCCAGCGAGATGCGCTGGCTGCCGTCGCCGCCGATGTTGATGACGGCGTCGATGCCCAGATACTGCAGTTTGCGCAGCATCTCGTCGCTGCGGTCCACGGTGGTCCAGGTGCCGTCGCTCTGCTTGACGGGCCAGGCGAAGGGGCCGCCCTTGTTGGTGGTTCCGATTATTGTTCCGCCTTGAATCTGAAGACCTTCGACGCGTTTCTCGTCGAGGATTTCAATCTCGGTGGGTTCGCGCAGCACGCCGTTGAACGACTCGATGCATCCCACCACCTCCCAGTCGCTTTCCTGCGAGGCGCGCTTGACGATGCCGCGAATCACGGCGTTCAGTCCGGGGCAGTCGCCGCCACCGGTCAGTACCATTACTCGTTTCAGTGCCATATTCTGTGTTTACGTTATCTGTGGGTTTGAATATTATTATCTGGATATTAGAATGTTATAATTGTATTTCATTCTTAATCCGACTTACAAATTTACATATTTTTTTTAATTTCTGCCCAGGCTGACGAAAAATATTTGGTGCGCAGGCGCCTCGTTTTTCACTTCCTTCGTGCCACAAACAGGGCGATGCTGTCGGCCTCGGTTCTGGCTTTCAGCCATTGGCGCAGGCGGCGGGCGTCGTCGGGGTGAACGAATTTGCCTCTCTTGGGCTCGACGTAGGCCGAAACGATGTCGGGCTGTTTGCCGTCGGTCTCGACGGACTGGCGCAACAGGCTTATGCTTTCGATGGCGGGGAAGAGGATAGGCAACTCGCTGGCAATCTCGCTGTTGATGGTTTCCAGACGGGCGTATTCGGCCAGGCGGCTCTCGTATTGGCCTACCTGTTGCGACAGTTCCTGCATCCGTCGGTGCTCCTCTTCGCGGCTGGCGCTGATCTGGCTCAACTTGTTGTTGAGCAGCAGGATGCTGTCCGATTGGGCACCCTGGATGATGGTCAGCCGGTACTTGTCGAGGCTGTAGTTGCCCATTTGGCTCTCGGCCTGGCGTATGGCGGCATCGCCAAACTCGCGTCCCACGGCAACCACGCGCAGCGTGTGGCTTTCTTTGTCAGCTTCGGTCGAAATCACCTGCGTGCCTGTCTGCGAGAGCTCGCTTTTGACAAAGCGGCTGACGTTGCTGTCGAAGATACTCTTTTTCACGATGTTGGCGGTGACGATGGCTGCGGGAATCATCGTCACGACGACCACCGTTGTGACTATTTGGCGCACGCGGCGTTCGCGTTCGGGGGTGAGGAAGACCTTCTTCTTGAAGTGCATCAGCTTGACGCCGCCCAGGGTGGCCAGGCAGATGAAGACGGTGTTGATAAAGAAGAGGTAAAAGGCTCCAAGAAAGTACATTATGTGGCCTGTGCCGAGGCCGAAACCGGCCGTGCACAGCGGCGGCATCAGGGCCGTGGCGATGGCCACGCCGGGGATGACGTTGCTCTTGCCTTTGGTGCAGAGGGCTATGATGCCGGCCGCGCCGCCGCAGAAGGCTATCAGCACGTCGTAGAGCGTCGGCGAGGTGCGCGCCAGCAGCTCCGACTGGGCGTCGCTCAGCGGTGTCAGGAACCAGTAGAGCGTTGCCGTCAGGATGCTGATGAGCGTCGAGATGGCGTAGTTCTTAGCCGCCCGCTTCAGCATATCCAAGTCGTTGGTGCCCAGTGCAAAACCCATACCGATGATGGGTCCCATCAGAGGCGAGATGAGCATTGCGCCGATGATGACTGCCGTCGAGTTGACGTTGAGTCCCAGCGAGGCGATGAGGATGGCGAAGATGAGTACCCACAGGTTGCCGCCGCGGAAGGTTATGCCACTGTTAATCTGATCGATAATCTCGGATTCGTCCTCCTTGTGCGGCCGCAGGTTGAAGTATTGTTTCAGGTGCTGAAGTATCTCTTTCAGTGTCATAAAATGCTTTTTGATAGTCTTATAACGCACGCATCTTGCTTTTATTGTGGACGATGTGGGTGTGGCTGCAAATAATGCGCGGTTGCGTATGTCGCGAAGGGGCGATACGGATGCGGCGAAGGAGCGATGCACCCCTCGCGAGGCCGTCGGCGCGAGGGGCGAAAAACACCCCCTGCGCAGCACCAAAAACTGCCTAAAAATTGACTAGAGTTTTCTCAAAGTCCACTGTCGCCGAATTTGGTAAAAATTTGGTAGGAGTTTGAGTGATCTTTGGTAGGTATTTGGTCCTTGGAAACCAGTGGTTTGCAAAATCGTATTTTTGGCCCTTTTTCGGGGTTTTCAAAATTTTTTCAAAAACCTTTGTAATGGATTGTGCGGCAGTGTTTTGTCGCGGCTTTTGACGCAATTTCGCTTGCGTGGCGTTTTTGTGCAAAAAATGCCGTTTTTGGGCGACGAGTTTTCTGTCCTTCGGAGCCCGTTTGCGGAAGGAATGATTATTTTTGTTTTGAATATTTCCCTTTTTTATAAAAATATCTTATCTTTGTAACCTTGAAAAGCGACCTGCAAACGATGTGTGTTTCTGTGCAAACGGTTGAGTGATATTGTGTTGTGAGAGGAAACAGCGTCGGGGTTTTTAATAAAAAAGACGATGAAATTAGAATTTCTAGGAGCAACAAGAGAGGTGACGGGCAGCAAGCACCTCATCACGACTAAAAAAGGACTGAAAATACTGCTCGACTGTGGTATGTACCAGGGCAAGGGCCTCGAGACCGACGCTATGAACCGCGACCTTGGTTTCGACCCGAAAGAAATTGACTATCTGATACTTTCGCACGCCCATATTGACCATTCGGGCTTGATTCCGTACATCTATAAGCTGGGTTTCAACGGCGTTGTGGTCTGCACGCCGGCCACGCGCGACCTGTGTGCCATTATGTTGGCCGACGCCGGCCGCATCCAGGAGTCGGATACGCAGACTTTCAACAAGAAACGCCAGAAACAGGGCCTCGAGCCCGTCGAACCCATCTACACCGAACAGGACGCGCAGGCCTGTATGCAGTGCTTCATCAGCGTGCCCTACCATAAGAAGTTCAACATCGAGGGCGAGGTGTCGGTCGAGTTTTTCGATGCGGGCCACATCCTTGGCAGCGCCTTTGTTTATCTGGAAATCAAGGAGGGACGCCGCACCATCAAGCTCGGTTTCACCGGCGATGTGGGCCGCTACGACAAGCACATACTGAAGGACCCCGAGCCGTTCCCGCAGGTGGACTACCTGCTGATGGAGTCGACCTACGGCGACCGTCTGCATACCACGCTCGACACCGCCGAGCAGGACCTGCTGATGGCCACGCTCGACACCTGCACCAAGAAGAAGGGCAAGCTCATCATCCCGTCGTTCGCCATCGGCCGTGCGCAGGAAATCATCTACGCTTTCGACCGCCTGCGCAGCAAGGGGCTGCTGCCCGACATCGACGTATTTGTCGACAGCCCGCTGAGCGTCAACGCCACCAATATTATGCGTATGCACCCCGAGTGCTTCAACGACAACATCATAGCCTATATGAAGGACAATCCTGACCCGTTCGGTTTCGACCGCCTGCAGTATGTGCAGTCGGTCGAGGCTTCGAAGGCGCTGAACGTCAGACATAAACCTTGCATCATCATCTCGGCATCGGGAATGATGGAGGCCGGCCGCGTGAAGCACCATCTGGCCAACAACATCGACAATCCGACGACGACCATCCTCTGCGTTGGCTATTGCGAGCCGTCGACGCTGGGCGCCAAGATTATGCGTGGCGACAAGACGGTGTCCATCTTCGGCCGCCCGTATCAGGTGCGCGCCGACCTGCGCCGCATCGAGTCGTGGTCTGGCCACGGCGACTACGAGGAGCTTATCAAGTACATCTCCTGCCAGGACAAACGCCGCCTGAAGAAGATTTTCCTCGTCCACGGCGAGTCGGAGACGCAGGAGCATTTCAAGGAAACCCTCAACAAGCGCGGCTACAAGCGCGTCGAAATCGCCGACTTCCGAGAAGAGGTGGAGATTTGAAAGCGGGAAGATAATTCGTATTGTCCTTTAACTTCTCCTAACTTCCCCAAAAAGCATAAAAATAAAAAAAAGATGATAACATTTTGTATTTCGATTGTTTTGTTGGTGCTTGGCTACTTTTTGTATTCCAAGCTGATAGAGCGCGTTCTGGGTGTTGACTGCAGCCGCGTTACCCCGGCTGTGGCGCATCCCGACGGTGTTGACTATGTGCCGATGAAGCCGTGGCGCGTGTTCCTTATCCAGTTCCTCAACATCGCCGGCGTGGGCCCCATCTGCGGTGCCATTATGGGCGCGCAGTTCGGCACGGCGTCGTTCATCTGGATTGTTTTTGGCTGCATCTTTGCCGGTGCGGTGCACGATTTCATCAGCGGCTTCATCTCGCTGCGTCAGGATGGCGCTTCGCTGCCCGAAATCCACGGCACCTATCTCGGCAACGGTATGAAGCAGTTTATGCGCGGCTTCACGGTGCTGCTGATGATCCTGGTCGGCGCGGTGTTTGTAAACACCCCTGCCGTCCTGCTGAACCAGAACTTCACGCCCGATTGGAACATCTTCATCTGGGTGGGCATCATTTTTGCCTACTATCTGCTGGCCACGCTGCTGCCTATCGACAAGGTGATCGGCAAGATATACCCCATTTTCGGCATCCTGCTGCTGGCAATGGCCGTGGCCATCGTGGTGGCGTTCATCGTCTATAAGGTGCCCATCCCCGAGCTGTGGAGCGGTATGGAAAACCGTCATCCGCAGGCGGCCACCAACCCCATCTTCCCGATGATGTTCATCTCTATCGCCTGTGGCGCCATCAGCGGTTTTCACGCCACGCAGTCGCCCCTGATGGCCCGCTGTATGGTGAATGAGAAGCAGTGCCGCCCCATCTTCTATGGCGCTATGATCACCGAAGGCGTCGTGGCCCTGATTTGGGCTGCCGCCGCCGCCTATTTCTTCCACGACAAGCCTGATCTGTGCGTCGGCAAGAGCGGCAACGATATGGTCGGCGTCATCGCCAACGAGTGGTTCCCCAAGGCTATTGCCGTCATCTGCATACTGGGTGTCATCAGTGCTGCCGTCACCAGCGGCGACACGGCGCTGCGGTCGGCACGCCTGATAGTGGCCGACTTTATGCACGTCGACCAGAAGCCTGTTCCGAAGCGCCTTCTGGTGGCATTGCCGGTGTTCGTCATCGCCGCCGGACTTTTGGTGTTCTCGCTGGTCGACAAGGAAGGCTTCCAGGTAATCTGGCGCTATTTCTCGTGGGCCAACCAGGTTCTGGCAATGGTCACCCTTTGGACCGTCACCGTCTTCCTGGTGCAGCACAAGCCGCGCACGCTGTGGTACCTGATGACGCTCATTCCGGCCCTGTTTATGAGTATGGTGACCATCAGCTTTATCTTTGTGGCTCAGAAAGAGGGTTTTGGTAGTTTGATTCCGCGCAATGTCGGCTACATCCTTGCGGCCGTCGTCACCCTTCTGTTCTTTGTCATCTTTGTCCGCTGGATGGCACGTTTCAACAAAAATGCAAAAAAATAACCATCACACAATAAAAACGAATAATACGCGTTAAGAAGAACAATAAATATCACGCAAAATGAAGAAAAGCATCGTTTTAGCTATTGCCTTACTGACGGCAGGAGTTACATTTGCCGCCGGCGGCGGTCCCCGCAAGAATTCACGTACCGAAATGGGCATCCACGGCAACGCCCTGTATGTGATTGAATATACGTATAATATGTTTGGCGGCAAGAATGGCGGCCGCCAGCTGGTGTGCATCGACAGCATTACCTTCGACAAGCGCGGCAACTTTGCCGACAAGATTCGTCGCACCAATGGCGAGTACACCTATTTTTCGTACTATTTCGACGTCAACGGCTATGCCCTCGGCTGGAACGAGTACAACAAGGCCAACCAGCTGACCGGCCGCACGGCATACCTCAACGACAAGAACGGCAACCGCATTGCCCGTACGGTCTATATGAAGGAGCGTATGAGCAAGAAGGAGACCAGCAAGTACGAGAACAACCGCCTTGTGGAGGAACAGAGTTACGGCGCCGACGGCCAGATGACCGAGCGTCGCGTCTACAAGTACGACAATATGGGCAACAACACCGAGCTGGAGTTCTATAACCCCGACGGCGACCTGATGCAGCGCTATCTCTACAAGTACGACAATCGCGGCAACCGCATCGAGTGGCGTTTCTACGATGCCGACGAGTTCCTTGTAGCCCTGACCACCTACTACTATGACGACCACGACAACGTCGTCGAAGTCAGCTCGTTCAACTACGACGAGCACCTGAATTGGAAGCACAGCTACGTCTACGAGTACGACGAGGACGACAACTGGGTGCGCCAGACCATCTACCGCAACAATAATCCCTATCAGGTTATTGAGCGCGAGATTGCCTTCCCGGCCGACTGACCTTGGGCAAAATACTTAATTCCATAAAGTAAATAGAGAGTACCAAATTACGGTTGTGGTACTCTAATGTGTGAATTTGTGAATTTGTAAATTTGTTAATTCGTTAATTCGTTAATGTGTTAATTTGTTAATGGTTGACGCGCCAGCCACTAACAAATTAACGAATTTACGAATTAACACATTATTCCATACACATACGATAGATGCTTATCACGTCGTCCTTGGTAAGCGGGCGGAAGCCGGGGATGGTGCCATTGTAGGGCAGTACGGCCTTGGCAGCCATCGAGTCGAAGTGGCTTTCGTCGATGTCGAGCTCGGGCAGGGTGCGCTTCAGGCCGAGGGTGTCGAAGAGGAAGTGGCCGAGCTGGTCTATGGCGCGCAGGGCCAGTTCGCGTTGGGGCAGGGTGGGGTCGAGGCCGAAGACCGAGATGCCGAAGCGGGCGATGCGCGGCATTGTTTCGTCGTCCATACAGAACTCGAGCCAGCGGGGCGAGAGGATGGCCAGGCCGTGGCCGTGGGTGATGTCGTATACGGCCGACA
>JAFWYO010000090.1 GCA_017517715.1 Bacteroidales bacterium
GCCTGGGGTGAAAAGTACTGCGTAGCCCATCCCCTCTCGGAGAGGGGTGCCCAACGGGCGGGGTGTGTCGCACTCGCAATCCAACACTCGCAATCCTAAGCGATGAACAAAAATCCATCACCACGCAATAAAATAATTCAAATAGCTTCTTAGTGAATAGTTCACGCTCTAACGCAATACCAACGTATTGTCCATTAACTTCATTTAACTTACTTTAACTCTCCTTGACTTCCCCAAAGCCCTCGCCTACTTGATTTTGCGGCGGTTCAGTTCGGCGTGGAAGGCGGCGGCGTTGGCGTTGTGCTGTGCCAGCGTCGTGGCAAAGGCGTGGCGGCCGCTGAAGTCGGCACGGGCGCAGAAATAGAGATAGTCGGTCTGCTTGTTCTGCAGCACGGCATCGATCGACGCCGCCGACGGGATGCAGATAGGTCCCGGCGGCAATCCGCGGTGGCGATAGGTGTTGTAGGGGCTTTCCGCCTCCATATGCTTGTTCAGCAGGCGGCGCAGCGTGAAGTCGCCAACGGCATACTTCAGCGTCGGGTCGGCCTGCAGCAGCATCCCCTTGCGGATGCGGTTCAGGTAGACGCTGGCGATGTCCGCCTTCTCGTCGTTCTTGTTGGTCTCCTCCTCGACGATAGAGGCTAGCGTAACCACCTCGTCCGTCGTGAGGTTCAACGACTTGCAGCGTTTCTGCCGCTCCTCTGTCCAAAAACGCCCGCTCTCCTTCTGCATACGGTCAAGAAGCTTTTGCGGCGTAGTGTTCCAATACACCTCGTATGTGTTTTGCGGAAACATCGCTATGATTGTCTGCGGGTTGTGGCCATAGGTGGCGCAAAGGCTGTCGTCGGCCAGCAGGCGGAGCAGTGTGTCGCCGTCCATCTCCAGCCGACGGCCAATGTATTCGCACAGCTGCTGCTTGGTACGGTGCTTGCCGATGGTCAGCTTCACAGCGTCCTGATTGCCATAGTAGAGCTTGGTAAGGACATTCCACACGCGCGCTTCCGGTTTAAGGACATAGCATCCGCCCTTGACGTTGTCGCGATAGTGACGCAGCCTCGACATCGAGCTGAACACCATACGGTTACCGATACAGCCGTGGGCTTCGAGCGAATCGACAACAGCATCATAATCCGACCCCGTCGGGATGTAGAGCGTCACCGTCTCGCTGTTGGCCATCTTCTGGCCGCGCAGCAGCATAAGGCCTACAACGGCACCCAAAAGCAACACCGCCGCAACAACAGCAACGACCACGTGCCTGCCGTTTTTCGTCTTCGTTTTCGTTTTAGTCTTCGTTTTGGTTTTCGTCTTCGTATTTGTCTTCGTCATTTTTCTATAATTTTTTGATACATAGTGGCATCAACCCAGCGCCCGTCAGCAAAAGTCCATTCTTTCAGCGTTCCGCCAGGCGCGTATCCCGCCCTACCGAAAAGACTGATGCTGTGGTGGTTGTCATTTGCCACGACACTGTAAAGCTGATGCAGGGCCAGATGTTGCCGCGCGAACTCCTCGACGGCAGCAAGCATCGCCGCGCCATAGCCACGATGGCGCAAGCGGCCGTCGACCATAATGCCGATGCCGGCACGCCGATGGTAGGGGTCGAAGTCGTAGAGGTCGACGCATCCCACCGTCTCGCTGCCGTCGCAAGCCATCAGGCGCAACTGGCGCGAAGCGTAGATGTCCAAGCCGCTGCTTTCGTCGATGAAGCGTTGCAGCGCCTGACGCGAAAAAGGCTGATGGGCAGCACTTACGCCCCACAACGAGGGGTCGTTCTCCCAGCTGTAGATGGCGTCGATATCGGCCGGCTCCATTGCCCGGAGCGCAATTCTGACGGTTTTTGGCTGTTGCATAGCAGTGTGGTTTTGAACGAAGAAACGCACCAGCGTTTTTTTTATTGTATCAATATAATAAAAAGTGTCTATACTCGTTATTCAGTATTCGACAAACAAAAACTCGATTGTCTATATGAAAAAACTTATATTATTGGCACTTAGCGTTTTGATGTTTTTGCCGGCAATGTCGCAGAACACCAGGAAAACGGTTTATCGCTTCAGCATCGACGAAGAGATTGCTCCGCCGGCCACAATGCGTGTCGAAAAGGCTATGCAGGAAGCTGCCGAAATCGGTGCCGACATCATCGTCGTGCATATCAACACCTTCGGCGGCACCCTCGACGATGCCGACAAGATCCGCACCGCCTTCCTTCAGGCCGACCGGCCGGTGTATGCCTTCATCGACAACAACGCTGCCTCGGCAGGTGCCTTAATATCAATCGCCTGCGACTCGATTTATATGCACAGTGGCTCGTCGATTGGCGCCGCCACCGTTGTCAACCAAATGGGCGACGTGCAACCCGACAAATACCAGAGCTATATGCGCTCGCTGATGCGCACCACCGCCGAAGCACGCGGACGCCGCCCCGACATTGCGCAGGCTATGGTGGATCCCGACATCTATGTGGAAGGCATCAGCGACAGCGGCAAAGTACTGACATTCACCACACAAGAAGCTTTGCGTTACGGATACTGCGAAGCCGAAGTGGAGAGCGTGCCTCAGCTGCTTGAACACGCCGGCGTAAAGGATTACGTCATCCGCGAGCAGCGCTACACCTTCATCGACAAGCTGATAGGCTTCCTCATCACCCCCGTCGTGTCGGGCATTCTCATTATGCTCATCATCGGTGGCATCTATTTCGAGTTGCAGCAGCCCGGCATCGGCTTCCCGCTCATTCTGGCCCTGATTGCGGCGGCCCTCTATTTCGCGCCGCTCTATCTTGAAGGGCTGGCCACCTACTGGGAAATAATCCTGTTCGTCATCGGTATCGTATTGATTATATTAGAGTTGTTTGTATTTCCCGGCTTCGGCGTGTCGGGCGTGCTGGGCATCATCTGCCTCGTTGCCGGCTTGGTGTTCAGCCTCATAGGCAATGTGGGCTTCGACTTTTCGGGCATTCCCGGAACGCTGATAGGCAACCGCTTGATGATAGTCCTTGTGGCCGTTGCCCTGTCGCTGCCGCTCAGCATCTGGCTGGGAAAGAAGCTGTTCGAGAGCACCCTCTTCGGCGGCCTTGCGCTCAACACCGAGGAAAAGACCGACGAGGGCTTCACCGTCGCCGGAAAACGCGAGCAGTCGCTGATAGGCCGAAACGGCGTCGCCGCAACAATTCTCCGTCCTGCAGGCAAAGTCGTCGTCGACGGCCGCAACTACGACGCTGTCGCCCAAATCGGATATATCGAACAGGGACAGCCTGTTACAATTATCGACTACATTAATGGAAGCCTGGTGGTAATTAAAAATTAATA
>JAFWYO010000091.1 GCA_017517715.1 Bacteroidales bacterium
CCAAGGCCCTGGCCGAGGTGCTGTTCGACGACGAGAATATGATGGTGCGTATCGATATGTCTGAATATCAGGAGCGTCACAGCGTCAGCCGACTCATCGGAGCACCTCCGGGCTACGTCGGCTACGACGAGAGCGGCCAGCTCACCGAGGCCGTGCGCCGCAAACCCTACAGCATCGTCCTCTTCGACGAAATCGAGAAGGCACACCCCGACGTCTTCAACATTCTGCTGCAGGTGCTCGAGGACGGACGCCTCACCGACAACAAGGGTCGTGTGGCCGACTTCAAGAACACCATCATCATTATGACCTCCAACATCGGCAGCAACATCATCCAGGAGCGGATGAGCGACGCAATGAACATCAACGACTACACCATCGAGAAGACCAAGAACGACGTCCTCGAACTCCTCAAGCAGAATATGCGTCCCGAGTTCCTCAACCGTATCGACGAAATCATAATGTTCCGCCCGCTCAGCAAGAAACAGATACGCGAAGTGGTGCGCATACAGCTCGGGCTGGTGGCCAAGATGCTCGAAAAGAACGAGATACTCATTAGCACCACCGACGAGGCCATCAACCATCTGGCCGACATCGGCTACGACCCCGCAATGGGTGCCCGCCCCGTCAAGCGCGTCATCCAGCGCCAGATACTCAATGAACTGTCGCGCCAGATACTGGAAGACAAGGTCCACACCGGCGAAAACATCGTCATCGACGTCATCGACGACCAGTTCGTCTTCTACAACGCCAGTATGAAAAAATGACGCCACATCGAACCGGCCAGCCGACCAGCCGACCAGCCGGCCCGCTGACAGACCCTCCGGCCAACCGACTGACCGACCGACAAACCTGACGACCAACCCGCTGGCCAGATGACCAACTGACAAAGCGACCAGCCGACCCGCCGGTCCGCGAAAAAAAAGGATGGAGCTCACAGCCCCATCCTTTTTTGTTCCCCTTTGCTTAGACGTTAGCAAAATCCTATGAATCAGCAGATCGTCCCGGAGGGACGTGACGCACAAAGTGCACATAACACCGTACAAGCGAAGCGCAGTGCAGTGTGTCTATGCTGCAGCGATATGCGTTCCGGAGGAACGCGACAACAAAGGCGAATGTATTCCAAGTCCTGCGACCGATTTTGAAGCATCTGTTTCGCCTTCATAAAACGCTGATTTCCATACACCATCTTCTTACCATCTTCTACCAAAATTTTTATTAACATTTAATCAAAATTTACCTCGGTAGGCAATAATAAGAAGAAGGTTGCGTTATGGATAGTACAAGAACGCGACGAGACGGTGCGGACGATGGCGTCTGGCGGTCTCAATGTGATGTATATCAGTTTTTTAAACCTTTAAATATTTATATCTATGGGAAAACAACAAGAAGGATTCAATGGTGGTTTCAGCGGGAAGCTGGGCAGCGTGGTCGGCTACAACTGGCGCGGCAAATGGTGCGTGCGGTCTTTGCCGGGCGATTTCCACGATGCGCGTACCGAAGGACAGCTGCGCCAGCGGCAACTTTTCACCGAGATGGTGCGTTTCGCCTCTAAGGCGGCGCGGATACTGAAAATTTCGCTCGACGTAGCGGCTCGTAATGAGGGCGTTACGACGAGCAACCGCTTTGTCAGTATGAACAAGGCTTGCTTTGCGCTGCAGGATGGCGAGCTGGCGGTCGACCTGCCGTCGCTGCGTTTCAGCGACGGACCGGTGGCTCCGGTGGCCTTCGACGCGCCGCAACTGCTTGACGACACGACGATTAGCATCGCCTTCGAGAAGAATCCGCTGCATCGTAACTGCAGCCAGGACGACAGGGTACATCTGGTAGTGTATTGCCCTGAGTACAAGTCGTTTGATTTCTCGGATGCCATTCTTCGCCGTAACAAGCGGATTGTGATGCAACTGAACGAAGCCTGGGCGGGCAAGGAGGTCCACCTGTGGGGTTTTGTGGTCGACAATGCGGGCCGCGCGTCGCAGAGCACATATATCGGCAGCGGCGTTCTGGATTGTGCTGAAGGTCAGCGAGATGACGACAGCGAAATTGTTCCTGATGTCCTTGATGACGCCGTCGACGAGGATGGCGACTATGGTGTCTACGCCTTGTCCGAGGGCGACGCAACGGACACGGAATCAGCAAATAGCGTCGTTGCGCCTCCGCCCCGATGATGGATGTGGCTTTATAGCAGGAATGGCTGCGTGAGGTTTTTGTATTCGTCCGAATAGCTGTTGTCGTCTTTGCGCAACGCTATGGTGCTGTATTTCACGGCAATGGTTCCGGTTTTGCGTTGTGCGAAATGGAGTATGCTCCGTTTGGGCGCATCGGCAATGTGGTTTGCTATGTCGGTGCAGCTGATGCAGGCCAGCCCGTGCTGTTCGGCGTCGCTGGCGGCATTGGTGGCGTTTTCGGCAGGTATGATTATTGCCAGCAGCCCGTCGCTGGCCAGCATTGCCGATGAGCATTGCAGCAGCTGCGACAGGACGAGGCTGTTGTCGCTGTGGCGCGCCATCGAGCGACGTGGGTCGCTGTTTTTGAGCGATTTGGCGAAGTACGGCGGATTGCTTATTATCAGCTCGTATGCAGCGCGCTGCTGGGCGATGTGGCGCTGGGCGAAATGCTGCAGGTCGATGTTCTCGGCGTTCATCCGCTGGCTGAATGGCGAGCGGTTGAAGTTTTCGGCAGCCACTGCGGTGGTCTGGCAGTCGATGTCGATTGCGTCGACGGTGGCGTCGGCGAAGCGCTGTGCCATCATCAGGGCCAGTATGCCGCAGCCGGTGCCGATGTCGAGGATGCGGTGGGGCAGGGCAGAGGATGCCTTGCCGTCGGCGGCAGCC
>JAFWYO010000092.1 GCA_017517715.1 Bacteroidales bacterium
CACTGACGCCCGACACCGCCAAACTATACGACATGATACGCCGCGCCGAAGCCTGGCTGCACAACAACAGCTACACCACACAAATCCTGAAATGGGACACCGACCACTGGGGCGAAATACCCGCCGACTTTGGAAGAAAGTAAAAGGAAGCGGAAAACGGAAAGCGGAAAACGGAAAGCGGAGAACTTCGTACGAAAACCAAAACGAAAACGAAAACAGAAAACGGAAGAAAAAAAATTTAAAAAATTTGAAATTAATTTGTGATATTTCTTGCCGAAGGCAATGATAGCGGAAAACGGAAAGCGGAAAGCGGAAAGCGAGCTGACGCGACAGCATTTTCCGACGAAGTCGGAACTAATTTACAAGATTTACAAGATTTCGCTCGCTTGCGAGCAGGAGAATAAAACAAACGGAAATCTACAAGATCTACGAGATCTCGCTCGCTTGCGAGCAGGAGTATTAGAAAAGGAGCGACTTATGAACACAACAGATATGCACATACCATCGAACAAGGTGCGCGACATTGAGCGGTATTTCCACACCGAGCTCGCAGGCTTATATCCTGATAGCGAGATAACGATGTTTGTGCGTATGTTGTTCGAAGCCTTTCTTGGCTGGTCGCTCACCGATTTGCTCCTGCGCCACGACGACACCGTCAACCAGAGCGACCTGCTGCGCTTCCACTGGGCTGCCGAGGACCTGAAGCGCTTCCGCCCCATACAGCACATCATCGGATGGACCGACTTCTGCGGATGCCGCATCGAAGTGGACGAAAACACACTTATCCCCCGCCCCGAGACCGAAGAGATTGTCAACTGGACAATCAGCCACAATTCACAATTCACAATTCACAATTCACAACTAAAAATCCTCGACCTCTGCACCGGCAGCGGCTGCATAGCCATAGCCTTGGCCAAACAATGGCCCGACGCAGAAGTGTGGGCCGTCGACATATCCGAAAAAGCACTTGCTGTCGCAAAAAGGAACGCCGCAGCCAGCAACGTCAGCATCAACTTTCTACAAACAGACATTATCCATTCTCCGTTCTCCGTTCTCCGTTCTCCGTTCTCACTCATCATCTCCAATCCGCCATACGTGATGGACAAAGAGCGTGCCGCGATGCAGCCCAACGTCCTCGACTGGGAGCCGCAGCAGGCCCTCTTCGTCCCCGACAGCGACCCCCTACTCTTCTACCGCGCCATTGCCGACATTGCCGACAAACACCTTGCCCACGACGGCCTGATGGTTTTGGAGATCAACGAAAGTTTCGGCCACGAGACAGCCCAGCTGTTCGCCAGCCGCAGCTTCGAGACCGCAATCCACAGCGACTTCCGCGGAAAGGCTCGAATGCTGACAGCCCGACATAAACAATGAAACCCCACCAAACAAATAATATGCAAAACTCACCTACAACACTGGCATTCAAGCCTCTGACAATCGACCTGAAAAACAGCATACAGGCCGTGACGCTGAATGCCGGACGGCGCAACTGCAATTTCACCTTTGCCAACCTGATAGGATGGCAATTCCTCTTCGACACCGAGGTCTGCCTGATGCCCGGCATTGTCATTTTCCGATATATGTTCAGCCAACGCCAGCCAGCCTATTTCATCAGCTCGTCCTCCCTGCCGTCCACCTACATCATCGAAAAGCTGCGAAACAGGACAGCCGACAAAGGGTTGCCGCTGACGCTGATAGCCGTCGAAGACGACTGGGCAGCACAGCTGAAAGAGCAATACGGTGACACCATAACCGTCGAGCCATTGCGCAACAGCTACGACTACATCTATCGTCGCGACGAGCTGGAACTGATGCAAGGCAAAAACCTCAAAGCCAAACGCAACCACGTCAACAAGTTTCTCAGCGAGCATCCAGACTATGAATACCGTGAACTGACACCCGAACACTTCGACGAATGCAGACGGCTGCAAGTGTTATGGAACGAAGAGATACACCACGACAACCCTTGGTATGGCAACACGATAGAATCCGAGCACCGTATGATAGAGACCGTCTTCGCCAATTGGAGCGAACTGGATATCCTCGGCGGGGCGATATTCGTCGACGGCAAAATGATAGCATTCAGCTTCGGGGCGGCCGTGACCAACGACACCTTCGACACCTGCGTCGAGAAGGCCGACCGCAACATCAGCGGAGCCTTCAGCATCATCAACCAGCAGATGGCCCATCACCTGCCGCCACAGTTCCGCTACATCAACCGCGAGGAGGATATGGGCCTTGAAGGGCTGCGCAAGTCCAAGACCTCCTACCATCCCGACAGGCTGCTCAGTTACAACATCATAACCTTCGCCACCCTATGAACATCACGCTACGCCGAATGACCCCTGCCGACAGCGGCGAAACCGTCGACTGGATAAGCCGCCAGTATGGATTTGACCGCAACGAAGTGGCCTGGTGGGTCGACAATCTGCACTTCAACTGGCCACTCAGCGTCAAGGCCGTCGACGGACAGGGACATACCGTCGGGCTGCTGAACATAAGCGACTATCGCATCGAGGAAGAAACCGAGGCCATCGTCAGCGAACAACCCGAACTGCTGCGCCGGCTCAACGCATTGCGCTACACTGCCGTCTTCTCGTTCATCGTCACCGAGCCGTATCGCCACACGCCACTCAACCATCTGATGATAATGGACATTTGGGACGAGCTGCAACAAAACTACGACTTCCTCTTCGTTCCCGTTATGCACCACCTCAAGACCCACCAGTACTGGCAGCGGCGTGGCGCCGTCGAATTCTTCCGCGACAAAATGTCGATCTACTACCTGATTCCGTTTCAAAGCAACAAACTACCAGACAACCTGTTAGCACAAAACTAACCCTTCCGGCAAAAAAAATTTTCATCAGGGTGTCACATTTTTGATTTTTATGCATCTAATATAGATAGAAAAGGTAAAAATGGACATAGTAAAAAATGTCGACACCAAACTCTTAAACTCGCAAGACGAGTTTGTGATGATGCTTCAGCGCAACGAAAGCCTCATCAACAGGCTTTGCTATGCCCTTGGCGACCACAGCGCCTATTGCACCGACGAGCTCTTTCAGGAAGTCTGCATCCGTCTGTGGCGCGGATGGAACGGATACAAAGGTATTGGCTTAGAGACGACGTGGATTTACAAAGTGACCCTCAACACCATCCGGATGGAGCTCCGCCGCAAGCGCTCGCGCGTCAAGCTGGTATGCGTCGACAGCAACTACCTGGAGTCAATCGCCGACGAAGCCCGCAACCCGGCCGTCGCCGACCTCTACGGCATCATCGACCGGCTCCCCTGGGACGAGCGCCAACTGGTATACCTCTATCTC
>JAFWYO010000093.1 GCA_017517715.1 Bacteroidales bacterium
ATAAAACGGATAGGTTGTCACACCGTCCATCCTATGATTGGCTCCATTCATGACAAACTCCACACCCTTGGCAATAGCGCAGAATTTGCCAATAATCAGCCGGTCACCTATGAAGTCGTAGAAATGAGTGACATGCTTCTCGAATTGGTCAGCACCATCCACATCATCGTAATAAGTGTAGTCACCTATAATGATACGAGGGTTCTTCACCACGTTTTTGATGAAGCAGAGGCTTGGAATCTTAGGGTTCGGGAAAGCCTCATTCGGATTTGGCCTGTTTTTAATTTCCATAAACTCCGATTTATCTGTCTATTGGTGTATATTCAATCTTGGCTTCCTCATCAGTCGCTTCAAGTTTCATAATCACAGGGCGCAGACCGTCATTGCAACTGACAATGGCCACGCCAGGCTCCTTGATCCAGTCACCATAGTAAAACAAGCCTTTGTCTGCACCATGTGCCAGGGCGAACACATACTGGTAGATTGCCTTCCACGCTTCGTCACAAAAGCCCTTTGGTTTTGCGTAGTCAGCATAAAACACATCGCCCACCTTCATCATCGGGCAGGCCTTCAGCCCGCAGATGCCATATTCTTTCGCCAAGTCCTCATTCAGCATCGTCTTGAGGATGGTAATCTTAACTTTCTTCATATTGTCCGGAGTGTTTCGATCCGATGATCTGGCCTCTGCCAAGACCATCTGTTATAGGTTGATAATCTGTTCTTCATAAAGTCCGATGTTTTTGCAAATCGGCTGCAAAATTACGAAAAATTTCCGACAGCATCACAACCCCAAGCCCCACCATCCTGGCCTCGACCGACCCCGTGGCCCTCGGCATCGCGCTGGCCATCGACGAGGGTTTCCCGATGGCGACAGATAGACTTCACCCCTGCTTGCGGTACTGCAAGGGTGTCTGTCCCGTCTGCTGACGGAAAAAGCGGATGAAGAACGAAGGCGTGGCAAAGCCAAGCGTCTCTGCCACCTCGGCAACGGGCATCGCGGTGTGGTGCAGCAGCATCTTGGCTTCGCGCACCAGAGCGCGGTCGATCCATTGCAGCACCGTCAGCCCGCTCTCGCGCTTGACAAGTGCGCTCATATAGTTGGGCGACACGCACAACCGATCGGCATAGAAATCGATGGGGTGTTTGGTGCGTCCCTCCTTTGTGAGCAGCTGCAGGAACCGGTGCATAAACTCGCCGCCGTGCGACAGTTGTTCTTCCTGTCGTAGGCTGAACATATCAAGTATCAGCGCATCGTAGAAATGGACTATTATGTCGGTGAAGACGGGGTTGCGGTCGAACTGGTCGAAAATCATCGTCAGGTACTGGTTGGCGCGAGCGAAAGCCACGCTGTCGCCGCTCACCACAAAACTCTCCGCAACACCCTGCACCTGCGGCATCTGGCGAAACACGACGGCACTTACAGCGCAGTCGCTACTGGCACTCTCGATGAGCATTAGGGCCTCGGGCAACACAACCGCGATGTCGCCCTCGTGCAGCACATACCGCACCAGGTCAATCTCCACATCCATCGTACCGTGCTGCACCACGATGATGCGTCCGTCGAGGGCTCGATAGGGTTGTCCGAGCTTGAAGAAATCAGTATTCACCGCACTGGTGTTCAATATGATGCCATAGTCGCCCACGTGACGGAAGCCTTTGCGGACTAGCTCGTTCATTGCCACCTTTGAGTCAAGATCACGTATTTCCATACATATTATAATATATCACCATAACGCAATCCTCCTGTCTTTAGTATATGCACTTCGTAGAAAATGGACATTTTTGCATCGGATAGTCGTATTTTAGGTCATTTTATGGTAGTACTTTTGCATTGTGAAAACAAAGGAAAATCAATTTAAGTTTAACATTAAAATACAACAAGTTATGGAAAATACAAACAATGTAAAAGTGCTTCGCGCACGACTGATGGACCAACCCGAGGATTTCAAACGTCTCGGCATCAACCCCGACAAAGTGGAGAAATGGGAAGACGGACGCCGCACGCACACCGAGGAGGTGGGCAGCGAGGTGTGGTACTTCGATGGCACGATGGACGACGGCACCAAGTTTATGGTCGGCTACCGCCCCAAGTCGATGGACGGTATGAACAAGACTGTCGACTCGCCCCACGTGAACATCTACATCAAGAGCCCCGCGGGCAAGGAGTTCCGCGACGATATCGTCTATCCCGCCGCCGAAGGCAACTTCAGCCGCGAGCAATGCGACACCAAGGTGGGTCCCCACTGGTGCCGCGGTGACTTCAAGCACTACGACCTGCACTTCGAGCCTGTCCACGGCGTGGGTCTCGACCTGCACTACGACGCCCTCACCGAGCCCTTCCGCCAGGGTACCTCCTTGCTGGCCTTCGGCGACAACGACGAGTTCTATCACACCGACCTCGCTGTTCCCAAGAACCAGGTCAGCGGCCGCCTCTTCTACGACGGCGAGTGGCACGAGGTGAAGGGCCTCGGCTACCACGACCACCAGTGGATGAACACGATGCACTTCGCCCTCTACCACCACTGGCTGTGGGGACGTATGTACACCGACCTCTATACCATCTACATCTACGACTTCGTCGCTGCCCGCCAGTACGGCTACAAGCAGCTGCCTATGTTCGGCCTGATGGACAACAAGACCGGCAAGGTGGTCTTTATGACCGACGGCCACTTCGACCTCAAGACCCGTCTGGAGCCCGAGGTGCATCAGGGGCGCGAGTTCCCCAAGGAGAGCCACTACGTCTTCACTAACGCCGACGGCTCGCGTGCCGAGTTCGATGTTGAGTGGGAGGACCAGCTGGAGTTCTGGGATATGTACGAGATGGCCGGCGAAGAGCTCAAGCGCCGCTACGATGCCATCGGTATGCGTATGCAGTACTGCCGCTACTACGCCAAGGGCGGAGTCCGCTTCACCCCCGCCGGCGGCGAAACCCGCGAGGCCAAGGGTGATATGATCTACGAGTACGCCTATATGGGTCAACCCGACCCCGCCGCGCACGTATGAGAAGCGGTAATAAAAACTAGTACGAAAAATCCCCCGCCTGAAATAGGGCGGGGGATTTCATTATGTCTTTTATGTCTTGTTTCTGCCGTGTATGCGACAAAGAGTGCAATCAGAGGCTCTTAATTCACTTCTCCACTTTCGCTATACTGGCTGTGGCCCTGCCGTGAGCCGGTCATATGCACAAGGTATAAGTCGTCGGCGAACATAGGCCGCAGGGCAGCGGATGACGCGCAGCAGCTTCAGCTCGCTTTCCGCTATCTTGTGGTGGTGCCGTCGTGGCTCCAGCGTTTGCCGGCGAGGGTGTCGGGCATTCCTTCTGTGCGCAGCAGGTAGACCTGGTAGTAAAGGTATTCCTCCAGGTTCTCGTCGTACTCGCAGGGGAACTGGGAGCAGACGGCCTCGTCGTCAATCTGCGATAGGATGTTGTTGTAGCGCTTCATAGCTTCGCGGTCGGCGTCGGCGGTTGTCCCCTCTACGGTGAACATCCTCACCTCGTCGGTAAAGAAGTCGGCAATATATTTCATATCGGCCCGGCCCCACGACATATCGTTGGTGGAGATCGTGTAGTAGTGGGTGGCCGAGGCTCCTTCTTTTTCTTCCTGGCAGCCAACGAACAGCATTATGCAGGCGGCTATCAAAAGTATGCTTTTTTTCATAACTGTTTTATTTCGTGGTTCGTAATTGCTTGTTTGCGGTGTGGCGACGCTTCAGGACGGCCGTTGCTATATGTCCAGCTGCTGCTGGTTGCCGCTGGTTTTCAGCTTGCCCAGATGCTGGTAGGCGAGGGCCGTGACTTCGCGGCCGCGGGGGGTGCGCATTATGTAGCCCTCCTGGATCAGATAGGGCTCGTAGACCTCCTCGATGGTGCCGGCCTCTTCGCCCACGGCGGTGGCTATGGTGCCGAGGCCGACGGGGCCGCCCTTGAACTTGTCGATGATGGTCGACAGGATGCGGATGTCCATCTCGTCGAGGCCGTTGCGGTCGACGTTGAGGGCCTGGAGGGCGTAGCGGGCTATGTCGAGGGTGATGGTGCCGTCGCCTTTGACCTGCGCAAAGTCGCGCACGCGGCGCAGCAGCAGGTTGGCGATACGCGGAGTGCCGCGGCTGCGGCGGGCTATCTCGATGGCCGACTCGCTGGTGATTTTGACACCCAGCAGCTCGGCCGAGCGGTTGACGATACGGGTCAGCGTCGGGGCGTCGTAGTACTGCAGTCGGCAGGTAATGCCGAAGCGGGCGCGCAGTGGCGCCGTGAGCATACCGCTGCGTGTGGTGGCGCCGATGAGGGTGAAGGGCTTGAGGTTGAGCTGGACGCTGCGTGCCGCAGGACCCGACTCGATCATTATGTCGATGCGGTAGTCCTCCATCGCCGAGTAGAGATATTCCTCGACAATAGGGGAGAGACGGTGGATTTCGTCGATGAAAAGCACATCGTTCTGGTTCAGCGACGTCAGCAATCCTGCCAGGTCGCCGGGCTTGTCCAGAACCGGTCCTGATGTCATTTTTATGTTGACGCCCAGTTCGTTGGCTATGATGTGCGAAAGCGTCGTCTTGCCCAAGCCCGGAGGGCCGTGCAGAAGGACGTGATCCAGCGACTCGCCACGCGTTTTTGCGGCCTGAACATATATCCGCAGGTTGTCGAGCACCTGCTGCTGTCCGGCAAAGTTGTCGAAAGCTTTGGGCCTCAACGCGCGTTCCACCTCGCGTTCGCGTGCGCTCTGGCTATTGCCTGTAGGGTCTAAATTGTCGTTCATCACTATTGTTCTCTTGGTTTTGCAGTCGCTTTTGGCTGCCAAATGGAAAATGCAAAGATACGAAAAAAAGAACAATCCTTGCAAAAGAAAATAATATTCGCTTCTATCTTGCTTATTATCTGTATTGTAAAAACAAATGTAAATTTTGTACAATAATAATAATCACATTCCGTTAACAAAATAAATCATAGAATAGACAGATATGAAATCAGTAATAGTCGGTACCGACTTTTCCAAGGGGTCGTATGTGGCCCTTGAAATTGCCGTAGACATTGCCAATCAACTCCGTTGTGGCATAAAACTTTTATGGGTCAAAAAAGAAAAGAAACTCCTTTCGGGCGAGCAGATGGAAATGACTGAACATCTGGCTCAGGAAAAACTGCAGCAGCTTTGTGATCAGTATCAGCCGAATATGAATCACGGTTCGATTGAATGGCAGATACTTAGCGGAAAAGTGGCCTCCTGCATTGCCGATGAGGCTCGCAAGGAGGATGCCCCGATGATCGTCATCGGCACCAACGGCGCGTCGGGTTTCGAAAAATACTGGATGGGCAGCACGGCCGTCCGCATCGTGCAGGAAGCTCCTTGCCCCACGCTCACCATCCGCGAAGGATTTGATTTCCACAAGAAACTCGATAATATTGTCGTTCCAATCCGCATCAACGCCAATTCGCGCCAGAAAGTGGCTCCGGCTGCTCAGATGGCCCGCATTTTCGGCTCGCACGTCTATATCCTTGGCCTTATCGAGACAGCGCAGGATGCTCTCACCCTCCGCACCTACCTGCAGCAGGTCGAGGATTTCTTCAAAAAGGAGGGCATTCCTTGCTCCAAGTGCGGCCGTCGCTACGAGAACTATTCCAAAACGGTTCTCGACTATGCCAACAGCATCAACGCCGACCTCGTGGTCATCAATACCGAACAGGACCGTCTCCTCGCTCGCCTCTTCCTCGGCACCAACGCGCAGCAGATTGTCCATAACTCGCAAATCCCGGTCCTCTGCATCCACCCGGAGGATATCGGCGACATAGCGCGCTAACCGCACTCTTTGGTATGGATAACGATTCCAATCGTCGCGTCATTGTCGTCGGAGCCGGCGCAGCAGGTATGATGGCCGCCTATGTCGCCGCCCAGCGGGGACTGAATGTCCTTTTGCTCGAAAAAATGGACCAACCCGGACGCAAACTGCGCATCACGGGCAAGGGCCGCTGCAACCTGACCAATATGGCTCCGCTAAAAGATTTCCTGACTCACGTCGGCTCGGATGCACGCTTTATGCGCAATTCGGCTGCGGTGTTTTTCAACCGCGAGCTGATGGATTTCTTCGAGTCGCTCGGCGTTCCGCTCGTCGTCGAACGTGGCGACCGCGTCTATCCCCGAAGCGGCAAGTCGCTCGACATTTTCCTTGCCATCATTTCGGCTCTAGAGGCAATGCCCAATGTCGAAATACGCAAGAACACCCGCGTCGCCTCGCTCGTTGTCGAAGACGGTGCAGCCAAAGGCGTCCGGTGTGCCGACGGCACCGTCTTGCACGCCGACAGCACGATTGTGGCTACCGGAGGAATGAGCTATCCGCTGACAGGTTCCACGGGCGACGGATACCGTTTCGCCGAACTCTGCGGACATACGGTTTCGCAGCGCTTTCCGGCTCTTGTCCGTCTGGA
Source organism: Bacteroidales bacterium (assembly GCA_017517715.1). Taxonomy (GTDB): domain Bacteria; phylum Bacteroidota; class Bacteroidia; order Bacteroidales; family P3; genus Colimorpha. The sequence continues at coordinate 6,416 of JAFWYO010000093.1, forward strand.
TTGCGATATGAAAATACCGCAGGAACTCGTTGCGTTTGTGCTCAAAAATGTCAGACTGACGCTGACCGACGGCAACGGCCGCAAACTGAGCGAACATTTTGGCGAGATGACCTTCACGCCGACGGGTATCGCCGGCCCCATCGTCCTCTCGGCCAGTCGCGCGGCTACGGGACCGCTGCATCGAGGCGAAACCGTTGTCGCCCATCTCGACTTGAAACCTGCCGTCGAAACAGCCACGCTCGACAAACGCCTCATCAACGACCTCAACAGCAACGGCACGCGCCTCTTCAACGACGCTTTGCGCCTCTGGCTGCCGGCCGAACTCATCCCTCTGGCTCTGCAGAACTTGCATATCGAATACTATAAGCGGCTCAACCAGATCAATGCCGAAGAACGCAAACGCCTGCTCTCTTTTCTGAAGGACTTCGCTTTCCGCCTTTCGGGCACCGGCGGCTTCGACGAAGCTGTCGTCACTCAGGGTGGCGTAAGCCTCAAAGAAGTGAATCCTAAAACAATGGAGTCCCGACTGGTTAAAAATCTCTACTTCATCGGCGAGGTGCTCGACCTCGATGCCGATACGGGTGGATACAACCTCCAGCTGGCGTTCACTACCGGCAACGCCGCCGGACGCTTTTGCTGATAAATCCCTTTCTTGTATGACGTTAAGAGTTCCCCTTTCCCGTCCCGTCCTCTTTCTGGCATTCCTAGTGGCATTTGTCCTGTCCTTTGATGCCAATGCTCAAACGACTGTCGCTCAAGGCCTCAGGTGCCGTGCGATAACTGTCGATGCCGATGCCGACAGCGAGGTGCGATATGCCGCCGACCAGTTGCAGCAGTTGCTGAACAAAGGTGGGCTCGACGTGCCTGTTGTCCGGTCGGGTCGCCGCCGCTATCGCCACGGGGTTATCCACGTGGGACGCGAGGCGTTGTCGCCCGCCAACAGCTATCGTATGTCTGGCGATGGCGACCGTTTTGTGCTCGCCGGTTCGGGACCTAAAGGTACTCTGTATGCTGTCTATGATTTCCTTGAACACTTCTGTGGCTATCGTCTCTACTCGCCTGATGCTCTTGTGGTTAAGGATGTTAGCAACCTGACCATCCCGACGGCAAATATCGTCGAAAAACCTGCATTCGACTATCGCGAGGTGGCTTATTACTACCCCAACCATAGCCGCCTCTACGCCGATTGGCATCGTCTGCATACGGCCGACGACCGCTACAGCCAATGGGGTATTTTTGTGCATTCTTTCAATAAGTTGCTTCCTGCTGCTGCTCATTTCGACGAACACCCGGAATGGTTCTCGATGCGAGACGGTAGGCGTGTGCGTGACGGACAGCTGTGCCTCTCCAATCCGGCCGTTCTCGACGCACTTTGCCAATCGCTGGCCGAAACCATCGCCAATGACGAAGATGGCCATCGCGGATGGTCGGTGTCGCCAAACGACAACTATAATGTTTGTCAATGCCCTGGCTGCTTGCGACTTGATAGCCTCTATGGCGGACCTTCGGGCACTCTGGTCAACTTTGTCAACCAGGTGGCGCGGCGTTTTCCCGACTATACCATCTCTACGTTGGCGTATCAATACACGCGAAGCGCTCCCAAAGACTTTAAAGTGCGTCCCGACAGCAATGTCGTCATTATGCTGTGCCCCATAGAAGCTGGGCGCGAAGAGGCCATCTCGACCAGCCTTAAGGAGGCACCTTTCCGAAACGACCTCGAAAACTGGCAGTTGCTTACCGACAACATCTTCATCTGGGACTATGTGGCGCAGTTCCGCAATTTCTGGAACCCATTCCCCAATCTGCATGTCCTGCAACCCAATCTGCGTTATTTCCGCAACCACGGTGTCAGGCAGATTTTCGAACAGGGCACGGGCAGCAACAATATCACGTCGTGGATGGAGCCACGCACTTACCTCATTGCCAAGCTGATGTGGAATCCCAACCTTGATGCCGATTCGCTCCTGACCGACTTTTGCAATGGCTACTACGGCAAGGCTGGTTTATACGTCAAAACGATTATCGACACGATGACCGCCGAACTCGTCAAATCGGGTCAACGGCTTGATATATATGGCTATTCCGTCGATGGCTGTGAGGGCTATCTGGCACCCGACAACCTGGCTCGCTACCGCCGTTGGATGCGACAGGCCTACGCTGCCGCGACGGACAGCATAATCAACGAACGACTCCGTTTTTTTGAACTTTCGCTAGATTATGCCACCGTCGAGATGACTGCCGGCGGCGCATATTACCAGGAATTGTTCCCCGATAGCGATCTGCTGGATAAGGCAAAGCAGCTCGACGAGATTCTGAACCGTATGGTTGACGACCTTAACCATTTTGGTGTCAACGAGATGATGGAGATGGGCATAACGCCCGACCGCTATCGTGATATGATAGAACGCTATCTCGAAAAGACCTTCAGCTACAGCAACAGCTACTTCCGTCCTGTTGAGCTGCGCAAACCACCCACGGAGCCCTACACTAGCGGTGGCCCGCAAAGCCTCACCGACGGCGCTGGCGGCATAATGGATTATCGCTACAATTGGCTTGGTTTTTATGGCGACACGCTCGACGCCGTCATTTCGCTCGGCGCCACCGACACGGTGGGCCATATCAGTATGGACTTCTATTTCTATCCGCTGTCGTGGATATTTTTGCCGCAACAAATTGATTTCTATATATCCAATGACAAGTCGAATTGGCAGCTCGTCGGGCGCCACAAGCCGGAAAACCCTGAGATTCTGGCCACTCCGATGATCGAGACTTTCAATACCGACCTGCCGAAGCCGACGCAGGCTTACTATTTGCGCGTCGTGGCCACGCCGCCTCCCTGCATTCCCGAATGGCATAGGGCGGCGGGTAAACCGGCGTGGATTTTCACCGACGAGGTGCTGGTCGAGTCCTCGCCGCGTGTCGCAAAGGGAGAGGATTCGAAACCCTCTCGTCGGCGCTCCGTCCACGGGCTTCCGCCATTCCTTGCAGTTGGCGATACGGTGGCTTTTGTTTCGCCGGCGTATTATTGTGACATCGAGAAAGTTCGTGCTGCCGCTGAGATCCTTAAGACCTGGGGTCTGTCGCCTGTTATCGCCCCCAATGTCGGCCGACGCGACTATCAGTTTGCCGGTACCGACCGGCAGCGGCTCAGCGACCTCGAGTGGGCTCTCGCCAATCCTGCCGTCAAGGCTGTCGTCAGCAACAGGGGAGGCTATGGTTGTATCCGTTTTGTCGATCAGCTCGACACTTCGCTCCTTGCACAAAACCCCAAATGGATTGTGGGTTATAGCGATATCACCACGCTCCTGACTATGGCGTCATCCGTCGGCGAGGCTTCCGTCCACGGCATTATGGCCTCTGGCATAGCCGATTGCAATGGCGAATGTGTGTCGGCAACCTTGCTCCGCGACCTGCTTCTCGGCACGCTACCCACCTATCATACTGCTCATAATTCCAACAACATCCGCGGCAGCGGACAAGGCATCCTCGTCGGTGGCAACCTCTTCAGTTTCGCTGCACTTGTCGGCACAAGCTGCGATGTTACTCAAAAGAAAGATTTCATCCTCTTTATCGAGGAAGTTGGCGAAGATTTTCATCATATCGACCGCATATTCAACACTTTGTTCAAAAGCGGTGCTATGCGCAACTGTCGGGGTGTCATACTTGGCGACTTTACCGACTGTCGAGCGGAACTAGGCTATAAAAGTGTCGACGAGCTGATGCACCATTATCTCAAGGATTACGACATCCCGCTCCTCTGTGGCTTCCCTGCCGGACACGGCGATGTGAACCTGCCTCTCGTTTTTGGGGCTCCAGTCACGCTCAAGGTAAACCATCGTGGCGGCACCATTACCTACGATGTCGACGCCCAAACCATCGAAATCAACACCTCCGACGACCTCTAATCTTTAATTTTTAACCTTTAACCTATAACCTTTAACCTATAACCTAAAACCTTTACCCCACCGTCGTAAAGGCATTCCTAAGGTGTTTCAGTTCCGGATGCCCATCTTTAATCAGCACCGAAATGATATCGAATCGCA
>JAFWYO010000094.1 GCA_017517715.1 Bacteroidales bacterium
TTAGCCATATTTGAGAGTGCGGTCACATTATCCGGATTGACCTGCAACACATTGTTGAACAAGACCATAGCACTATCAACATTGCCCTCCTTCAACAGCTGCACTGCGAAGAAGTCGTCTTTGGTCTGACGCTTGAGGACCAATGCGATAGGAACGCCATCCACATCGACCGTATGCACACAGTCTTTGGGCGGGAACGACGGCCCCAGAAGGTAATCGCCAGCGATTCCGGTGATGGGGAACACCAAGTAATCCCAGTCATACTCATATCGCTGAGCCCAGCGCACAAAGCGAGTGGCAAAGCGCGTCGTGTCGTTGCGAAGGAAGTATTTGGTCGATTCGATATGCCACGAGCCGACAAGGGTTTTCTCGTCGCCAGGCTTCGGTTCGGCGTTGGCCACGACCCATTCTGTCGCTTCGCGCATCGAATGGTAGTAATAGTCGAGCTCATAGTGGCCAAAAGCCTTCTTCACGCCACCCGCCAATTCGTTGAAATACACATATTCATAGGGATGGTTTCGGACGGTGTGCAATGCCGGAGGAACCATCAGGCACACAGGCACCAGCGAACAAACCAGTTCGACCCACGCAACGCCACGCTTTCCGCTTTCCGCTCTTCCGCTCTTCCGGCCAGCCCACTCGGCAAAGGCGTCAAAGCCAAGTCCGGCAGCCACCGCCATCGGGGCATAGGCAAACAGCGAATGGCGCCATCCGCCATAGACATTTGCGCCGGTAATGACAATCCAAACTACAGGGAACAGGAAGCAGAAATAGATCATTATGCTGTCGATGCGACGCTCGCGCCTGAAAGCTCCGAAAAATGGATAAATTGCCCAACCAATCATCACCGCCAAAGGTATGGTCATAAGCATAAATTTGGGCGTATAGTACCAGGGCAAATTGCTAGACATCATCATTGTACCTTCAAAAAGCTGGCGCAGTTGAACGTCGAACTGCGACATCAGCTTGAAGCTTTCAATGCTGTTGTGGATCGGGTCCTGCAAAGCATACGGCCACAGACGCAGTCCGCAGAAGAAGCCAGTCAGGCAAACAAGCAAAGCGGCAACGATAGCCTTTGTTATGGTTTTGCCATCCAGCATTTTGCGATAGCGCACCAGCCACAGAAGCCCCCACAGGCCCATATATCCCACTGCAATAAGTCCGCCAATACGGTTGCTGACAGCAAGAGCCAGCGACAACGCCAGCATAAAGAGTGTCAACGGATTGAACTTCGGGGTGTCTTTGATAAGCAGCACGGCTATAAAAAGCGCCACAATAACAACAGTGAATCCCACTCCTGCTGTGGTAACGATAAGCGGCGAAACCAGCACAAAGAGGAAAATGGCAAGCCAACGCGTGGTTTTGTCCGAAAACGCCTGAGCCGGATATATCGGTTTGACGGTATTTTTGTTGCCCTTGCTGCCTTGACCGTCAGCCATTTGCGGCGACAGCTGACGGAAGAACATCATCATATAATATATCGACATTATGATGCCTGCCGCAAGAGGAATATCCTTAGGGTTGTTGAACGAATGACCCAGCAGGCGCGGCGAGAAGAACAGCAGAAGCATTGCAAAAACGCCGGCGCGCCATCCTCCCATCCGGTAGGCTATCAGACCGCCAAAAAGGACTATCAGCCATCCCAACAGCGAATTACAGATATGACGCGTACGGGCGATATCGTCGATGCCGAAAGAGCGGTCAATCCACTCCGTAACCACATCGAACGAACAGCCATAGTACTTCAAATTCCAATTCTGCTCCTTGCCGTTCAGGGTGACGACATCCTTGAGGCAGGTGGTGTCGGCTCCGTCCGACTCGAAATAGTCCATTACGAACCTGCCCTGAGGAATCTGGAACTTGTCCTCATCGCCACTGTTTCCGGCACTTAGGCTCATCAGCGGCATAGCAAACAGCAGCACGGCTGCCACAACCACAAAAAGCCAGAACCAAACATTTTTCTTATTATCAGAGAAGAATCTTTTCATTTGTAATTCAATTTGTTAAAATGATAAAACCATAATCATCGGCACAATCAATGTCTGTATTTCCGTCTGATTTTGAGCAATTCTACCGGGGCCTTAATAAAATCGCGGCTTTTCAGCTGCGAGCCGTCAATGTCCTGCCACTGGAACAGGGGGAATTCATATATCTTCTCGACAGCCCGTTGCGTTCCATAATGCTGCGTGTAGCGTGCCAAAATCTCCACATCGAACAGCCAGCGTGTTATGAACGGCTCATTGAAAAGGGCGCGCACCACCTCGGCGCGGAACATTTTGGCTCCGCATTGCGTGTCGTAAACAGGCAGTTTGAGCATCATCGAAGCCACCGTGGCAAAACAGCGGCCCAGATAGTGGCGCACGGTTTTGCGACGCACTTTGGCGCCCAAACGCATCAGTCTCAATCCCATAACAGCATCATAGTCCTTTTCTATCCAATCCACCATCGGCTTGATTTCGTCGAGCGGCGTCGCCAAATCGGCATCCCAAAAGGCTATAAATTGCGGATCGTAATGCTCGGCAGCATAGAGCATACCCTTTCGCACCGCTTCCGCTTTGCCCCCATTGGGCTGAATATCAAACAGCAGCAAATTATTATGCTTTGCCGTCAAAGTCTGAAGGACCTCCAATGTATTGTCCCTGCTGCCATCGTTGGCGAACAAAAACGCCACATCCTCATTCTGCTCCACATAGTGCAGAAAATCCTCCTGACGAAGACGTTTCGACTCATTATAGCAAGGCACTACAACAATGGTTTTCATACTATTACAGATTGAAATAAAAGATTATGTAGTCTTGCCTACTGCAACGCGAAACGTTTCTTGTAGGCCTTCATTGTGTTTTGCAGCAGCGACACGATGGTCAGAGGGCCGACGCCACCGGGAACGGGCGTCACCCAGCTGCATTTGCTGTCGACCTCAGCGTGTTTCACATCACCAATGATGCGATAGCCGCTCTTCTTGGTCTCGTCGGGGATGCGATGGATTCCGACATCCACAAGCACTGCGCCGTCCTTGACCATATCGGCCGTCACAAACTCCGGCTTGCCGATGGCGACGACAAGTATGTCGGCCTGGCGAGTCAGCTCGGGAAGGTTTTTCGTGCGGCTGTGGCACAGCGTCACGGTGCAGTTGGCGCCTTTCTTGTTGCGCGACAAGAGGTTGGCGACAGGCGTACCAACGATGTTGCTACGTCCCAGCACCACACAGTGCTTTCCTTCCGTCTCGATATTGTAATGTTCTAGAATTGAGCAGATTCCCATAGGTGTAGCCGGAAGGAAAGCATCTTCACCCAGCACCATACGGCCAATATTGATAGGCGTGAAGCCATCGACATCCTTCTCGGGCGAAATGGCGTTGATAACCTTCTGCTCATCAATCTGTTTTGGCAAGGGCAGCTGGACAATAAAACCGTCTATATCGTCGTCATTGTTCAAAAATTCAATGGCTTTCAGCAGTTCCTCTTCCGATGTGTTGGCCGAATACCTGTACACCGAGGAGGTGAAACCCACCTCGTGCGACGATTTTTCCTTGTTGGCCACGTATGTTTGGCTGGCGCCGTCGTCGCCGACCAGAATGGCTGCCAGATGAGGCGGACGCATTCCTTTGGCTGTCAAAGCACGCACCTCGTTGGCTATTCTATCCTTGATTGCTATTGATGTCTGTTTTCCGTCAAGAAGTTGATACATAACTATTTTAAAAGATTAAGATTAGTATTTTGGGTTAAAAAATTCACTGTTTTATCTTCTCCTTCTGGGCAGTGGCAGTTTGCCGCCCTTGGTCGAAACGGCCTTCATCATCTTGCGGGTGTCCTCAAACTGCTTCACAAGCCTGTTCACCTCCTGTATCGTCCGGCCGCTGCCGGCGGCGATACGCTGTTTGCGGCTGCCGTTCAGGCAACTGGGATTGCGGCGCTCGTAAGGGGTCATCGAACCGATGATCGACTCGATGGGCACGAAGGCGTCATCACCGATTTCGACGTCCTTCGTCAGCTTGTTCAGTCCCGGAATCATTCCTATCAGGTCTTTCATATTGCCCATTTTCTTGATTTGGGCTATCTGCGACAGGAAATCCTCATAGTTGTACTCGTTGTGGACCAAGCGTTTCTGAATCTTGCGCGCCTCCTGCTCGTCATATTGCTCCTGGGCACGTTCCACCAGCGAGACGACATCGCCCATACCAAGTATGCGGTTGGCCATTCGGTCGGGATGGAAAACATCCAGGGCATCCATCTTCTCACCGATACCGACAAATTTGATGGGCTTCTGCACCGAGTAGCGAATCGTCAACGCAGCACCGCCACGCGTGTCGCCATCCAGCTTCGTCAGCACAACACCGTCATAGTCAATGCGCTCGTTGAAGGCCTTGGCCGTATTGACGGCATCCTGACCCGTCATCGAGTCGACCACAAACAGGGTCTCCTGTGGCTGAAGCGACTCCTTCAGGCGGGCAATCTCGTCCATCATCTGCTCGTCGACAGCCAGACGGCCGGCCGTATCGACAATCACCACCTGCACACCTTTCATTCGAGCCTCCTGCAGAGCGTCCTTGGCTATCTTTACGGGGTCGGTCACTCCCAGCTGGGCAAAGACCGGCACACCCACCTGTTCGCCAAGCACTTGCAACTGGTTGATAGCTGCCGGACGATACACGTCGCCGGCCACCATCATCACATTGCGGCCCTTCTTGTTCTTCAGGTAATAGGCCAGTTTGGCGCTGAAAGTCGTCTTACCCGAACCCTGCAGACCCGCAATAAGTATTATCGCCGGACTGCCCTTGATGTTGATATCCACAGCCTCGCTACCCATAAGGCGTGTCAACTCCTCGTGGACAATCTTCACCATAAGTTGGCCAGGCTTAATCGATTGTATCACATTGCGGCCCAAAGCCTCCTGCTTCACCCGGTCGGTGAACTCCTTGGCGATGGGATAGCTCACGTCGGCATCGAGCAACGCCTTGCGAACCTCCTTCACGGTTTCGGCTATGTTGATGTCCGTAATCGAGCCCTTGCCACGCAGGGTATGCAACGCTTTTTCAATCTTACTGCTTATATTTTCGAACATTTTTTATATTATTTTATTATTTTCACACAAAAAAAGCATCCAACATTTCCGCACATCAAACCGTCTCCCTCACAGAGAAATTTGGATTACAATATGTTACTGCCGTCAAAAAAGCGCTTCCGGCACTTTCCCGAACGCAATAAACAAATGCAAAAATAAGAAAAAAAAGCCGAACAGAATATTTTTTTTGCCTTAAATGAAACTTTTTTACAATTTATTCGTTATTGAAAACAATCAGACTAAAGAAAAAGTAATTTTACCATATATGAGACAACTGAAAATTACCCACTCTATCACCAACCGCGACATCAAATCGCTCGACAAATACCTGCAGGACATTTGCAGCGAGGAACTGTTGACTCCCGAAGAGGAAGTGCAGCTGGCACAACGCATCAAGGCCGGCGACCAAGCCGCCCTCGACCGCCTCACCAAGGCCAACCTGCGCTTTGTGGTTTCCGTCGCCAAGCAGTATCAGAACCAGGGACTTAGCCTCCCCGACCTCATCAACGAAGGCAACGTGGGCCTCATCAAGGCCGCCAAGCGTTTCGACGAAACACGCGGTTTCAAATTCATCTCCTACGCCGTCTGGTGGATCCGCCAATCCATCCTGCAGGCCATCGCCGAAAACTCGCGCATCGTCCGCCTGCCGTCCAACCAGCTCGGCGCCCTCAACAAGCTGAAAAAAGAAATCTCCAAACTGGAACAAAAGCTGGAACGCCCGCCATCGGAAGAAGAGCTGGCCGAACTGCTTGATATTCCCGAAGATAAAATCAAAAACATACTCAACATTTCCGGCCGCCACATCTCCATCGACGCGCCGCTGGTGGCCGACGAAGACGTCAACTTTGTCGACGTGCTGCCCAACGAGGACACCCCCGCCACCGACGAGGCCCTGATGCAGGAATCGCTGTCGCTCGAAATCGAACGCGCCCTATCCTCACTCACCGAAATCGAACGCGACGTCATCCGTATGTATTTCGGCATCGGAATGCCCCACGCCCTCAGCCTGGACGAGATAGCGATGAAGTTCGGCCTCACCCGCGAACGCGTCCGCCAGATCAAGGAAAAAGGCCTCAAACGCCTCAAATCAAGCTCGAAGAGCAAAAGCCTAATAGCTTATCTATAAGCCTTCTGAGCCAAGCAAAGGCTCAAAAAAAGCAACACCCAAGCCGCCCAAAAAAGGCGGCTTTTTTTGTTGCAGCAACGGATTCTTTTGTTGCAGCAACGGATTCAAACCATCCGTCCCCACCCCAGATCCACCCCCGACGCCACAGGACCCGGCAGGCCCGTTCCTATATCGTTCCTATATCGTTCTTATATCGTTCCTATATCAAAATATAAGAACGATATAAGAACGATATAGGAACGATATAGGAACGGGCGTAGCAGGTGGATGCCGAAGGCGCAAAAA
>JAFWYO010000095.1 GCA_017517715.1 Bacteroidales bacterium
ATATAGGATATATATAGGAAATGGCGGAGCGGGTGGGGTGTGTTCGGCGGCGGGATGCGTGTGATGTGAGTATCGGAAGTCGGATGGCAATTTATGTAGGTTGCTGAAACAGAATTATTTGTATTTGAATTCTTCTATTTCGCGGCGGTCGCGTTTGGTGGGGCGGCCGGCGCCGCGGTCGCGGTGCTCGAAGCCGTATTGGCGGGCCATCTGGATGCGCTCGTATTCTTCGGGGGGCGTGAGGTCGGTGAGGTAGTTTTCGACGAGCTTGGCGCCGACGCGGTTGGCAAGCAACTCTTTGACCTGCACGGTGCGGTGAGTCTGCTCGATGTTGAGCTCGTAGATTTCGCCGACGCTGATTTCGTGCGACGGCTTGACGGGCAGGCCGTTAAGTTTGACGCGTCCCGACCGGCAGGCGTCGGTGGCTATGCTGCGCGTCTTGTATAGGCGCACGGCCCACAGGTACTTGTCGATGCGTATTTCTCCCATAGTCGTTTATTTGGCGCGGAAATAGATGTTGATCGGCACGCCGTGGAAGTCCCAGAGTTCGCGCATCCGGTTTTCGACATAGCGGCGGTAGGGGTCGCGCACGTACTGCGGCAGGTTGCAGAAGAAGACAAATTGCGGGTAGGGCGTCGGCAGTTGGGTGATGTACTTGATTTTGATCCATTTGCCTTTGACGCTGGGTGGCGGATTCTGTTCTTTGACTATGGGCAGCAGGGTGTCGTTCAGCTCGGAGGTGCTGATTTTGCGGCTGCGTGCTTCGTAGACCTGTCGCGCTGTTTCGAGCACTTTGTAGATGCGCTGTTTGTTGATGACGGAGGTGAATACGATGGGCACGTCGTTGAACGGCGAGATGCGTTCGCGGATCAGCTCTTCAAAGTCTTTGTGTGTATTGTTCTCTTTTTCAATCAAGTCCCATTTGTTGACGACTATGACGATGCCTTTGTGGTTGCGCTGGATGAGGCCGAAGATGTTGAGGTCTTGTTGTTCGATGCCCTGCGAGGCGTCGAGCATCAGGATGCAGACGTCGCTTGCCTCGATGGCGCGGACGGAGCGCAAGACGGAGAAAAACTCGAGGTCTTCGCTGACTTTCTGCTTTTTGCGCAATCCGGCGGTGTCGACGAAATTGAAATCGAACCCGAAGAGGTTGTAGTGTGTCAGAATCGAGTCGCGCGTTGTTCCGGCGATGGGGGTGACGATGTTGCGTTCCTGTCCGGTGATGGCATTGATGAACGACGATTTGCCGACGTTGGGCCTGCCGACGACGGCGATTCGCGGCAGGTTGTCGGTGGTTTCCTCTTCGCTATCGTCGAAATCGGCCACGATGGCGTCGAGCAGGTCGCCTGTACCGGTGCCGGTGATGCCGGCGATGGGGTATAGCTCGCCGAGGCCGAGGGCGTAGAATTCGCCTATGGTTTCGTGTCGGGCGGGGGTGTCGCATTTGTTGACGACGAGCATCACTTTCTTCTTGCAGCGTCGTAGCATTTCGGCCACGTCTTCGTCCATCGGCGTCAGTCCCTCTTTGGCGTCGACGAGGAAGAGGATGACGTCGGCCTCGTCGATGGCCAGTGCGACTTGCTTGCGGATTTCGATTTCGAATTCGTCGTCGCCGCCCATAACGTATCCGCCGGTGTCGATGACGGAGAAGTGTTTGCCGTTCCAGTCGCTGTGGCCGTACTGGCGGTCGCGTGTTACGCCGGAGGTCTCGTCGACGATGGCTTTGCGCTCCTCGATGAGACGGTTGAAGAGAGTTGATTTGCCCACGTTGGGGCGTCCTACAATTGCTACTATGTTAGACACGGTATAGTTTAAAGGGTAAAGGTTAAAGTTTAAAGTTTAAAGTTTAAAGTCACTCTTCTGGTTTTTTGTCGATGGAAAGCAGTATGACTTCGGGCAGGCCGTTGTCGATGATTCCGAAGCAGTTGAGTGCGGCATAGCTTTCGGTGCTGTAGGCGACGCCGTAGATGGTGTCGCCGGCTTTTAGCAGTCTCGGCGATTTGTATGCCATAACGGCATTGTGGGATGTTCCGCTGACGCCGGTAAAGGACGATCCGATGCTGTCGGGCGAAAAGATATCGATGACGTATCCCAATTGTGACGAGGAACACATCTCGCCACCGATAACCCTGCCTGAGAAGCTGAATTCGTCGATGTCGCTATTGCAGGCTGTGGCCAGCAATGCTGTTGCCAGCGCCAAAAGAATTGTTTTTTTCATAGTTCACTCCCGAATGTTATCTGGTAGAGCTGCTTCCGAAGAAAAGGTTCAGACCTACCGAGAGGTTTAATTGTTTGGCATCTACAATATAGAAGTTGGAAATATAGTCGAGGAAAGTGTAGATCTGGAAGGTGCGGAAAGGAGTGAGTGTGAGTCCAATGCCGGGGTTGAACCAGTTCCATTTGCCGTTGTTTGTCAGCACAGATGCCGAAGCCACCACTTCGACCCAGTCGTAGAGGTTGACGCGTGCCAGAGCCGATGTGCGGCTGTAGAAGCCTACGGTTTTGGTCTTGAAGACGTCGCCGACTTTTACCAGTCCGCGGTCGAATTCGCCGTGGAAAAGGAGGCCAGCACTGACGCCGGAGGTTATATGGAACATACCGCCGAGGTTGACTTTAGTGGGGATGGCGGTCCAGTAGGCGTCGCCACCGTCGATGGTTTTGTATTCGGCCAAAGCGGTGAGCGAGTCGATGAGGAGCTGCGTGTAGGACGAGTCGAGGGTGCCGCCTTGCATAATGTTGCTGACATCCATACCGGTGAAGGTGAAATTGTTGTTTTCGCGTGCCGACACGACGCGTTTGATGCCATCGGTCCAGTGGATGCCGGGACCGAAATCGATGATGCTGACCGACACTTCGAAGAGGTCGGTCTCGTAGCGTGCGCCAAGGTCGAAGTTGACGCCGTAGTTTTTGGGCATATAGGTGCGCACGTTGACATTCGTGGTGTTGTTGACGGTGTCGGTGGTGATGTCGATAGCCGAGGTGTAGTTCATATTAAGGTTCAGGTCGGCAGTCATCGAGGAGTAGTCGGGTGCTGTTGTCAGCGTGAGCGACGAACCGGCGTTGGAGAGGTCGAGGTAGCCGACAAGCAGTTTGACGCGGGCGCCAATGGTCAGGTTGTCATTCAGACGCAGGCCAAAGCCCAGTGCGCCTTCGCCATAGACACGAGCGCCGATCAGGTTGCCGTCGAGAAGTTCGATGACATCGTCGCCGGTATGGCCGTAGTTGCCTTCGCTAAGGAAAGTTATGAGGCCGCTAGGCATACCGAAGCCGAAGTCGACCTTGGCCTGTGTGGAGAGGGTCAGGAAGAACTTGCCGAAGTCGAGACCGAAACCGACGGCGTGAATGTTGGTTCCGAAGCGTATCTGCTCGCCGTTCGAGAGGGTGTCGAGAATGCTGTTGGCGTTGATGTAGGTCTTGTTGTCGGCCGAGTCGTAATGGAATATGCTTGAGTAAGCTAACGGACTGGACAAGTTGAGGTTGGCACCCGGCAGAGCCAGATACACACGCGAATGGCTGGGGAAGAATGCGGGGTTGGCCGAGTTCATCAGCGGATTGCGCGTCGAGCCGTACATAATGTTGCTTTGTGCGTCAGCTTTGCTGGGCAGCACGATGGCAGCAAGTGCGAATGCTGCAAAAACTATGTGGATGATGTTGCGTTTCATTGTTCACCTCCTTCCGAATTGTTGTCAGTATTACCAAGGTCAAAGTTGAGATTGTAGGTGGGTTTCAGTTTGGCCCACACGCGAACCGACAGGCGGTCGTCGGCTTGAATGGATACCCGGTTGCGGATGGGATCGTTGGTCGACGAAGTGTTGAGTTCGGCAAAGAGTCTGATTTTCTGTGTCTCCAGAAGGTTTTCGAAAACCTGTTTTGTGACAGGAATCTGAATGAGCGTTTGTTTCTGTCCTGTAGAGGTGTAGAGGTTGGTGGTGGGGTTGAGAGCCACATCGGCACCGGCCACTTCGGTCTGGACGGGATCCAGGACGTCGCACAGGACCTGGTCGTTGCCGTCGACAAACTGAACCCTGAGAAGCAGAGACAGGGGCAGTCCGTTCTGGCAGTCGATGTAGAGCATAGACGAGTCGATGACCAGATCGTCGAGGTGGAACGAGGGTGCGAAGTTGATGTCGGTCTGGTACTGCAGGTTGTTGAAGTATGCCGAAATCGGGAACCGCACTTTGATGTCGGCATCGATGTCGACAGATTGGACGCCAATGGAGTCGGCCACAAACTGGTTTTCAGACATTCCCGTGCTGAAGAAGGCAGCCTCGAAAGCAATATTCATCCGGGCGCTGTAGCGTATCTCTTTGGGACGCTTGTTGATGGCGTTGCTGATGTCGGTGTTGTTGAAAATGGTGATGTTTTCGCCAGTAATGAGCTGTTCGATAGGTATCGAGTCGTGAGTGTCGTTGACACCGGGATAGACAGGGTACAGATTGTTGTCTTGTCCCACGACGTTGATTGTCAGTTGGTCATAATAGACGTGGACGTGGTAGTCCTGCAAAGCCTGCACGGCGCTGGGGTCTGCATTGGCTTTGACAAAAGCCTTGATGTTGACAAGCAGACTGTCGACCTCAATATCGCTTTCGTTGAGGAAGTCGATATTGTCGAAGAGGTCGATGCTCACCGAACCCTCAATGTTGTTGCGGGCGATGTGTACAATGTCGGCGTCCTTGGAGTTGCCGCCTTTGCTGCTGGTCAGGTCGATATTGAAACTGGCGGTTGTGTCGTATGCCAATGATATAATGCCGCGACTGTCAACCTCCATCGTGGCATAGGAGATTTGTACCATTTTCAGCATATCGAATATTGTTGCCGAGCCCGATCCGATAGGCACGCCCAGGGTGGGACTTACGGTTCCATTGATGGCCAGATCGTGCCTTAAAGCATCGAAATCGTTGAATCCATCTTTGAGGCAAGATGTCATCAATAAGCTGGCAAACATAATCAGAAAAGCACTTTTTTTCATATTACTTTATTGTTTGTCAATTGTTTGATTGATTGAATTTTGGTTTTGTATGGGAATTAAATATTTTGCAAAGATACAAATAATTCTTAATAAAACATTGTTTTTTGGCAAATTAATTATTTTTTTGACAAACATTTTGTTCGCAAACAATAATAATTGCAGATCTGCGTTTATCCGAAATTAAAACAAATCAAAACATAATAATACATTTTATATGGATAAACTTAGCTATGCATTGGGCCGCAATATAGGCCACCAGTTGCTCGAAATGGGACTTAAGACAAGCCTTAATATAGACGATTTTGCCAATGGAATTGGCGATTTGTTTGCTGGACACGAATCCAAGATGCCGGACGAAGAGATTCATTCGGTATTGAGCCGTTTCTTCGCCGAGATGGAACAATTGCAGCAGGCCGAAGCAGCCGAGAGAGGCAAAGCGGCAAAGGCTGAAGGTGAACGTTTTCTGGCAGAGAATGCAAAGCGGGAGGGTGTGTTCTGCACCCGTAGCGGCTTGCAGTATGAGGTGATCAATGAAGGCATTGGCGCTCGTCCTACGGCCAACGATACGGTGCGTTGCCATTACGAAGGCTCACTGCCCGACGGAACAGTGTTCGATTCTTCCTATCGCCGCGGCCAGCCTGCCGAATTCGGACTCCGCCAGGTCATTGCCGGATGGACCGAAGGTGTGCAAATGATGAAAGTTGGTGCGAAATACAAATTCTATATCCCGTATCAGCTTGGCTATGGCGAACAAGGGGCTGGCGCTTCGATACCGCCTTATTCGGCATTGGTTTTCACCGTCGAGCTTCTTGCAATTGTCTGAGCCGACCGTCGTTAAATGAATGTGGCCGCTCCACAAGTCGCGGACTTCCGACCACTAAAGTCTTGTGTAATCGTTTAATTAAATTGATTTTATGAAAATCGCTGTTGTAGGTGCTACTGGATTGGTTGGCAGCGTTATGCTGAAGGTGCTGCAGGAACGCGGCTTTGCAGATGATGAAATCATAGCGGCAGCATCTTTCCGTTCGGTAGGCAAGCACATACAGTTTGCCGATCGCGAATTGACGGTAGTTTCTGTCGATGACGCTATTGCTATGCGTCCCGACTATGCCATCTTCTCGGCAGGAGCTGCGGCGTCGCGCCAATATGCACCGCTTTTCGCCGCTGCCGGCACAACGGTAATAGACAATTCGTCGGCCTGGCGCAAAGATGCCGACAAGCCTCTGGTTGTACCCGAAATCAATATCGATGCTGTCGGACCTGACGACCGTATCATTGCCAACCCCAATTGCAGTACAATACAGATGGTGTTGGCGCTGTCGGGCTTGCATCGCCGTTATGGGATAAAACGACTGGTTATCAGTACATATCAATCCATTACCGGTACCGGTGTCAAGGCTGTGAACCAGCTGCGCGAGGAGGAGAAATGGCACGCTGCCAAGGTGAATGAACGTGGCGACGGTGTTCCTTCGCAAATAGACGAAATGGGCGAACACAGCCAAGCCTATCCTTATCAGATATTCCGCAACCTGTTTCCGCACGGCGGTGATTTCCAGGATGATGGATATACTACCGAAGAACAGAAACTGGTGAACGAAACGCGTAAGATTCTTCGTGACCCCGACATCGCCATTACTGCCACAGTGGCGCGTGTGCCTGTTGTCGGCGGCCACAGCGAGGCGGTAAATGCCGAACTGGACAAGGAGTTCGATATCGACGAGGCGCGCCGCATCATTGCGGAAACTCCTGGCGTTGTGCTGTACGACGATCCTTCGCGAAACATCTATCCGATGCCTATTATGTCGGAGGGGAAGGACGAGGTTTTTGTGGGACGTGTCCGTCGCGACTTGTCGCAGCCCAAGACGTTGAATCTCTGGGTCGTTGCGGACAACTTGCGCAAGGGCGCCGCCACAAATGCAATAGAAATTATGGAAGAACTTATTAAACGGAGAAGTTAATAATATGAAGAAGACCATTTTGGCTGTTGCTCTCGTTTCGCTTCTGGTTTCTTGTGGCAAAAGGGTTTTGCTCGACGAGACTCATTCGCTCGACAAAAATGTTTGGATGTGGTCGGAACCCGAAGTGTTTGACTTTGAAGTTCAGGATATTGACAATCTGTATGTTATAGTGATGTCAATGAGCTATGACACGGATTTGGTTACATCAAGCTCGGTGCCCCTGAAAATAGAGTTTTTCACGGACAGCAATGCACGACACACACTATTCCCCTCTTTAACGCTTGTCGACCGTGACGGCTCGCGTCGCGGAACCAAGATAGACCGTTTCTGTACGGTAACGGACACCTTGGACCGTTGCCGACTGTTCAACGAGGCTGGCGTTTATACTTATAAAGTGAAACAGCTGACCGGAAAATACGAGATGAATGGTGTCTCAGCGCTGGGAATGAAAGTTGAAAGGCTGTAAATGATAGACAGCAGCATAAATAAGAATATTGAGCGTATAAAGCTGAAATTGAAGACTGTCCCCGAAACGCCAGGGGTGTATCAATACCTTGACGAGTCGGGGAAAGTGATTTATGTAGGCAAGGCGCGCAACCTGCAGAGGCGGGTCAGTTCGTACTTTAACCGCTACGATGACCATAGCTCGAAAATCAAGATGCTGGTGCGCCATATTTACGACCTGCGCACTACGGTTGTGGCGACAGAGGTTGATGCCTTATTGCTTGAAAACAACTTGATAAAGCAGTATCAGCCACGCTATAACAGTATGCTCAAGGACGACAAGACTTATCCTTATCTATGCATCACTGACGAGGACTATCCGCGACTGCTTTTCACGCGCGACCGCACCAGGGTGAAGGGCCAGTTTTTCGGGCCTTATCCCAACCAGCGCATTCTGCGTGAACTTCAAGAGATTATTCGCAAACTGTTCAGCTATCGCAGCTGTAAGAAAAACCTGCGCTGGGATGCTGACCGTCAGGTGGTTCTGGGTGGCGACCGACCCTGTATGAACCACCAGATAGGCCTTTGCAAGGCCCCCTGCGTTGGCAAAGAGAGTTACGAGGACTATCAGGAGACGTTCCGACGCATCCGCAAGATACTGCGTGGCGATTTTGGCGATATCCTCGAAGCTATGAAAAAAGAAATGCTGTCGTTTGCCGACGAACTGCGCTTCGAGGAAGCCGAAATTATGCGTCGCAAAATAAGGCTGCTGGAGGAATATCAGAGCCGGTCGACAGTGGTCAACACAAGTGTCCGCGATGTCGATGTGTTTTCTATCCTTTCTGATACCAAATACGCCTATATCAATATGATGCGTATCAAGAATGGTAGCATTATATACAGCTTCTCAACCGAAGTGAAGAAGCAGCTGGAAGAAAGCGATGCTGAGATATTGGCCACAATTATTCCTGCCCTTCACGAACGGACGGAAAGCACTGCAACGGAAGCTGTTGTGCCGTTCCGCATTGATGACATACCCGAAGAATACCTGAAACAGACGGTGCCGACACGTGGCGACCGCAAGCAACTGCTTGAACTGAGCGAACGAAATGTCCGCGCCCATCAGCACCAGTGCGAACATCAGCGCCTTTTGGTTGACCCTGATGGTGGGCGCAACCAATTGCTCGAAAGATTGCAGAAAGAATTGCATCTCAAGAAGATGCCGATGAATATCGAGTGCTTCGACAACTCGAACATCCAGGGGGCCTATCCGGTGGCGGCAATGGTGCGATTCACCGGAGGCAAACCCAACCGCGCCGAGTACCGTAAATTCAATATCAAAACCGTTGAAGGACCAGACGACTACGCATCGATGGCCGAGGTGATAGAGCGCCGCTACCGTCGTCTGTCGGAAGAGAATAAGCCGCTGCCCGAACTGCTCATTGTCGATGGTGGCGCGGGACAAATGGAAGTGGCGCGCCGCGTCATTGTCGATAATCTTAAACTCGACATTCCGATAGCGGGTTTGGCCAAGGACGACCGCCACCGTACCAATGAACTGCTTTGCTATGACGAGAGTTGGGAAATCCGAGTCGTCGGACTCAAACCCACCGACCAGCTGTTCCATCTCTTGGAGCAAATCCAGAACGAGGTGCACCGTTTTGCCATAAGTTTCCATCGCGACAAGCGCAGCAAAGGCACCTTCAAAACCCAGCTGACCGACATCCCCGGCATTGGCGAAAAAACTGCCCGTGACTTGCTGTTGCGCTTTGGCTCGGTCAAGGAGGTGCGGCTGCAGACTGAGGCAGATCTCGCCAAAGCCATCGGCGCCGCGAAAGCTAAAACGGTGTGGAATTTTTTCAATGAAAACAAATAGATTGCTTTCTTTGTGACGGAGGTGCAGGTTCAGCCGCTTATGACAGTAGCGACGACAAGGCCTGTTTCACGTAGTCGCGAAAGAAATATGCTGCTGCTGCCAGCATTATGAGCACGACGAGCAGTACCCAAAGCCACGTGTGACGTTTGCGGGGTGGGAGGATTGTCTCAATTTGATTTGGATCGCTTTCGTTTTTGTCAGAATTTTGCAATTCAGTGTTTTGTGTTGCCGATGCCGATATGGCTGCTATCGCATTGGCTCGTTGCGTGTTTTGTTTTGGCTGCAGCGTTGCAGGCATAGGTTTGGCTGCTGTTTTGGCCTCACCTTGCGGTTCGGGTTCCAGAACGGGTTTGTCTTCTTTTGTAGTCTCAGGTTCTGGAATCGGCGCAGCTGCGATGATGGTCTTTTGTTCAGAAGCCGGAGCTGTTTTTTTGCTTGATGCAGGCTCTTGGATGGTTTGCTCAGGTTGCTTTTGAGTGTTTTCGTCCTGGTTGTTTGTCGGCGAGGAGCCGAGGGCGTGCCCACAGTAGGGGCACGCCTCGTTCTCGTCGTAATATGGTCGGCCGCAGTGGCCGCATTTGATCAGTTTCATTGAATTGGGGTGTTATGTGATGTCGTTGTTCACTTCTTGAGGTACTGGTCGAACCAGTCGATGAAGTTGCGATGCCAGAGCAGGCTGTTCTGCGGCTTCAGCACCCAGTGGGTCTCGTCGGGGAAGTAGAGGTAGCGACTGGGGATGTGGCGCATCTGGGCGGCATTGTAGGCTGCCATACCCTCGCTGGCCACGATGCGGAAGTCGAACTCGCTGTGGATGACGCAGATGGGGGTGTTCCACTTGTCGACAAACAGGTGGGGCGAGTTGCTGTAGCTCTTCTTGATCTGCGGGTTGTTCCAGTCCCAGTAGGGGCCACCGAGGTCCCAGTTGTCGAACCACATCTCCTCGGTTTCGAGGTACTGCTGCTCGAAGTTGAACATACCGTTGTGGGCCAGGAAAGCCTTGAAGCGGCGTCCCTCGTTGTAGCCCTTCACGTCGTGGTTGTGGCCGGCAAGCCAGTAGATGCTGTAGCCGCCGAAGCTGGCGCCG
>JAFWYO010000096.1 GCA_017517715.1 Bacteroidales bacterium
CGGCCGTGAACGACGCCGGTCCGAAAGACAGCGGCTTGACGGCAAAAAAGGTTCGATACAATCAAACAAATCGTAAAGAGCGTTGCAAAAAACATAAACAGGACGCTCACCTGTGTCTCATTTTTTT
The DNA here is from genome assembly GCA_017517715.1 of Bacteroidales bacterium. GTDB lineage: Bacteria > Bacteroidota > Bacteroidia > Bacteroidales > P3 > Colimorpha. The sequence continues at coordinate 128 of JAFWYO010000096.1, forward strand.
TCATATCTTGTTTTTTTAAAGGGGGTTATCAAGTACCCCTGGGTTAATATTCCGCTGCAAAAATACTAATAATTTTCAATTCCCGACAAAAACAAAACAAACTTTCAACTAAATTTGTGTATCTTTGCACTACGAAACATTAAATAATCTTTTATGAAAAAAGTCGCATTTTGCATTGTTTTACTTTTAGTTACATCGCTTTCTGCCTATTCTTTGCCTGTTGATCCTGCCAAAGCCCACAAAGCCGCCGAGCAGTTTTTCACTGCTATGGGCGTCAAAAAGTCGGACTGCCGCGTCAACGACGTCAGCAATAGCGTTAATATGGAGAACATCTATGTCTTCAACCTCGAAAACGAAGGCGGATTTGTTGTCATCGCCGGCGACGACAACACCGAGCCGGTGCTTGCCTATTCGCTCGAAAAGCCGTTCTCGACAACCAAGATGCCGGCCCACGTAAGAGCCTGGTTCCGTGGATACGAACTGGAAATCAAGCAGAACAGCAACGCTCCAAAATCGCAAACCGCATCGGCTCAGTGGCAACGCATTATGAACGCGCAGACCGCCAGCGACAGCAAGGAACTGATCTCGCAAATCCTTAACACCCTATGGGACCAAAGCCCGTACTACAACGAATATTGCCCCTTCGACTCGACGATGAACCGCCGTCCTCCCTGCGGATGTACCGCCACAGCTACCGCGCAGATTATGAAGGCTTTCAACCACCCGCAACAGGGCTACGGACAGGCTTCGTACCGCCATTGGAAATACGGTGTGCTGCAGGCCGATTTCGGCAACACCACCTACCAATGGGACACTATGCCCAAAAAGCTTGACCTCTACAGCAACCAGACGCAAATCAACGCTGTCGCTGAGCTGATTTATCACATCGGCGTTGGCGTCAAGATGGCTTACCACCTTAATGGAAGTGCCGGAAAAACAGCCAGCTACGGCTACGGCGGCGAGCCCTCGTCGGAAAACGTCCTCAAATACAACCTGGGATACAGCCCCTACATCTGGTCGGCTTTCCGCATCGACTACAACCTGGACGACTGGAAAGAACTGATGGTGAACGAACTGCGCCACGGCAGGCCAATCCTCTACGCCGGATATGACGAAGTGCAGTCGGGACACGCCTTCGTGCTTGACGGCTACAACAGCGCCAACGACCGCTTCCATATCAACTGGGGCTGGGGCGGCAGCTACAATGCCTATTACAAACTTGACAATCTTACTCCCTCGGCCGCCAACAACACGACCAACTACAATTTCAACCTCTTTGCCACTGCTACGATAGGCATAGAGCCCTATGCCGACTTCAAGCCCACTTCGACCACTACGGTGGTTACCGCCGCCGAGGGCGAGGGTAGCGTTACGGGCGCTGGAACCTACCAGTTTGGCGACACCATCACTATGACAGCCACTGCTTCAAATCGTTACACCCGCTTCGTGCAGTGGAGCGACGGATGCCGCTACAATCCGCGCCAGACCGTTGCCACAGGCGGCGAGCTGCAATTCACTGCCCAGTTTGCGCCTTTGCGCAGCGACACCCTGCGTTTCCACACCTGCGACAACGCTATGAACCGCGCCAGCAACCTGCCCGAAGGGTTGGGACTCGACTCGGTGTGGGGCATCCGCATACCGGCCGAGGCTATCAAAAGCGGCGCCCAGCTCAACGCCATCCGCTTTATGGGCCGCCGCGAGGCCACGCATACGCTGACCATCCTGAGCGGCACCGACAGTCCTGAAACAGAACTGTATAGCGCCACCTTCTTCGATTCGTTGGCCTACCCCTTCACCTGGCACCAGCACGACCTGACGGCACCAATCGCCGCGCCCAACGGCCAATCGCTGTGGGTGGTGCTGAAATGCACTGAAATCGACACTCCTGGCGTGTTCTCCATCTATGGCGGCAACCCCTACGGCATCCTGTCAGGCGCAAACCTTGAGGAGAAAGACAGCGAATGGAAGTTCAGCTGGATGATCGAAGCCCTCTTCAGCGGCAACGCCGGCATCAACGAAGCGCAGCTGTCGAGTTTCAATTTCCAGCTCTACCCCAACCCTGCCAATGGCCGCACATCGCTGCAAGGACTGCCGAAAGAAGCCACAGTGGATATCGTCGATGCCAACGGACGCACAGTATTCACCACAAAAACCACTGACGACAAGCTCGACATCGACACCTCCAAGATGCCATCGGGCATCTACATAGTACGAGTAACATCAAACTACGGCTCAGCGACACAGCGGATGGTGGTGAAGTAAAGTTGAGAGTTGAAAGTTGAGAGTTGAAATGGCAATAATAATTATAAAAGAGGGCTGCACTAACCGTGCAGCCCTCTTGTTTTATTATATTTCATATTGAGTTACTCCGTAGGTATATCCTTGTTGACATTCTTGCTGCCGACGAGGGCATAGAAGAGGATATATGCAAAACCCAGGATGACAATCCAGTAGCTGCCGACATAGCCAATGCCGTCGGCCAGCAAGTTCTGGAAGAACGGCAGGATGCCGCCACCGCAAACCAAGGTCATAAAGATACCGCTGGCCACAGGAGTGTACTTGCCAAGTCCTTCAGCCGAGAGGTTGAAGATGGCTCCCCACATCACCGAAGTGCAGAGTCCGCAGAGCGTTGCAAAAGCCACCTTGAGCGGCACGTCGGCACCACGAAGATGGACCGTTGATGTCTCCGGAATAAATATCAGGCAGAGAATGAAAATGATAGCAACAGTGGAAGCCGTAGCCAGCATAGTCTTGGACGACACTTTGCCACCCAGCAGACCGCCAATGAAACGGCCAACCAGCATAAGGAACCAATAGGCACCGATGAACCAGCCAGCCAGGTCGGCACCCAGACCGAGACCATCGCCCGGCGTGGTCATATAGAGGTTGGCAGTATTGGGGATGCCCACCTCGACACCGACATAGAAAAAGATGGCTATGGCGCCCAGCACAAAGTGGCGGAACGACATTGGACTGTATTTGTCCTTGGGTTTGGACTGATGCTCGGCCTTTGTTTCCAAATGAGGCTCAGGAATCTTGGTCAGCATAATGACCAGAAAAGCAACGGCGAAGATGACCATAGCGATGATCATTGCCGGTGCGGCATCGCCCACACTGGCCTTGTCGACCGAACCGCCGATGAGGTAGCCCAGCAGGATTGGAGCCAACGTACCACCCGTGGAATTGATGGTTCCGCCCCACTGAATGAGCTGGTTGCCCTTGTTGCCGCCACCGCCAAGGGTGTTGAGCATCGGGTTGACGACGATGTTGAGCAGGCACATCGAAAATCCGGCCACCAAAGCGCCAGCCACATAGACGGCAAAACTCTCGGCATAGCCCGACATAAACTGGATACCGACACCGATAAATCCCACTGTTACAGCCAACAAAGAAGTGAACTTATATCCTTTGCGGCGCAGGATAAGACCGGCGGGAATGCCCATACAAGCGTATGCGATAAAGTTGGCCAGCGTGCCCAGCTGGGCAATGGCGTTGCTGGTGCCGAACTGGTTCTTGACGATAACACCCATCGAACCGGCAAAATTAGTGACGAACGCTATCATAAAGAACAGCAGGAACATCACGATAATAGGAATTGTATAGTTCTGTTTTTTCTCCATATTGTTGTATTTTTTAAAATAAAAAACGGGAAGAGACAGAGCCTCTTCCCGCCTAACATTTTATTTATTTATCCTTTAAGTGCTTCGCTACCGCTGACGATTTCAATGATTTCGTTGGTGATAGCCGCCTGACGGGCCTTGTTGTAGCTGAGGCGCAGGTCCTTGAGCAGCTCGGTGGCATTGTCAGTAGCTTTCTGCATAGCCGTCATTCGGGCACCGTGCTCGGCAGCCAGCGAGTCGAGTATGACGCGATAGAACTGCGAGCGCAGCGTAAGGGGTATCATCTCGCGAAGGATAGTTTCCTTGCCCGGTTCGAAGATATAATCATTACGCTCGCCACCTTCAGTTTTCTTTTCGCCGTTTCTGTTTCCGCCAACCGGCAGGAATTGTTCGGTGGAAAGAATCTGCGTGAGCGAATTCTTGAACTGGTTGTACACAATCTCAATGCAGTCGTATTCTTTGTTACAGAACGAAGCCATCAAGCCGTCGCAGATTGCAGAAATGCTGTCGAACGATGGGCTGTCAAGGATGTCATCGTAAGAGGCAGCCACAAGGCCCTCCTGCTTGGCAAAGAATTCCGATCCGCGTTTGCCTATAGTTATCATCCTGACCGACTTGGCACCTTCCGAGCGGTAGTGCTGCAGTCGTGCCGAGGCCTCTTTGATCACGTTGGAATTGAAGGCACCGCAAAGCCCCTTGTTGCTGGTGACCACCACCAGCAGGACATTGTTGGCCGGGCGCACTTCGTGATAGGCAGTCTGAACTCCGTCATCGACACCGATGTCGCCAATAATGGCGTTGAGCTGCGCAGCGTAGGGTCGCATTCCGAGAATGGCATTCTGGGCACGACGGAACTTGGCAGCGCTGACCATCTTCATTGCCGAAGTGATCTGCTGCGTACTGCTGACCGATGCTATGCGAGTTCTGACTTCTTTAAGGTTAGCCATAAAAAGTTGGTGTTAAAAGTCGACGTACACTTTATTTCGCATATTTTCCACCCAGGTCGGCAGCCACTTTGCGCATCGTGGCAAGGTCCTCGTCGAGCAGCTTGCCAGCCTTGAGGTTGGCGAGCAGCTGCGGGTGATTGCTGCGCAGATAGAACAGATATTCCGTCTCGAAGTTGCGCACCTTGTCGACCGGCACCTTCTGGATCAGGCCGTTAGTGCCGCAGAAGATGATGGCCACCTGCTCTTCGACAGGCAAAGGCGTATATTGCGGCTGCTTGAGGATTTCGACGTTGCGCACACCCTTGTCGAGCACTGCCTTGGTGGCGGCATCGAGGTCGCTGCCGAACTTGGAGAAAGCCTCAAGTTCGCGATACTGGGCCTGGTCGAGCTTCAGCGTACCAGCGATTTTCTTCATCGACTTGATCTGGGCCTTGCCGCCAACGCGGCTCACCGAGATACCGACGTTGATGGCCGGACGCACACCGCTATTGAAGAGGTTGGTTTCGAGGAAGATCTGGCCGTCGGTAATCGAAATGACGTTGGTGGGGATATAGGCCGACACGTCGCCAGCCTGCGTCTCGATGATGGGCAGAGCCGTCAGCGAGCCGCCGCCACGCACCTTGTCCTTGAGCGAAGCCGGAAGGTCGTTCATCTGGCGGGCTATCTCGTCGCTCTGGATGATGCGGGCCGCACGCTCCAAGAGGCGCGAATGCAGATAGAACACATCGCCAGGATAAGCCTCGCGTCCCGGCGGGCGACGCAGCAGCAACGAGACTTCGCGGTAGGCCACAGCCTGTTTCGACAGGTCGTCGTAGATGACCAGCGCATTGCGTCCCGTGTCGCGGAAATATTCACCGATGGCGGCACCGGCAAACGGTGCATAGAACTGCATTGCCGCAGGGTCGGAAGCCGTGGCGGCAACAACGATGGTGTATGCCATTGCGCCCTTCTCTTCAAGGTTCTTGACCAGGTTGGCCACCGTCGAGCCCTTCTGGCCGCAGGCCACATAGATGCAGTATACCGGGTCGCCGGCATCATAGAAATTCTTCTGGTTGATGATGGTATCGATGGCGATAGCCGTCTTGCCCGTCTGGCGGTCGCCAATGATGAGCTCGCGCTGTCCGCGTCCGATGGGGATCATCGAGTCGATGGCCTTGATACCGGTCTGCAGAGGCTGCTCGACGGGCTGGCGGAAAATGACGCCAGGGGCCTTGCGCTCGATGGGCATATCGAAGAGTTCGCCTCCGATGGGACCCTTGCCGTCGATAGGTTCGCCGATGGTGTTGATGACACGTCCAACAAGTTGTTCGCCCACCTTGACCGAGGCAATGCGCTTGGTACGCTTGACCGTGTCGCCCTCGTTGATGGTATTGCTTTCGGCAAGCATCACGATACCCACATTATCCTCTTCCAGGTTCTGCACGATGCCCTGCTCGCCGCTCGCAAACTCCACAAGTTCACCACTCTGGGCGTTGTTGAGGCCATAGACGCGGGCAATACCGTCACCGACGGTAAGCACGGTGCCCACCTCCTCGAGTTGGACGTCGAGTCCGACGTCGGACAGTTGTTTTTTCAAGATTGCCGATACTTCGGCTGGTTTTATCTCGGACATATTAATTATGAATTACGAGTTATGAATGATGATACATAGACAGGTCTATGTGTTTTATAACTTACTTTCGTACACGTTCTTGCTGAATTCCCTACGCAGTTCGGCGACCGCCGTGCTGATGCGTGCATCGTACATATTGCCGTCGAAGGCGATGCTCATTCCGCCCAAAATCGAGGGGTCCACTTCCGTTTCAAGCTCAACGGTCTTGTTCGTGACAGCCCCCACTTTCTGGCACACGGCTTTTTTCACCTCCTCCGACGCCGGTGTCGCTGTCACCAGATGCGAAAGCACAATGCCCTTGTGGTCGCGGTACAGCTGGACAAACGCATTGGCAATGCCGCGCAGGTTGACCGAACGTCTTTTGCGGACCACAAAATCCATAAACAGCATTGACACCTTGCTCACGCGGGCGGCGAAAAGGTCCTGAAGCACAGCCATTTTGCGGTGTTCGGGGATGACCGGATTGGCGAAAACCGTACTCAGTATGTGGTTTTCGGCACAAGTGTCGGCCACCAGACGCATATCGTCGTTGACAGCGTCCAGCTGGTCAGTGTCGCCTGCAACGAGGAAAAGAGCCTTGGCGTAGTTTGTATTTACACGATAGTTTTCCACGGTTGATCTTAATTGAGATGGATATTCTCTATCTGTCTGCTGACGATTTCGTTGGCACGCTGCGGGTCAGCCAGTTCTTCCTTAATCAGCTTTTCGGCAATGTCGATGCTCAGGGTGGCGATCTGGTTCTTCAGCTCGTGCATAGCCTTCAGCTTCTCGTAGTTTATGTTCTCGCGTGCATTTTCCACGATGCGGTCCGCCTCGATGGTGGCTTTCTGACGAGCCTCTTCGATGATTTGTTCGCTGGTGAGGCGCGCATTGCGCAACATTTCGTCGCGTTCCAGCTTGGCCTGCTTCAGCAGGTCTTCGTTGTGGGCCTGCAGCTGAGCCATTTCCGCCCTCACTTTCTCGGCGGCGTTGAGCGACTCGTTGATAGTCTTTTCGCGGTCGTCCAAAGCCTTGAGGATGACCGGCCAGCCCCATTTTATAAGGATGAATGCCAGTATGCCAAAGGCAATGACCATCCAAACAATGACGCCAAGACCCGGACTTACAAGAGGATTGTTCATATATTGACTGTTTTTCTCTTTTTTTGTGTTTTAAATAGCCTGGTGCCTTAAGCCCATCGCTTGCGGCACCAGACCGTTTGCTGTTTCACGCCATTAGAGCACGGCGAGGAGGCAGATGACCACTGCGAAGAAGGCAACACCTTCGACCAGAGCGGCGGCGATGATCATAGTGGTACGGATGGTACCTGCTGCTTCGGGCTGGCGGGCAATGCCTTCCATTGCACCCTGACCGATCTTACCGATACCCAGACCGGCACCGATGGCTGCCAGACCGGCGCCGATACCGGCACCAAGTACACCAATAAATTTCGCTGCCTCAGCAGTCATTTCCAATAGGATGTTTAAAATTGACATAATACTTTTATTTTATGTTAACAATAATTTATTTTTATTTTAGCATCTTAACAACGAGATATGCAACGCATTACGCCACACCTCGCCGAAAGACAAGTAATGTGCAAAGATACGCATAAAATTTGAAATATGCACAAAAAACGCCGACAATTTTTATCACATTACATCATCGGCGTTAGTGTCAGCAATTTACGCTTCTATTTTTTCTCTCTGCGCTACCTCTTCACCAGGCGTTTATTGAATAGCGATCCAAAGCCACTGGCGGATTACAAGGCAATACATAAGATTCATTGCATCGGAAATTAGGATAAACGGTAACCATATGCTCCGGCTGACCGTATGAGTAACTTTCACCATTAGTGTTTCGACCGTGGGCCAAGTTATTGTGCGTGGTTCCACCCACATAAAACCTTCCGCTCACCAAAACCGGCTTGCTTGTCAAGATACAAACCACGACGGTCGTTAGGATTTATGCCAACACGGTCGTTACGTTTTTCGAGACCCCCTTTTTGAGGTTTCCAGCCAGCCTCGGCAGCCACCCGGCAGGGCCGTTCCTATATCGTTCCTATATCGTTCTTATATCGTTCCTATATAAAAATATAAGAACGATATAGGATCGATATAGGAACGATATAGGAACGGGCGGAGCAGGTGCCTGCCTGTCGCGCCGGATTCACGGAAGCACACTGGCAGGGTCGCGTCTCTCCGAGACGCACGCAAGGTGTTGATTATCAGTTACCACACCGCACTACGCTTGTACGGTGTTATTAAGATTAAGCCTCTCCGAGGCTTTCTATTTCGACTGATCGGCGTTGAGCAAGTCTATCGAATAGTGCAGGCCCACGTTCTCGCGGCGCGCGCGTGCCTGCTTGATAATCAGGTAGGCGCAGGCTATCAGGTTGCGCAGTTCGGCCAGCGGCTCGGCCAGCACCGAACGCTGGTAGAGCTCCTCGGTTTCGCGGAAAATGAGGTTCAGGCGGTCGAAGGCGCGCTGCAGGCGCAGGTCGCTGCGCACGATGCCCACATAGTTCGACATAATCTCCTGCAACTCCTTCTTGGTCTGCGTGATAAGCACCATCTCCTCGTTCAGCACCATACCCTCGGCGTTCCAGTCGGGCAGCTGCGCGTTTGTTGCCGACAGCTTGGCCTTGGCGGCGTCACTCATCGACGAAACGACCCCGATGGCGTGCTCGGCGGCATTGTGGGCATAGACCACTGCCTCGAGCAACGAATTGCTGGCCAGACGGTTACCGCCGTGCAGACCCGTGCACGAGCATTCGCCGGCAGCGTAGAGGTGATGGATCGAGCTTTCGCCGTTGCGGTCCACCTTGATGCCGCCGCACTGGTAGTGCGCCGCCGGGCGCACCGGAATCATATCCTTGGTGATGTTGATGCCCATTTCGAGGCATTTGGCGTATATGGTCGGGAAGCCGTTGATGAGCTCGTGCTTGCCGATGGGGCGCGCGTCGAGCCACACGTGCTCCACGCCGGCCAGCTTCATCTCGTTGTCGATGGCGCGGGCCACGATGTCGCGCGGCGCCAGGCTCAGACGGCTGTCGTATTTCTGCATAAATTCCTTGCCGTTATGGTCCTTAAGGATTGCTCCCGCGCCGCGCATCGCCTCGGTGATGAGGAACGCCGGCTTCTCGGCAGGATTGTAGAGCGACGTGGGGTGGAACTGCATAAATTCCAAGTCTTTAAGCACGCCGCGGGCGCGGTGCACCATCGCCACGCCGTCGCCCGTCGAGATGATGGGCGTCGTGGTCGTCGTATAGACATTGCCCATACCGCCCGTGGCCAGCAGGGTCACCTTCGACAGGTAGGTGTCAATCTCGTTGGTCAGGCAGTTCAGCGCATAGACGCCATAGCACTCGATGTCGGGCGTATGCTTCGTAACGCGCTGGCCCAGATGGTGCTGCGTGATGATGTCGATGGCAAACTGGTGCTCCTTCAGCTCGATGTTGGGATGGTCGTGCACAGCCTGCAGCAGGCCGCGCTCAATCTCGGCGCCCGTGTTGTCCTTGTGGTGCAGGATGCGGAACTCCGAATGGCCACCCTCGCGGTGCAGGTCGAACTTGCCGCCCTTCGACTTGTCGAACTCCACGCCATAGCGCACCAGCTCCTCGATGCGCTGCGGCGCCTCGCGGATGGTCATCTCCACCACCTCGCGGTCGCAGATGCCGTCGCCGGCCACCAGCGTGTCGGCGATGTGCTTGTCGAAACTGTCCGTGTCGTACATCACCGCAGCGATGCCGCCCTGCGCATATTTTGTCGACCCCTCCGAGGCGTCGCCCTTGGTCAGGACGCACACCTTGCCGTATTCGGCCACTTTGAGTGCAAAACTCAAGCCCGCGATACCCGAGCCAATAACAAGAAAATCAACTTCGTGACGCATATTCTATTACAATATTATTATACCTTAACGCAAAACACGCTTTAAAAGTATGTCACGACACGTTATTTTTTCGGGACTTCTACACTCGATTTTGATTGAAAATATTGGATAGTACGCAATATTTTAAAGGAAAATTTTTATGTTGTAGCGCGCCTTAAATCCGAATAATGAGACAGATAGTATTATTTTCCCATTCGGAGCCAGACAGTTATCGGATTATCTAACCTGTTGTATCGGATTTGCAATCCGATACTGTTTAATATCAGGATTTTCAATCCGCCAACACTACCGCCTTTGCAAGTGGTCTTATTGCGGTTTATAGACTGCAAATAAACATTTTGCGGATTGCAAATCCTTATATTAAATAGCGTCGGATTACAAATCCGACGCAACGGGCCGCAACGGACAACGGAATTACAAATCCGACGCAACGGGCTTAACATCATTTTATAACCAGCAGCAGCTAGAGAAATGAAAAGTTATGTCATTAATTTTGTTTTTCTACAGTATTATAGCGCTTCGTACAGTCCAAAAGTTTGCATTATTAGATCAACCAATGGCATACGGTTCCAATCAGATGCTGAAAAAGCAGCAAGATATACACCCAACACCACGACAACAATGATATGATCACGTCCCCATTTCGCCATTCTGTCAATTTGAACACAAAAGAGTTCGTCTTTCAAAAAACACACCAATAGCACTAACAATGCTTGACAGAGGAAGAAAATATAAAACAGACGTCCATAATCTGTAACCGCCACAAAACCAGGGTAAGCAAAGCACACAGATGCGCCCAACACGACAACATATTTCAATCGTTGACTTAACGATGAAGCGTGTTTTATCGACATCAACCACGGCATCCACAACACAACCAAAAGTGGGAGCATAAACAATAGCGTGAAAACAGTCTCAACGTGACGATCGTGCATATAATACTTTCCCCAATCAATATTACTCTTGTTCGAAGCATAAAACTGCATATATACAGCATAGTCCTTGTCGTGATGGACAAGGTTTGACGGACAACGAGCAACCATATTGTTATAAAAAGTGTCAATATCGACTGTCATACGGCTATTTTTATATATGCAGACAAAAACGACAAAGAGCACCATTAAAATGGTTCCATAGGACATCATTTTTCTAACTGTCTTTTGTCGATCGCTCAAAATGTCATATAAGAACAATGCAATCAACAAAGGCAACAGCGTTGAGCAGAACAAATGGTGAATAAGACAAGCGGAAAAGGTAAGAAGCAAAAGCAATGGGTAGAAAAACCACTTGTCACGATGATGCATAAATAGCCACACACATACAAGTGTTAGGGCAATGAGGTAAATATCTATGAAATGTAGCGTCCAACCGGCTCCTATATATTTGACAAAAGAATAAGGAGACATAAGATACAGCCCGAAAATGACAGCAAGTGTCCCGGCACGACGGCAATCTGCCTTCAGGCATTGACTGACAATCAAAATCAAGAAAAAGATTGCGATGAAATTTACCGTATATACAAAACTCAATATTGCACCGCGACTTACATCACCTGGATAAAACAGATTGAAAAGGGTGCCAAGCAGTTTCCGTCCACCCCACCCCATAGAGTATGTATTGAAATAGAACATCGCGTGGTCGGACGAGATGTCACCGAACGAATGCAGAAAGAAATAACACAAAGCTGGGACAAAGCACAAAACCAGTAACCAAGGTATTCGTTTTGAATTCATTTCAAAAAATATTTAAATAAGCGGTGAAACACCATTTCACCGCTTGATTATTCATCCTAAATAGTATTTACTTATATGGAACTGAAGAATGTTGGAAGAAAGATTGTGATTCAAGAGCAGGGTAATGCATTAGATATCCATCCAATTGGTTTTTTAGAACTTGACTAATGGCAAAAATAGAGTAATCAAAATCTACTCGAGGACCAACAACAATTGTACGTAGTGCTTTTACAGGAAAAGGGACATTGACGTATGGGACTATCCTTCCGTTCTTTGCAAAGCTGCCGTTACTGAAAACATCTTGAACAATGATTCTATACTCTTCTTCATACCTAAATGCCTTGTGTTTAAAACGCATACATTCATTGTAAAGATGAAGCAGCGGCAAATGATTGGACTTGTCATTCATATACTCTTCATAGTTTGGATTGCTTCTGATATATTCGTCTATATCATTTTCATCCACGTATTCACATTCTCCAAACCAGGATAATTTTGCCATAATTCCACATTCGCTCCAAACGTCCATTATCACTTCTTCATTAAATCCTATAGCAACACCTTTACCGTCAGAACCATAACATCTCCACATTGTCAAGTCATCATCTTTCATTGAAAAAGAGGCGATATATTCAATTCCGTTAAAAAGACTTATTGACCTAATATCATCAACAGACACTTCAAGACGCTTAAATGCATTTGGTACAAGTTGACTTTCTGTAGGGTCATTCATTGACAAAGCCGCTGATGCCCTGAAAAACAAAAATCTCTCCAAATGTTCATCGTCCATATTTGACAAAGGTCCTATACTTGAAAAGATGCTATGTAGAGCATCTATTGAGGTGTAATGGTATATCATAGAACGCCTTCATTACAGTGTCTTTTATCATTTCTTGAATTCTCGAATACGTTCATCACCATAGGTACAAACACCTTCGCCCGTAGCATCATTAATACAAATAGATTCGTAGACACTCACAGCATTAATAACTACTTTTAATTTAGACTTTGTCAATTTATCAATGAACCAAACATCGTCTATATATAATGAGTCGTCCAAAACAGACCACTTGCCATAATACATACCATTATCATAATGTCCGCCAGTGCCCAAAATCGCACAACTGCTTTGATATGTGCCATCTTCATTGAAGTTAATAAATTCTGCTTTATAATCATCTACTGATTCTTCATCCCAATTTTGGCAAACAGGAACAACAGTGTCTCCACTCCAAACACACGATTCGTATTCGTGGTCATAACTTGATACACAAACCCATTTTCCAATAATCTTTTCAGCATCGCGTTCCTCACTATTACAGGACAAGAACGATATTGTTGCTACAAAACAAAGCAGCATAGATGTAATTTTAATACCAGTTTTCATTTTAGTTTTTTTTAATTGTTTTCAAATTTAATATTTTCTGGTGGGAGAACAAGTATCTGACCCGTTTCTAAATCCTCCACGATTGCAACAGTGTTGCAAAAATGTTGTTTTTCTTCTTCCACATAGATTGTTCTCTCACCGAATCTCAGAAAGATTCCCTCGCGTTTCGTATTCTCGTTCGGTTCTAACAAAGAATACCACACACCACCTTTGCCATCAGGCAATCCTGTGTCATAAATTACTTTCCTACCTTCCATAGGCATAATCCCTAATTCCGTGCCGGGCGCAACTTTTAAAATCCACGGCTCGATGGAAAAACTAAAATGCACGAAGAAAGTGGAGCCATCCATTTTGTGCCCTATCTTCAAACGTGTGGGCTGGACTCCCTGTAAACAAAAATAAGGTAAAATTGAATCGCTCCACAGGACGTATCATACAATATGAGACAATCCAATAGGAGCATTCTTTTCTCCTTTTTATTCCTGTTTACATTAGTGAAGTGTCCAGTTCCACGTTTAGGAATAAGGCGAAAATGCATCTTTCTCGGCAAACTAATTCTTGCAGTTTGCGGATGCAAAATTACGCATAATTTTCAAATTACATAATGATTATTTCTAAAAATATTGAAAGTGCAATGGCTTTATCCAAATACACAACCTTCTAAACACCACTTACTCAGCATACAACAAAAATAATTCACAAATTTTGCGAACACATCAAAAATAATTAGTACTTTTGCATTCGATTTGCAGACTCAATGATATGGAGATACACTTTGAGAAAGAATACCTTTCCGAATTATACTACACTGCCAAAACAACCGACAAAAAGCACCGTTTTCAACCAACAATTGTCAAGCGATACATCCGTACGATTGACATAATGGAATCGGTGCAAAGCACAGAAGACCTGTATCGGTTCAATTCGCTGAACTACGAAGTTTTGAGTGGCGATTTGAAAGGGTTCGAATCGGTGCGCGTAGGCGACAAGTACCGTATCGTTTTTCGGAGTGAAAAGATTGTTTCCAACACAGTGTTGACAATCTGCAACATAATTGATCTAACGAACCATTATAAATAATAAATAGTTGAACTATGGCAAAATTAGGATATTCCGCAATACCGACCCATCCTGGCGATGTTTTGAAAGACGAATTTGAAGCGAGAGGCATTTCGCAACGCGCATTCGCCAAGTCTGTGGGTATGTCGTACTCCGTTCTGAATGAAATATTGAACGCACACAGGGGACTGACGACGACCACTGCACTGCTTTTTGAGGCTGCCTTGGGACTACCAGCCGACGCCCTTCTGGCCATTCAGACCAAATACAACCTGCAGACAACACGCAAAAAAGCCGAAACCATCAGTTGGATGAACAGCATCCGCCAATCCGCTGCCGTACTGTAGCCGTCGTTATTCCTGTCTTCAGGTCCTTGTCAGGTATTTGATATCGGCGGGGTCGATAAGGCCGCACTGGATGGCTTTGGCGATGCGGGCGCCGCTTTTGTTGACGATGCCGAGTTTGCGCGACAGCTCTTTCTGCTTGTCCTGTATCGACTTGTCGGTCTCGACCCAGCGCGACAGGCGTTGGGCTATTTCCTGCGCTGTGCATCCGGCGGCCTCGAGCAGCAGGATTTCGCGCTCCTCGTCGCTGACGGCCTCGTCGAAAGCCGAGTGGCATTGCCGTTCGAAGTAGAGCTCGGCGGCCTCTTTGAGGGTGCGCATCACGGGATAGTTGAAATAGTACTCCTCGCCGCGCTCCAGGCAGGAGATGGCACGCAGTATGTTCTCGATCGAGAAGCCGCCGGTGGCGTTCTTGCTAACGAAGGCGTTGGCGCCCTTGCGCAGTGCTTCGAAGACCACGCTGCCGATGTCGTTGAGGCGCTGCGGACGGTTGGCCTCGCTGGGCAGCGGATTGTCGAAGCGGCCCGAGAGGATGATGATTTTTATGTCGCGGCCAAGGATGGTTTTGTACTGCCGGCGTATGCGGTCGGTGATGGCGATGCCGCCGGTGGGCTCGCCCTGAAACTCCATATCGACCAGCAGGTAGTCGGGGCGCGGCCGCTGCGGGTCGTTGAGGGCAGCAAAGAGCTGCGGCCCGTTGGCGAAGGTGTCGAGCACCTCGATTTCCTTGCGCTGTATGCGTCCGTCGTCGTCCATACGGCAGTCCACCGTCTCGTGCCGCTCGTTGAGTTCGTACTTTATGGCCTTGCGAATCAGTGGCTCGTCGTCCACAATCATTATTGTTATCTTGTCGTCCATTGCTTATTATTTTGGAACCTTAACGTTAACTTTAACCTTAACTTCAGATACAAATACTATTGTCCCTTAACTTTCCTTAACTTCCCTTAACTTCCCTTAACTCCCCTTTAACTCCCCTTTAACTTCCCTTTAACTTCCCTTTAACTTCCCTTAACTCCTATCTCAACTTTCAACTTCCCTCTGCACCTGGAAATGGAACTGCGAGCCCTCGCCCACTTTGCTTTCCGCCCAGATGCGGCAGCCGCGGATGGTGTTGTCGTCGTGCTTCTTGATGATATAGCGGCACAGGATGAGGCCGAAGCCCGTTCCGTAGCCCTTTTCGGTCGAGGAGCTGTCGATGCGCCGGTCGGTGCGGAAAAGGTTCTCGAGCTGCTCGTCGTTCATACCGCAACCGGTGTCGCTGACGGTGACGCAGGCAAACCGCGCATCGTCAGCGCAGGGGGCGGCAGTGACGGTCACGGAGCCCGACTCGGTGTGCTGTATCGCGTTGTTGACAAAGTTGCGCATTAGGATTTCGAGCAGCAGCCTGTCGCCACGCACGGCGATGGCCGTCGGCTCGAAGACCAGCTGCAGGGCGTCGCCGCGGAAATTGTTGACGCTCGAGGCCACGCTGTCGAACACCTGCTGGAGCGAAACCGTCGAGCAGCGGAACTGCAACCCGCTGGGAATGGAGAGGTTGGTCCAGTTCTTGATGTTCTCGAAGGTGCGTATCAGCTGACCCGTCACCTCGCGTTTCAGCTCGTCGGGCAGATGGTCGTTCTGCAGATAGGAGATAAACGGCGTGATGTCGTGGCGCAGCACCGACAGGCAGGTTTCGACGTTGGCTATGCGATCAATGTCCTGCTGTTTGGCGGCTTGCAGGCGTGCCGTTTCGCGCTGCAGGGCCTTGGTGCGGCGGTGCAGCAGCAACAGCGTCACCAGCAAGGCCACGGCAAGGGTCAACAGGATGATAGAGAACAGCATAAAGCGGCCGCTACTGTGCTGGGCGCGGTTCAGCTCCTGCTGCAGGATGAAGTCTGCTTTCTCGTTCTGCTTGATGTAGTTGAGCAGTTCAAGTTCCTTGCGAGTCCAGCGCGCAACGTCGTCGTTGCCCTGCGCGCAACCCGAGGTGAGGAACCCCTCGTAGAGCATAGCCTCGAACTTGGGTGCCACGCCGAGCATCGAGGTGTCGATCAGGGCCTCGTTGAAATAGCGCCGTGCCGACAGCGTGTCGCCGGCGGCCATACAGTAGCGGCCCGTCGAGACCACGGCACCGAGGCGCTGGTAGGGGTCGTCGTTGACGAAAAAGAGCGATGTCGCCTCGCTCAGGAAAGGCAGCGCAAGGTTTTGGAATGGCGACGAGAACTGCGTTTCCGCCACTGGGAACTGCGCGCTGTCGAAGACGTCGAAACCGAAAGCATCGCGGATGAAACAGCAGATTTCGTCCAGCCGCGCAGCATTGCGCTGCCAGCTGTCCTGCCGGATGCGCGGGCTCCACAGCATAAAACCGACCATCTGGTAGGTGTTGGCCAGGTGGTAGGTGTTGTATCGCAGGCTGTCGCCAAGGATGCGGAAATTGTCGAAACAGTAGTCGAGCGCCTTGCCGAGATAGCGTGCCTGGTTTGCCGAATCCTCGCACAGGGCGTAGTAGCCATAGGCGATGGCATAGTTGAACGACATATCCTCGCCGTAGTCGCAGCGCAGCTCGCCGCGGCGGTTTTCCATCGTGGTCAGCAGTTCGGCCTGCTGGTATTGCGACTTGTTGCGGTAATGGTAGTTGAGCGTCGTCGTGGTGATATAGAACTCGCTGCGCGCCAGATTGTAGAGCAGGCCCGTGCCACCTCCGTCCAGCAGGCCCGACTGCTCGATGTCGTAGAGCAGCTGGTACGAGCCGGCGATGTCGCAATGGCGTTGCAGTGTGCGGGCCTTCAGCAGGCTGGCCAACGTCCGCTCCACATCCCGGTTGGGTGTTTTTTCGCTGAAAGCCAGCACCGAATCGGTATAGACGTACACTGAGTCGTGAATGGCGCGGGCCAGGAACGAATTGGCAATGTTGTTCCACGCGCGCAGGCGCCCGTCGTCGTAGTCGGGCAGGCTGTCGGCAATATAGTCGAGAGCGCGGCGCGCATAGCGTTCGCTGCGATGCGCGTCGGTGAAGCGCTGCTGGAACGACGCCTTGTTCAGCGCATCCACCTTCGACCGCATCAGGGCATCGACCGGCCTGTCTTGCGGAGTGCAGCCCACGGCGGCAAGCAGCGCCAGTAACACTATTTCTATTATATATCTCTTCATTTATATTCTGTTTTCGATTTGCAAAAGTACTAAAAAAAACAGAAACGGCAAAATAATAATGATTATCCGCACTTGCCGCCGCGAAGCCTCGGAGAGGCTTAATCTTAATAACACCGTACAAGCGAAGCGCAGTGCGGTGAATGACAACCGGCACCTCGTGTGCGTCTCGGAGAGACGCGACATCGCGTATATATCGATTGCGGAGACCATTTAATAAGAAAAAAGCCCACCTCATCGGTGAGCTTCTTGAGGTCGCTTCCGGATTTGAACCGGAGTAGCAGGTTTTGCAGACCTGTGCCTAACCCCTCGGCCAAACGACCAATCATTAACCATCAAAAAGTTTTGCAAAAATACTACTTTTTCAGAAAACGACAAAATATTTTTGCCAAAACATCGGATAAAATTATTTATCACTCTTTGCTACAGCAACTTATCCGGCGAAACATTTTTTTCATTTCGAGCAAGCAACCGCTGGGAAAAAGTAAATTTTCCACTTTGATTTCAAAAAATCGGCGTATCTTTGCAACTATGAACATCATCACCATCACCGACCTCGAACGTCCCGAACTGGATGTTTATGCGCGACTTACGGAGGCGCAGCTGCGCAACCGGCTAGAGCCGGAAAAGGGCGTTTTCATCGCCGAAAGCCTGAAAGTGGTGCGCATAGCACTCGAAAACGGCTTCCGCCCGCTGTCGTTCCTCGCCGAGCAGAAATATGTCGACGAGCAGATTGCGCCGCTCATTGCCCGCTTCGGGCTCGACGACGGCACGCCCGTCTACACCGGCCAGCGCGAGGTGCTGGCCCGCCTGACAGGTTACGAACTTTCGCGCGGTTTCCTATGCGCGATGCGGCGACCGCAGCTGCCGACAGCCGAGGAGGTGTGCGCTGGTCGACGTCGCATAGCGGTGCTGGACAGCGTGGTCAACTCGACCAACACCGGCGCCATCTTCCGCGCTGCCACGGCCCTAGGCATCGAGGCCCTGCTGCTCACCCCCACCTGCTGCGACCCCCTGAACCGCCGCAGCGTCCGCGTCAGTATGGGCACCGTTTTCCAGATGCCGTGGAGCTATGTTGGGGAGTTAAGGGAAGTTAGAGGGGAGTTAAGGGAAGTTAGAGGGGAGTTAAGGGAAGTTAGAGGGGAGTTAAGGGAAGTTAAGGGACAAATGAATTATATTTCCGCCA
>JAFWYO010000097.1 GCA_017517715.1 Bacteroidales bacterium
GACCTTCATACGGCCATCTAATTTAAAATCTGCCATAATTATTAAGATTTAAAAGGGTTATATTGGTTTATTCTTTTATTTTGCATATTTTGCTTTGAGGGCATCCATATCTGCCTTTTTAGCGTTTTTGGGAATTTCGGGCAGTTTGGCAAGGGTCATCTCGTCAAGAGCAAGTACCCAGTCGTCGGCAGAAGCCACCTGTACCTTCAGGCCGAAGTTCTCCATCATATCCTTCTCGAAGCCGCCAACTGTCTTGCTGCCACGGCACTCGTAGCTGCCGGTCTTGCCGGCAATTCCACTTACTTTCTCGCTACCAGTGAGACGTTTCTGCCCTTGGTACACACGCAGCGTACCACCAAATTCTTCTTTAAAGCGCTCGCAGAGCGTCGACACCAAAAGGCATCCATCAACTTTGATTTCCATAATTTATGATGTTTTTATTGGGTTGATAAATTGGGATTATTTTTTAAACGGGTTTTTAGATAATCTCAAACTCGGTACGGCGGTTCTCCGGAGCCATCGGATCGTCGGCGTTCTTCAACTTGCTGCTACCGAAGCCTTCAGCCTCTAGACGGTTGGCGTCGATGCCCTCGTGCTCCACGAGGAAGGTGACGGCGGCCTGCGCGCGGGCCTCACTGAGCTTCTGGTTGAAGTTGGCGTCGCCCTCGGCACTGGTGTGGCCTTCAATACGCAGGCGCAACTCTGGATATTGGTTCATCAGCTTGGCCAAGTCGTGCAGCACAAATTCAGCGTCACGGCTCAGGTCTGAATTGCCTTTCTGGAATTCTGCAGCATTGAAATTATCTTCTATCTCGGCCAGTTGTTGCACATAAAGTGTATCGTGCACCTCGACGACGACCTGCTCTGTTTGCGTGACAGTGTCTCGCACTATGACGGTCTCAGGTTCTTTGTTGCACGAACGCATCAGCAGAAAGATAATGATGGCGAGAAGAATGATACCCAGCAGCCATACCCACCAAGGGATATGCTTCTTTTCCACCACCTTCTCGATGACGACGGGTTTCCAGTTGTTGAGGTATTCCAGCTCGAAGAAACCCATTTTGCCCTTGGCGCCTTTGGCGAACTCGGCCACGTAGATGTCGTAGCGCTTGGCCCATTCCACTAGTTTGGGGAACTTGTCGCTGCTCCACATCTGAAGCACGGCCACCTCACTACCGTCTTTAAGCTTGAGCATAGCGTTCTTCTCTTCGAAGAAGTAGTTGGTGCGGAGGCTCTTCTCGTCGTTCTTGTGGGCTTCGACGTATGCCTTACGCTCGTTGGGGCCAAGGAAGAGGTCGCTCCCCTGACCGAACTCCTCTTTGGGGAAGGCCTTGTTGAGGCTCTCCACCGTCGAGTTGGGGTAGATGAGCAGGTAGGCGTGGGCGATGCCCAGGGCCGTACGGCTCATATTTTCACTGCGCACCAGCACTTTTGCGGTGCTCGGATAATTGGTTGTCTGAATGTCTGACATAATATAGTTGAATTTTAATTTTTAAATAATGCACCAAAAACAAGATAGAAAAAGATTCCAAGACATGCCCCATATATGAGAATCATAGCCCATATACTTTCTATGTTAAAAAAGTAGATTATCGCAAATCCTATGCCGATGGTCAGTATCAAATACAATATGTATTTTAGCCATACTATGGTCTCATCTTTCCTGTTTTCTTTTTTAGGCGCGCAATTTCCTTTTTTGCATCTTTTACAGTTTTGTTTTCTTTTGCCATGACTAATTTAAATTTTACTATTTGTTATTGAAGGAACAATCCGTTTTTACCGTTGTCTGTGGGCACTTGGCAGTAGTCTTTCCATTGGTAGCTATAAGCTTCGTGTAGTTGGAGCCGTCTGGCACGTGACGATTTGGCAACAGCGTAAAGTTTTTAGTTTTTGTGCCAATTCATAAATCATCTTTACGAATGTGTTCTCCTCTTTGTCAAGGAAAGGCAGTTGCTTGACATCGATACGTATGACTGCATCTATCAAGTCCTCGTCTTTGAATTTCATGCCAATCTTTTTCGCCACGTCTGCCCACTCAACATACTCCTCCTTAGAGAAGACCAGCGAGAAGTTGCCCCGAAGCATCTTGCCCGTATACCACATCAAGCGATCAAGCGTATCGTAGTCAGCATCTGCACCAAGTTCTTCCGCCAACATATTCACTGCCTTCAGGAAAGATACTATGGTCTCTTTGCCCATCATCTGCTGCTTGCTATTGTTTATTGTAAGTTTGGGCACATCATCATTGCCCATAACAATAGACCATAATATAGGCAGCACCTCGCAGGCTATCGAGTCATATATTGGAAACTTATACCCCGTCTCAAAGTAGGCATACTTGCTTATAAGCGACACGGCGGCCCCCTTAGGGTTCCCGTCTTTGCCTACACCGTAGCCATTGCTCCACAAATCACCCTTGCCATTGATACTGAATTGTGTTGGGTCAAGGTCTTTTGTGAAAGTCATGAACGTGTTTTTAAGCGGAGCATTCTTTTCCAGCGCCACAAGCATTCCGGCCAAGTCTTCCAACGGGTAGTAGCGGCGGTTCATCTGGGTGGAGTACATACCGTCGATTAGCGCCAACCGAGCCATTACATCGTCGGTGCGGCTACCGTCCGTCAGGTTGAACACACGGCGGATGACCTTCTTGTCGATGGAATAGCCATCACCAGACCATAAACTATGCTTTATAGCATACAGGATTTTCTGCAACCCGTGTGGGGTAACAAGATTCATTGTCTAATACTCTTCAATAATGATATCTTTGTATTCTTCCTCAAAGTCTAAGGTATAGAAAGTATCCCAGCCCGGGGCACGATCCATATACTCATAGTTGTAGAGTTTCGCACCTTTAGGAACTATAATTTTTTTTAAACATTTAGGAGGCTTGTACGGCAAGCATACTCTTGTCACTTTGCGCCGATAACCATCTTGCCCCATAACTTCTTTGGGAACTTCAAGTGTCCTGCATTTCTCAACACACTGATCATAAAAGCGTACCAAACATTGAGACAATGGACCATTATAGTCTTTGCCGATTTCACGATTCCATCTCATGATGTATGATTTTTGATGATTAACTTTACTTATATTCACCTCTTGCGGCCTGGCCGATGGTGATATTGTTGGGGACGAGGACCTTGCCGACCTTGTCTTTGATTTGGACGGTGACACCGAAGTTCTGGTCGAAGAGTTTCTCGGCGTCGCCCACCTTCATCGAACCCTTGATCTTCAGGCCGTCGGCCTTGCTATTCACCTCTTTGGTGGTCTTGCTGTTGAGGGCCGCGAGAGTCATCTCGGGGTCGGCAAGCTGCACGCCCTTGTAGAAGGCCAGCGTCAGGTCGAAGTTCTTCTTGAAGTCGGCCGAGATGGTCTTGAGTTTCTTGTTAGGTGCTACGGTGAATTCAGCCTTGTTGAAAGCGTCTTTGATGTTGTTTAAGAGTCCCATAACTATTTTGTTTAAAATGATGTGCAAATTTAAACATTATTACGACACAATCTTAAACCGTTTTGGTCCGTTTTGTAATATATTGAAAATTAACACAACAAAACAGGACTTCTCTATAGAAAGTCCTGAATCAGATTATCAGAATCACTTAATGAAATGATGTTTTAATGGTATTTGCGATATTGTTTGTGAACTATTCGCCTACTGATGAGAGGCGGCGAACTAAGGTCAGACCTCCCTGCTGGCCTATCTCGTAGAGGGGCCAAGAGGAATCGCCGTGTATCACATTGGCAAGCATTGCAGCGTGGCCCAAGGCGAAAAAAGCGGCCTGGAATGTGTCGTTGGCTTTCAATTTGCTACCCTCACTGCTTAACACACGGAATGTGCTGTTGCCCAAGTATTCTAGAACAACTTCTCGCCCTGGGTTCCAGCGCAGCATAAGTCTGTCGCCAGGCTTCAAGTCGGCCACTTTAATCCCCTCTCCCAACACAATGTCGCTCGATGGTGTACAGTCGCCGTAATGCTCACAAAAGTCGTCATAGTTACGGTAACCAATAGATCGAGCCATAACATTGAGTGTACTTTGGCGTGGCTTGGAGCTGAGACCTCCATACTGCCAGAAACGCTTGACAGTGGTGAGGCCGACAGTTTCGCGTGTGCGACTTTCGATGAAGAGCATAAGTGTGTAGAGGTCGGCAGGCGACCCCGCTTCACAGCCCGCAGCCTCGCAAATGAGGCGTCGCAAAGTCTCTATGGTACTATTGTCTAAATGGTTCATAAATCGAATGCAAAAGTACTAAAAATATCTGAAATACAGCACAACCGTTTTGGTCCGCTTCTATTCTATGCCTATTAAAGACTAAGGTTGACGATTGAAGATGCGAAAAAAAATCATACCTTTGCAAACTGAAACAGGAAGAATAAGATTATGGCAAATCAATATAACGCACTCATAATTAATACAGGAGGCGCCAGATGCTGAGCAATGCACCATCTGGAATTGTGTCGGGCGGCGCCGGCATCACCGAGCCTTTTTTCTCGTCATACGAAGAGATAGGACTAAGTGAGAGCCATATCCTGTGGCGTGCGCGTCGCTTTGGACGATGGTATGTTCTTAAAGGTTTACGGAAGGAATTTCGGGGAAATCCTGTTTATGAAGAGTGGTTGTACAAGGAGTATAGCATCGGCGTGGGACTTGACAGTCCTTATGTGGTTCGTGTCGAGAGTTTGGAGGACGATGCTATTGCCGGACGCTGTATAGTGATGGAATGGGTTGACGGCAAGCCCCTCGACCAGTGGAAAAAAGGCAGGCGCAAGGCAGAACTGAAGCGCGTGTTTGGTCAGCTGCTCGACGCTATTGAGTACCTTCACAGCCGAGGTATTTACCACCGTGACATAAAGCCTTCGAACATTATCGTCACCGCTGACGGGCGAGTGAAACTTATCGACTTCGGATTGAGTGACGGCCCACAATATGCGACCCTCAAACAGGCATCAGGGACAGAGAACTATGCCTCGCCCGAGCAACGCGAGGGACGCACGACCGACAGTCGCTCGGACATCTATTCGTTGGGGCGTGTGATGGAGTCCCTGTTTGGAAAACATTATTCAGTGGCTTTGCGTTGCGCCACAAGGCTGGATCCCAACCGTCGTCCCCAGTCGGTGGCATCGCTGCGCAGGCTGATGTTCCCCATATGGTCCATCTGGATGCTCGTTGCACTGATGATTGTCATACTGATTGTTATTATGTTGCTTCCGTCATCCAAACGTTTTGAAGTACGGCTGGAGAGTGGACAGACAATATGGATGCGGGAGATGAGTCGTGTACCCCAACGGTTGGTAGAGGTCGTTCCACCCACTTCCAGTCAATGGGCGCCCTGGCCAGAAGGGATCGTCAAGCCCGAAGGCGATATGGTCATTCCCGCCAGTGTGCACCATCGGGGCTTTACGTGGGATGTGGTCGCCATAGACAACTGTGCATTCAAGGACAATGCAAAACTCACCTCAGTCAAGCTGCCCGAAAGCCTTCTCAGCATTGGTACCGAAGCCTTTGTCGGTTGCATATCGTTGCGAGATACATTGGTGATTCCTTACGGCTTGCAGCAGATGGGCATTATGCCTTTCAACGACTGTACAAGTCTTACCACACTGATATGGAAGGCTCGCGACTGCCAGGGTGCGCATCACGACTCGATAATGAAGTACAGCTATTTTTACCGCTGTATGGCCCTTTCCAACGTTATCATCGACACCGGTGTCGAACAGTTGCCAGTTGATTTTTTGAGCAATGTGGCTGGTTTGAAACGTATAGAGTTTAAGGGCGGCACCCATACAGCCGTCCACAACCTCGCCGCCAAAAGCAGCCAGTTGCGACAGCTGGTGCTGTCGCCACAGATGAGGGAGATAGGTCACGGAGCCTTCTACGAAACGGCCATAGATACACTAGTTCTCTCCGACAGCCTTGAAATTGTCGGCGACTACGCCTTCGCCTATTGCGACAGCTTGCGAGTAGTGTATATGGGCCCGAACGTCCGCAAGGTGGGCAACTACAGCTTTACCGAATGCTCCCACCTGCGCGAGGTGTGGATGTGGGCCACAGTACCACCAGAGGCAGCAGTGACCACTTTTTATCAGCTACCGTCGACGGCAGTGTTGCGTGTTCCTTCCAACGCTGTAGAAGCATACCGGAACCATCCAATATGGGGAACATTCAAGAGAATTGAGGCAATTCCCCAACCTTAACATACAAACGTATCAACAAATCAACTTATTAACATATTAACCCTCCAGCCCTTAACCAAATGCTTCGCTTCCTAAAACGCCAAACACTATTAGCTTTACTTCTGCTGCTGAGTGCGACAAACATCCAAGCGCAAGAGTTCATCGGCTGCCGGACGGAGAGCGGATGGGCCGAAACGCCCAAGCTGCGCAAGACATTCACCGTAAAGAAGAGCGAGCTTAAACGCTATGATTTTCAGACGCTCACCTTCCACATCAGCGTAACATCGCTGGGCTACCACGAGGTCTATATCAATGGCGTGAAGGTTGGCGACCGGGTGCTGCAACC
>JAFWYO010000098.1 GCA_017517715.1 Bacteroidales bacterium
CTATGGAAAACAAATTCATGATATACAACACGCTGACGCGTAAAAAGGAAGAATTCGTACCCCTGAATGCCCCCAACGTAGGACTCTACGTTTGCGGCCCTACCGTTTACGGCGATGCACATCTGGGACACGCCCGTCCGGCAATCACGTTCGACATTCTGTTTCGCTACTTGCAGCATCTGGGCTACAAGGTGCGCTATGTGAGGAACATAACCGACGTGGGACACCTGGAACACGACGCCGACGAAGGCGAGGACAAGATTGCAAAGAAGGCCCGCCTGGAGCAGCTGGAGCCGATGGAGGTGGCGCAATACTACACCAACCGCTACCACGCCGCGATGGACCGCCTTAACGTGCTGCGCCCCAGCATCGAACCCCACGCCAGCGGCCATATCATCGAGCAGATAGAGCTGGTGCAGAAAATTCTCGATGCCGGCTTGGCATACGTCAGCAACGGCAGCGTGTATTTCGACATACGCAAGTATCAGGAAAAAACCCACAAATACGGCAAACTCAGCGGCCGCGTCATCGACGAGATGCTGGCCACCACGCGCGAGCTGGACGGCCAGGAAGAGAAACGCTTTGCCGGCGACTTTGCCCTGTGGAAGAAGGCTTCGCCCGAACATATTATGCGCTGGCCCTCGCCCTGGAGCGATGGTTTCCCCGGCTGGCACGCCGAGTGCACGGCTATGGGAGCCAAATATTTAGGCTCGCCTTTCGACATCCACGGTGGCGGTATGGACCTCGTCTTTCCGCACCACGAGAGCGAGATTGCGCAGTGTGTGGCGTCGACCGGCCACGGCCCCTGCAAGTACTGGATGCACAACAATATGATTACCATCGAAGGCCAGAAGATGGGCAAGAGCCTGGGCAACTTCATCACCCTCGACGAATTCTTCAACGGCAGCCACATCAACCCCAAGAACGGCGAGGAGATGCTGGCGCAGCCCTACGGCCCGATGACGATACGCTTCTTCATCCTTCAGGCTCACTATCGCAGCACGGTCGACTTCAGCAACGAGGCCCTGCAGGCCGCCGAAAAGGGCTATAACCGCCTGATGCAGGCCTTCAAGACCCTCGGCTCGCTGCAGCCGTCGAAGACCAGCTCGGTCGACGTCAAAGGCTACCGCCAGCTGTGCTACGACGCGATGAACGACGATATGAACACGCCCATCGTCATTTCGCACCTGTTCGACGCCGCCAGGGTCATCAACACCGTCAACGACCACAAGGCCACGCTGACGCAGGAGGATATCGACGAGTTGAAGTCTGTGTTCCAGACCTTTGTGTTTGACATTATGGGCCTGCGCGACGAAGCCGCGACTGACAACAGCGCCCTGATCGACGGCCTGATGCAGATGATCCTCGATGTGCGTGCCGCCGCCAAGGCCAACAAGGACTGGGCGACCAGCGACAAGATCCGCGACAGCCTGTCGGCCCTCGGCATCGCCGTGAAGGACGGCAAGGACGGCGCCACGTGGGAGCTGAAATGATGGCAGACAACAAGTGTGCCGACTGACATTTTGTCAGTCGGCGCACATTTCAACTGATAAAATTCACGTTTCGGAAATTATTGAATGACAATGTTTCCGAAATGCATTGCAAGAGGAAAGTCGGGAACGTTTTTTGATGCGGCAATATTAAATCAATATTTAATAAAAGATGAAAAATATAGTTCTTTTTGGTGCGCCGGGCGTCGGCAAGGGCACACACGCCAATATTTTGGCCGAGAAATACGATTTGTTGCATCTCTCGACGGGCGATATGCTTCGTGCCGAGATAGAGGCAGCCACGCCGCTGGGACAGCGCGTCAAGGCTGCTATGGAGCGTGGTGACCTGGTGGGCGACGATGTGGTGATAGGCTTGGTCGACAAGGCCTTGTCCTCGACCGAACAGGGCGTCATCCTGGACGGTTTTCCGCGCACGGTGCAGCAGGCCCAAGCCCTCGATTTCCTCTTCAAGCGCCACAACCGCCGTATGAACTGCGTCATCTCGATCGACGCCCCGCGCGAAGAGCTGGTACGCCGCATCCACGAACGCGCCATCATCTCGGGCCGTGCCGACGACGCCAACGACGACACGATCCGCCACCGCCTCGAGGAATACGACGCCAAGACCAAGCCCGTCACGGACTATTACAAGGTGTCCGGCCTGCTGGTTTGCATCGACGGCAGCGGCGAAATTAACCAGACCAGTATGCGCCTGTGCAAGGTCGTCGACACCGTTGTACGCAAAAACAATTTTTAATAACAGAATATTTCATCAAGATGGAAATGAAAAAAGAACTTGTCGACCTCATCTTCTCGAAAGGGGAGCTGAAACACGGCATATATGATTCAACCAGAGAGACTTTCGAGCTTTTCCGCACTACGGCAAAGGATGTCATAAACCAGCTTAAAGAGCACAACGCGCATACGGAAAAAGATATGCGCTTCGATTTTATCGACCGCGGCGACTTTGAGTTCGAAATCCGGTTCGCCAGCGACACGCTCGTCTTTATGATGCACACCAACATCTTCGAGTTTTCGCGCAACCACGAAGTGATGAAGTCGGCCTATATCCGCGAAGACCCGGAACGCTCCTATTGCGGAGTCATACATATCTATAATTTCCTGACCGATTCTTTCCTGTATCAGCGCGACAGCGATTTGGGTTATCTTATTGGACGCGTGTTTGTTAACAAGGATAACCATTACTTTATTGAAGGCAAGCGCGAGCTGGGTATGCTGTACAATAACTTCAATACTTCGCTGATTTCCAACGAGTCGGTGCAAAGTATCATAGAGTCGGCAATCGAATATACCACCAATTTTGATCTTTTGACCCCTCCGTACGACGAAATCAAGGTGGTCTCGGTAGGCGAAATGCGCAACAATTTTGATAAAAAGTCAATAGTTACTGCTAAGCGTTTAGGATTTCGTTTTCAGGCAGATACAGACGTTTGAGCAAGAATGTTGACATTGTCTGGTGAAAAAAAATTTTGCCAGTTCAAAAAATGTTTGTACTTTTGCAACCGCTTTTGAGAGGTAATATGGCAAAATAAAGGTGCAAATCCTTAAACCTTATTAAACTCAAAACAGCAGGCTCCGTTCGTCTAGCTGGCCCAGGACGTGAGATTTTCATTCTCAAAATCGCGGGTTCGAATCCCGCACGGAGTACGAAAACAAGAAAAAAGAAGATAGTAACAATTATGGCACATCACAAGTCAGCAAAAAAAAGAATCCGCTCCAACGAGAAAAGAAGAGTAGAGAACCGCTATTACGCAAAGACTATGCGCAACGCGCTGCGTGATTTCCGCGCTCTCGAGGACAAGGCTGTGGCCGTCGAGCGTCTGCCCAAGATGGTCTCCATCATCGACAAACTGGCAAAACGTTCAGTGATCCACAAGAACAAAGCCTCCAACCTCAAATCGAAACTGATGAAGCAGGTCAACGCTATGTAATCCAAAGCGTTGTAGTAATAAAAAGAGAACATCCGAAAAGGTGTTCTCTTTTTTTTGCGCTTTTGCGGCAGCTTTGGCAGCCACCCGCTCCGCCCGTTCCTATATCGATCCTATATCGTTCTTATATTTTTATATAGGAACGATATAAGAACGATATAGGAACGA